>DLGN01000240.1 GCA_002482715.1 Oxalobacteraceae bacterium UBA7693
AAGGTGACCGCACCGCCAGCGCAAGATCATGCTGAAGTTTCGCAACATCAAACGAGAAGGGTAATTTCAAGTAAGGACATATGGACATAAACTGAAATCTCTTGTTATTTGGGATTATCCAAGCGGCATGTCAACTGATGCAGGATGCCAAGCCATTTGATCAAATAAAGTATCGCTGCTGCGCACACTAAATCCTGCACGCCGATAAACATGTAAAGCATCAGCATTATTGCATTGGACGGCCAGACTAATCGGTCGATCGAGTTGGATTGCGTAGTCTTGCAAAGCCCGGATTACCTGAGTCGCAATGCCTTTTCCACGCCACGCAGATATCACGGCAATGTCAATTAAACGAATGTCAATGTCATTTATATCGATGACCAAACGCCCAAGCGCCTCCCCATCCCAAAGCAAAATCCAATGTTGTGCATTTGGATAGGTTTCTCTTATACCCATAGCCTGACTCATCTGCTGCATAGCAATCATCTGTTGCACGGCAGCTGGTGCAAGAGGTATCGCGAGCAGATCAGCACGACTATCGCGATACAGCATGTCCAGAAAAATCTGGTCACTCGCATGAACAAGACGCGCATTCAGAGGGGAAATCAGGTTTAGCAAGTGCAAAACTCCAGATTTAATTCATTTCAAATCAATTCAAACATAGTAAGCAAAGACCATTCCCAATAATTTTAATCACCATGGAATCTTTTATCCTGGCACATCACTTGCTGTGAGTTCAAAGAAAAATATATATTCTATATTTTGCAATGTCCATGGAAATATTGCTAACATCAAGCACAGCAATTAATCAAAAACTTTTTCGGAGAAATCATGTCTTTAAGTTTTGTTCAAGCCCAGGCTCTTTTACATAGCAGCTTTATCGTCCATACCTCAGTTGGCACAGTGGAACTACGTTTAATTGAAGCGACTGAAATTGCCAGACCTGGATTGCCCGCTGAATACCGTACGCCAATGTTATTGGTTTTTTCAGCGCCAGCTAGCCCTGTATTGGCACAAGACAACTATTACTTTGATCACCAAAGCCTAGGGCGACATTTTTGGTCGGTGGCACCGGTGATACCTCCGACCAACCGTCCGATCACTGTCAATAATGAGCCATTAAATTTCTATCAAGTCTTATTTAATTAAATTACTATTGATTCATAAGTGGCGCTCAAAAACATGTAAATAGATTCATTAAGAATTATCTTACGTGTAATTTACATGAACCACACACGCTTTCTGCGTGAAAAAAGCAATTTTAGCAATGGTATGAATTTTGCTTTGTATAAAGCAAAACTTTGAGTGTCGAAATGAGACATAGCGTGTGTTTTACAACAATGTTTTCAGTAAATTAAATTCCAGGAAATGTTTTATTTTTAATCAGATGGAAAATTCAACGCTTATCAAAAACAAAAAGTTGTTAACTTGGTGGCTAACGGGTTTATCCGGCGCAGGTAAAACAACCCTAGCGCAAGCCTTGGCTGAAGATCTGCGAAACCAAGGCTATCCTGTTTGCGTACTTGACGGTGATGATATCAGGCAAGGGCTGTCGAAAGACTTGGGGTTTAGCATGGCAGAGCGGGAAGAACAAGGTCGCCGTGTCGCAGAGATGGCAAAAATATTGAATCAAAACGGCGTATTGGCAATCGTTTCTTTGGTGTCTCCTAGCGTACAAGGACGAAGTCTGGCGCGCGACATCATTGGGCAAGACCATTTCGTAGAAAGCTACATCTCCACCCCATTGCATATCTGCCAGCAACGCGATGTAAAAGGTTTATACGCTAAAGCGAAGCTCAATGCTGACTTACAAATGACTGGAGTCGGTGCTCCATATGAGGCTCCCACTAATGCTGATTGCGTGATCGATACCAGTCAAACTGAATTAACTAATGCAACTCAACAACTCCGAGCATTTTTGAAAGAATAAGAACAACATGACACAAGCAAAATACCATTTCATTTCCGGTTTACCTCGCTCTGGCTCTACCCTGTTGGCGGCCTTACTTTTACAGAATCCTCAATTCCATGCAGGAATGACTAGTCCGATTGGCGCGCTATATACCAGCATGCTACATCAATTTGGTGCTGGTACTGAGTTCGGCCCAGTGATCACAAAACCTGAACGCAAACGTTTAGTGCGCGGTTTGTTTGACTCATATTACGCAGAGCACAGTGATAAAAAAGTTGTCTTTGATACCAACCGCATGTGGACTGCACATCTGCCTATGCTGATGGATCAATTTCCTGATTCTAAAGTAATTGCGTGCGTACGAAATGTGGCATGGATTATGGACAGCATAGAGCGCAAATACGCAGCAGATCCCTATGAAATCACACGACTGTTTAATGATGATAATGAGCGCGCGACGGTCTACAGTAGAGTCGAGACACTAGCACAACGCAACCGTATGGTCGGCTATCCTTGGGCTGCGTTGAAAAGTGCGTTTTATAGTGAGCATGCGGCCTCGATGTTGTTGATCGACTATGATCTTCTCGCCCAGGCACCACAAAAAGTTTTACCGCTAATTTATGACTTTATTGGTGCGGAGCCGTTCGAACATAACTTCCACAGTATTCAATATGATGCACCAGAATTCGACGCGCCCTTAGGTATGCGAGGCTTGCACAAAGTCAGGCCTGAAGTCAGTTTCGAAGCACGTGACACCATACTCCCACCAGATTTGTTTCAACAATACAGCCAGCTATCTTTTTGGAAAGACACAGCAGGCAGCCGTGCCAACGTAATTACCGCCAAATTTATTCCGACTGCGACAGGAAATTGAAAATGAGCTCGACTAATACACAACTGAACCAAAACGCCAATGGGACAAGCATTGGGCATGTTAATTCGACTCAATTATCATCTGCGTCTTCTGCGCAAACAACAATCACACCTGCCGTTGCAAATGAAATTGTATTCATCGATACCACCGTACCGAACTGGCAAAGCCTGCTCAAAGATATCAAACCTGGCGCTGAAGTTATCACCCTGGACCCCTTAAAAAATGGTGTACAACAAATAGCAGACGCTTTGCAAGGCAAAGTCGATGTTACCGCTGTACACATACTATCCCATGGTGGTGATGGTTATTTGGTCATCGGCAATACGATGTTATCGTCATATAACTTGGTTGATTACCAAGCGAATTTTGCAAAAATACGTGCAGCATTATCGTCAGATGCCGATATTTTATTGTATGGCTGCGATGTCGCCAAAGGTGAAGTGGGTACGAATTTTGTCAGTCAGCTTGCACAAATAACAGGTGCAGATATTGCCGCATCCACCAATGACACGGGTGTTAGTGGTGATTGGGTATTGGAATATCAAAGCGGTGCAGTTGAGGCCAACGTGGTCGCTGCAACAGACTATGGCTTTGATTTAGCTACCATTAAAGTGACCAATTTAAATGATAGCGGCGCAGGTTCTTTACGTGCTGCTGTTACTAGCGCAACGGGTAATGCGGCAGCCGATACTATTGTTTTTGATCCAGCTTTGTTTGCCAGTGGTGCCGCGACCTTAACATTAACCAGTGGCTCAATCGATGTTGACTCACCTAACAATGCAGATGCATTAACTATCATTGGTGCTGGCGAGAACTTGTTGACTATCAGTGGTAACAATAACTCACGGATTTTTTCCGCCTATGGTTCGGGTGGTACCAAGAACAATACTTCTGCTCTGTCCCTTTCCGGCATGACGCTCACCAATGGTAAAGGAGTTAATGGTGATTCAGGTTGGGGCGGTGGCGCAATTACCTTCATGTACTCCGGCGCACTAACATTGGATCATGTCGTCATCACTAATAGCGTAGCAACAAAACCAGGCGCAGGTCTTCTTTTTTATCAATCGGGTGGGAACTTAACCATCAGTAACAGCACCATATCAAATAACACATCAAGCGCGTCATTCTCTAGTGGAAACGGTGGCGGTGCTTATGTTTTTGGTGCGCAAATCATTATTAGCAACAGTACCATCAGTGGCAACTCTGGCAATAGTCTCGGTAGGTATGGCGGTGGCATTGCCATCGCAGCAAGCACAAGTTCTACGTTAACCAATGTCACTATTGCCAATAATTCGACAGGTCAAGCTGGCGATGCAGCAGGCGGAGGAGGAGGAATCTCTATTGCGGGATCAGGAGTCCATACGATTATCAATTCGACGATCGTTGGTAATGCATTTACCGGTGCGAATGCTGCCTCTAGTGGTGGTGGTGGACTCTATTTAAGAAACGGAGCTTCTGCAACCTTAAAAAACACCATAATAGCCAATAACACAAGCACCAATGCAACCTCAAATGACACCGATGTCTTTATCGGGACAACCAATAACTCTACCTTGTCAGGTAGTAATAATATCGTTCTTACTACGATTGGTACTGGTGGCACAGGCACCAACTCACTCACTGGCACGATCACCACGCTTGGAAGCGCCTTAGGCTCATTGGCGTTTAATGGCGGCCCAGTCCAAACTATTGCAATTGCAACTAGTAGCACAGCAATTAGCGCTGGAACCAACACAGGCGCTCCAACCACGGATGCCCGCGGCCTTGGTCGTGGTGGCACTACAGACATAGGTGCATACGAATTTAGTGACGATAACACCTTCGACTTTACTGGTGTGGTATCTCCAAACAAGGGTGCGATTGATGTTCCAGCAAATTACGATCTCAGCATTGAATTTGGCACAGCAGTTAGCGCAGTCGCTGCAAAAAATATTGTTATTTACCGTCAGTCCGACAATGCAATTCTGGAAACTATCGTAGCAAATGACACTGGCAAAGTGACGTTCAGTAGCGGCACAGGTGGCGCAAACAGTAAAGTCACAATAAATCCAACCGCAACTTTTGCTAGCAACACCGGTTACTATGTCTTAATAGATAGCGGCGCATTTCAAGATAGCAACAGCAATTCTTTTGACGGTGTTAGTTCGAATTCAACCTGGACATTTACCTCAGTCGCTGTTCCCACAAGCATTACCAGCGCGACCTACAATGCCAGCACTGGCGTTTTAGTCGTCACAGGCACCGATATCACGAATGGTGGCACGATCGATGTCACCAAATTAAGCCTCACTGGCCAAGGTGGCTCTTACACACTGACAGCCGCTACTAGCAATCCAACTGCAAGCAGCGCTACTTCCTTCACTGTGACCTTGGGTGCAGCCGATAAAATCGCGGTGAACGGCATCCTCAATCAG
>DLGN01000036.1 GCA_002482715.1 Oxalobacteraceae bacterium UBA7693
TGAGCGTTATTGACCAAGGCCACATTCGCTTGTGCTATCGCACTCAAGATCGCGATCTCACCGGGATGATTCATACCTAGTTCGAATACCGCTGCTTGATGTTGTGCTTGCAAACGGAATACGGTGAGCGGCACACCGATTTCATTATTCAAATTTCCTTTGGTGGAAATCATTTGCTCGCTGCCGTACTGCGCCAACAGAATAGAGGCGATCATTTCTTTTACGGTGGTCTTACCATTACTGCCAGTAACGGCAATGACTGGCAAAGTAAATTGTTGACGCCAATGAGCTGCGATCGCAGCCAATGCCAGCTTGGTATCTGGTACGATCAGCGCAGGAATGGAAAAATTCTCGGGCACACGTTCAACGATCACCGCCGCTGCACCAGACTCAGCAACCATCTCCAGAAAATCATGCGCATCAAAAGTTTCACCGCGCAAAGCAAGAAACACATTGCCTTGCTCTATCTTGCGGCTATCCGTACTTAAACCAGTGAAAGCCACATCGGCTGTGATGATGGAATTCGCCACCACTTTCTGCAATGCATGTAAGGATGAGCGTATCAAGTTGACCTCCGCATTGCACTATTCGTAGCAACAGTCGCCAAGGCTAACAGCGCATGTTCTTCATCGGAAAATGGCCATTTCTTCCCATTGATATCTTGGTAGTTTTCATGACCTTTTCCCGCGATCAAAATCACATCATTTGATTGCGCATGTTTGACTGCATATAAAATTGCACTAGCACGATCAACGATGGCATTGGGTGTACCATTCATACCTACAAGAATATCTTGAACAATTTTTTCGGGATCTTCGGTGCGCGGATTATCGCTCGTCACCACCACGTGTTGCGCCAACTGAGCGATCTTGCCCATCTGTGGACGCTTGCCAGGATCGCGATCACCACCGCAACCAAATACGCACCATAAATTCCCTTGACGCTCTTGCGCTACTTGCTGCAAAGCTTGCAAAGTTTTTTCTAAAGCATCTGGGGTATGCGCATAATCCACCACGACCATCGCTTGTCCGTTAGAACCAAGTTGCTGCATGCGTCCTTGAACTGAGCTCAATTTTTCTATGGTAGAGATTGCACGTTCGAAGGCGATGCCTTTCATCAAAAGCACACCCAAAACACCCAGCACATTGCTGACATTAAAGCGCCCTATCATTTGCGTCTTCACCACGCCGCTACCAAAAGCTGATTCTAGATAGAACTGTGTTCCAATATGCGTAGTCTTTAATTGCGAAGCTCGCAGCGTTGGTATCGTGGAGTCGTTTACAGCATCGATGCTGTAGGCTAGTAATTTGAGTTCTGGTTTATCGTTTGCTAATCGCTGCAATAATTCCAACCCAAAAGCATCATCCGCATTGATCACACCAGCTTGCAAGCCCTGCCACTGAAACAAAGCTTCTTTTGCCGCTGCATAGGCTTCCATCGTGCCGTGATAATCAAGGTGATCGCGGGTTAAATTCGTGAACAAAGCCACGTCTACATGCAAGGCATTTAAACGACCTTGATGAATCCCAATCGAAGACGCTTCAATTGCCAAACTCTTGGCACCATTTTTTTTCAAATTAGCCAAACGCGCTTGTAGTTGCAAGGCATCCGGCGTGGTAAAACCAGTTTCTTGCAACTGACTAATCACACCATCGCGATAATTGCCTACACCCAAAGTGCCGATCACAGCAGCAGGCGCGCCTTGCATCGATAAGGCTTTGGCTATCCATTGCGAACAAGAGGTTTTGCCGTTCGTGCCCGTCACTGCCACGCTGAACATATCTTGATCAGGCCTGTCGTACCATAGATTAGCAATCGCACCTAGTAGGTCAATCAAGCCATCCACAGCCAAATGTGAAACGCTGATTTCTTGTGCAATGTCCGCGCCATTCTTTTCATACACAATCGCCGCTGCGCCACGCTCAATCGCATTATGAATAAAGGCACGACCATCACCTGTACTTCCGGCTATAGGGAAAGCAAAAAATACATCACCAGCCAAAATCTCACGCGAATCGGAAGTTAATTTCCCTTGAGACGCATGGTGTTTGAGCCATTGCACTATCGCTGCCACAGAAGTGGCTAACGGGTCTTGATCTTTACTATTTAATTCACTCATCACAAACTCTCCTGTACGCTAGGTTCAGGAATAATATTCACCACTGTAGAATCGGGAACGACGTTCATAGAACGCAAAACATTTGCAACAATGGAAGCAAACACTGGTCCAGCAACATCACCTCCGTAGTAAATGCCGCCACTAGGCTCATCAATCATGACTGCGACGATAATCCGTGGATTCGATACCGGCGCAAATCCAACAAAGTCACCGATGTATTTATTCACATACTTACCGTGTTCAATTTTGTGTGCGGTACCGGTTTTACCCGCAACGCGATAGCCAGGAACTCGTGCCTTCGTGGCCGTTCCACCTGGCTGAGTAACGCTTTCTAACATTTCACGCATTTGCATTGCGGTTTTTTCTGAGACCACGCGGGTTCCAACTGGCATCGCAGTTGACTGCTGAAAAGTCAAAGGAATCATGTCGCCTTTGCGCGCAAAAATCATATAGGCACGGGCGATTTGTAGCAGTGAAACCGAAAGACCATGGCCGTAGCTCATGGTCGCTTGTTCGATCGGTTTCCAGGTTTTAAAATTGCGCATGCGCCCTGCAACTGCACCTGGAAAGCCGATTTTTGGTTGCTGCCCAAATCCCAGTGTCGCAAACATTTCCCACATTTCTTGTGGCGGCATTTGCAAAGCCATTTTTGCGGTGCCGATATTGGAGGATTTTTGAATCACACCAGCTACCGTCAAAGTTCC
>DLGN01000380.1 GCA_002482715.1 Oxalobacteraceae bacterium UBA7693
ATACGGTATATCCATTAGGATTAGTCACGACTTCTTTATCACTCACCATCATTCCGCGTGGACGCAGGCCATTAGGCTGCCAATATGCCGACACACCGCTTTTCCATTGATTCGTACCACGTTTGGACGTCAAAGCAACCACACCACCAAGTGACCGTCCATACTCAGCGCTATAACCACCCGTTTTTACTTGCTGCTGTTCGATCGCATCAAAATGCAAAGTGGCAAACCCGATGAAGTTACGAATATTCGTAACGTCCATACCGTTAATATAGTAGCCATTTTCAGCAACTGAGGCACCACTGATCGAAGGTAAATTCCAGTTACTATCCCCCTGAACCGCACCTGGCGCAAGTAGCGATACAGCGGTCACATCACGAGCTACTGGCAATTTTTGAATTTCTGATTGGGTAAATACCGTATTTGACTCGACACTATTCATATCTATCGTCGGCAATTTTCGAGATCCTGCAACGATCACTGTATTGCTATCAAGCAGTTGCACTTCAGTCCCTGTCCCCATGGCAACCTCAACTTCTTTAATTGAGTTTCCAGAAGTGACTTTATAGCGTCCAGGAGACACCTTAGAAAATGAAAAACGGCCATCCTTCTCCGCTTCAATTTGACGTGTAGAACCGTTCTCTAAGTTCAGCAAAATAACCTTAGCCTTTGCTGTTTGTACTTGACCATAAATCGAACCTTCAGAGCTTTGCGCCATTGTTGCAGTCGCAAAACACATACTAATAGCCAAGGCAATTGCAGACCGTCTGGCGAAGGCTGCGTGTTTGTTGTTGTTTTTCATTATTATCCTTTCTTGTGTTTTTATAAATTCCATATGTGAAAAAATATTTACACATATAGAAGGAATATATTAAACAGCTAGAAAAGGATGAACAAGTAAAAGTCTTTATCTATAGGCTATTTTTAAAGATAAACCTGGATGTATCGCATTACTACAACAAGTAAATTTGAACGCCATTGAATTATTTTTAATGAAGGCTTTTTTATACGATTTAAATGAAACTTTTCTGACATTTTACTGTCGTTATTCTTTTCAATACATAATGTAAAAAAGCAAATAAAAAGCCTTCACAGGATCGAAGGTTGGCAGATCACGTCGCAAAAAGTCATGACTGTGTACCAGCCAAATTTGCTCGGATGATAAAAAACTCAGAAGACATCTGCTTAGTGGAGCATTAACGTAATTGATCAATGAACTCAATCAAAGGGATCGTCGCTGGCAATAAAGGTTCGACCGCAACTGTACCCTGCCAGGCAAACGCTTGTCCTTCCAGACTTTGTGGCTCGCCTATCCATTCACGCGAGATATAAAAATGCAAGCGCACATGGGCATGCGGATAAATGTATTCAACACCGCACCACGGTTCTGCACTGATGATTTCGACCCCAAGCTCTTCCATGAATTCGCGCTTGAGCGCTTCCAATATCGACTCGTCTTGTTCGACTTTACCACCAGGGAATTCCCAGTAACCTGCGTAAGGTTTTCCTTCTGGTCGTTGTCCTAACAAGACATCGCCATTCGACTTCATCAAAATGCCGACCGCGACATTCACTGGGCTTGCGCTCATAAATTCAATTTCAAAAAAAGATGTGAAGAAAAATCAGTTTTGGCGACCTGCGAAATCGCGGGCAAATTGCCATGCAACGCGACCTGATCGAGAACCACGTTGTAATGCCCATCGCAATGCATCGGCGCGCGCCGCTTCGATTTGCGCTTGTGTACAAGAGAAACTGTTTAGCCAATGGGCGACGATGTCCAAATAATCATCTTGTTTAAATGGATAAAACGACACCCATAAACCAAATCGTTCAGACAGGGAAATTTTTTCTTCGACGGTTTCGCCCGGATGTAAATCACCATCGTCATCATGTGTGTAACTGGCGTTATCCGACATTTTTTCTGGCATCAAATGGCGTCGATTGGATGTCGCGTAGATCAAGACATTGTCTGTTTGCGCAGAAATGCTTCCATCTAAAGCGACTTTCAAGGCTTTGTAGCCAGGCTCGCCATCTTCAAATGAAAGATCATCGCAAAACAGAATAAACTTTTCAGAACGCTCTGCAACGATGTCGATAATGTCTGGCAGATCACTCATATCTGCCTTATCCACCTCAATCAAACGCAAGCCTTGTGCGGCAAACTCTTGCAAACAAGCTTTAATCAAAGAAGATTTCCCTGTGCCGCGTGCACCAGTTAACAAGACATTGTTGGCGGGTTTTCCCTGCACGAACTGACGGGTGTTTTGTACGATTAATTCTTTCTGTTGATGGATATGCTGCAAATCTTCAAATGTCAATTGACTGATGTGCTTGACTGCTTGCAAATACCCATGCCCTGCACGTTTACGCCAGCGAAACGCCGTCGCCGCATGCCAATCTGGTGCTGGCACTGTTGGCGGCAAATACGCCTCGATGCGATTTAATAGTTGCTCTGCACGATTCAAAAACTGATCAAGTTGAGACATAGCGGAAGGATGGATGAGGTCACTAAGGAAGGAATTTGTGCTTGGCTAGGACAACAAGTGAAACTAAGCTTCCTCGCTCAAATATCGAGCGAGGAAAGCAAGCTAAATCAAGAACGGTAATCAGCGTTGATAGACACATATTCATGCGACAAGTCGCAAGTCCAGACCGTGGTTTTTGCTGTACCGCGCGCTAATTTAACGCGGATCGTGATCTCACTTTGCTTCATCACACGTTGACCATCTTCTTCGCGATACTCTGGATTACGACCACCATTTTTTGCGACCCATACATCATCTAAATACAGATTAATTTTGCTGACATCTAAATCGTTCACGCCAGCATAACCGATGGCAGCCAGAATGCGACCCAGGTTTGGATCAGATGCAAAGAATGCAGTCTTCACCAATGGGGAATGCGCAATTGAATAGGCGATCTTACGGCACTCGTCCACATCTAATCCCTCTTCCACCACGACACTGATAAATTTCGTCGCACCTTCACCGTCACGAATAATCATATGCGCCAATTTTTGCGACAAGGCGATCACTGCATCTGCCAGCGCATTGTATTCTGGTGTATCAAGCTCATTGATTTCTAATGCGGATGTCCCAGTTGCGATCAACATAAATGAATCATTAGTCGAGGTGTCGCCATCAATCGTGATGCAATTAAACGAGTGATCCGCAGCTCGCTTCACGAGATGATCCAACACCGCTTGCGACACCTTCGCGTCTAATGCCAGATAACCTAACATGGTTGCCATATTGGGCTTGATCATGCCAGCACCTTTGCTAATGCCAGTCATCGTCACAGGAATACCACTAATCACGACCGTGCTCGACGCCGCCTTTGGTTGCGTATCCGTGGTCATGATCGCTTCTGCCGCGGCAAACCAATTATCTTCACTTAAACTAGCGATTGCAGCTGGCATTCCCGCGATCAAGCGATCTACTGGCAACTGCTCCAAAATAACGCCTGTTGAGAATGGTAAGATCTGAGACGGCTCGCATCCCAAGTATTCCGCCAATGCGTTGCAAGTCGCATTCGCTGCAGCCAAGCCAGCGTCACCTGTTCCAGCATTCGCATTACCTGTATTCACCACCAACGCACGAATTGGCCCAACCGCCATGTGTGGGCTCTCCAAATGCGCTTTACACACTTGCACAGGCGCTGCACAAAAACGATTGGTCGTAAACACGCCTGCCACTGTCGNNCTCGGTGCCAACTTCATCACCAACAAATCTTTACGATTTGCCTTGCGAATACCCGCTTGAGCAAAACCCAGTTCAATACCTTTCACTGGTTTTAAATCGGCGGCGAGTGGAATCGGAGAATTAACGGCCATGTTGTCAGTCCTAAAGTGATGGTGGTGATGATGAAAATGAAGTTGTTATTTTAAGTTATTTGCAGGATGTTTTAGTGGCGATGTTTCCTTAGAGTCAGAAAAAAATGCCTGGCAAGAATTCTGCGTGAACGAAGTCAATATAAATCATGATGTTAAAATGCATTCTCAATGCTAAGCATCAATTTCAGGAGAGTTCATTTTGACCCACAATATTTCCTTAATTACCACCTTAGCTGCAGGTTTTGGCTTCGCGTTGATCTTTGGGTTTATCGCAGAAAAGATCAAGCTACCCGCTTTAGTCGGCTATCTCTGCGCTGGTATCTTGATCGGCCCGGCCACACCTGGCTTTGTCGCTGATGCCAATATCGCATCGCAGTTATCTGAGATCGGGGTGATGTTGTTGATGTTTGGTGTCGGCCTGCATTTCTCCTTAAAAGATTTATTAGCAGTCAAACGCATCGCATTACCTGGAGCGGTGTTGCAAATGGGTTTGGCGACTGGCTTAGGCATGTTCATGGCATGGTGGCTGGGTTGGAGCTTAGGAAGCGGTTTAGTCTTTGGTTTATCTTTGTCTTGTGCCAGCACAGTGGTGTTGTTAAAAGCATTAGAAGCACGTGGAATTTTAGATTCGATGAATGGGCGCATCGCGGTCGGTTGGTTAGTCGTAGAAGATCTGGCAACAGTGCTGTTCTTGGTTTTATTACCCGCACTAGCCGGTGTCTTAGGTGGCACCGTCACCACGTCCACGCCGGAAACACCGCTGTGGATGGCACTTGGAAAAACTTTGCTTCAAGTTGCTGCTTTCATCGTCTTGATGTTAGTGGTTGGTCGCCGCGCCTTGCCTTGGTTGTTATGGCAGGTGTCGCGCACAGGTTCTCGTGAACTGTTCACTTTGGCCGTCATCGCTTGCGCGATTGGCATTGCTTATGGCGCCTCCGCCCTGTTCAGCGTGTCATTCGCACTTGGTGCTTTTTTCGCAGGCACAGTAATGCGTGAATCGGAATTCAGTCATCGTGCGGCTGAAGAATCACTGCCCTTACGTGATGCGTTTTCAGTATTGTTTTTCGTCTCAGTCGGCATGCTGTTTGACCCTGTGATCGTAGTCGAGCAACCTTTACGTGTATTGGGCGTGGTGACGATTATTATTTTGGGTAAATCGCTGGCGGCAGTAGCCTTGGTGATCGCATTCCGCTATCCATTAAACACTGCACTCACAGTCGCAGCGAGTCTAGCGCAAATTGGTGAATTCTCCTTCATTCTCGCAGGTCTTGGTGTCAGCCTTGGTTTAATGCCTGCCGAAGGGATGAGTTTAATTCTGGCAAGTGCGTTGATATCCATCGCACTCAATCCCGTTTTATTCGCCGCAGTTGAGCCCATCCGTCGCTGGGCTTTGGCGAATTCGCAGTTGGCGCGCAATCTGGAACAAAGACAAGATCCCTATGCTGAATTACCACAAACAACTGACAACAAGTATCTACAAGGACAAATCGTCTTGGTTGGCTATGGCCGTATCGGAAGCAGAATCGGTGCAGCATTAAGCGCACAGCAGATTCCCTTTGTCGTCGCAGAGCAAAATCGCGAATTGGTGGAAAAAATTCGTGGCGAAGGCATCGTCGCGGTATCCGGCAATGCCGCAGAGGCTGTCGTGCTGGTGCAAGCCCACATCCATGATGCGGCAATGCTAGTCATTGCCATCCCCGATACTTTGCATGCACGGCAAATGATCCACACCGCCCGCACGCTCAATCCCAAGATCGAGATCATCATGCGTGCTGACAGCGTGGATGAAATGCAATTGCTAAGACAAGAAACTCAAGACACTTCCGATCTGGTGTTCCTAGGTGAAGAAGAGTTAGCAAAAGGGATGACGAGTCATGTATTGGCACGCTTTTCAGCGGATGTGAAGCAGACCGTGAAGACGCACTGATAGATTGAAGAACACTTCGTGTGCATTCAAATATGAGCCATCTATCGAGATCATTGCAATAGGATAGCTACCGAGAATTCTTAGGCTGAGATCTCTGCACATGTGAAACCCCACATTGACCAACACGGGAGTGAAATTTGGGCTTTGCAGCTCAAGCTACGCACCATGACCATAAAGAATCCTTGATGGATTCATCATTTGATCGTAGGTTAGCGCTGCAGCTGCGAAGCCCAACATCGTTCAGAAAAATTCGAAGTTGGGCTTTACAGCCCAAGCTAAGTGCTAAATTGCATTCCCAACGATTGGTCCTTTGCCACTGTACTTATCTAAGGCAAGATAGAGTACAGGTGTGATGAACAAGGTGATCGCTTGTGAGAAGATCAAACCACCGACAACAGCCAAACCAAGTGGCTGACGCAACTCAGCGCCAGCACCTAAACCCAAAGCGATAGGCAAAGCACCAACCAACGCGGCTAGGGTCGTCATCATGATAGGACGGAAACGTTCAATACATGCTTCGCG
>DLGN01000249.1:0-553 GCA_002482715.1 Oxalobacteraceae bacterium UBA7693
ACTGGCACAGAAAACATCTTCGGTATTAGCCCGAAATATGAAGATTTGACTTGGGATGGTTTGAGCTTCACTTCTGAACAATTTGATTTGATCACGTCGATTGATAAAGATGCGTGGAAAGCGGAATTGGAATTGCATACAGAATTGTTCGATAAACTGAAGTACCGTTTGCCAGCTGCTTTGGAAGCGACTAAAGCGACATTGGCAAGTCGTTTAGCGTAATCGTTTTTCGTTTTAAGAAAAAGCGTGATTTGGTTTCGACTGAATCACGCTTTTTTTGTGCATTGCAAAATTTTGCCTAAATCTGGGATAATCTTTATCTCCATTGCATAAGCGGAAAGGCTGCTGATGAATTTTTTGACCTTAGATCTCAATCTATTGCGCGTATTTGATACCGTCATGGTCGAGCAAAATCTGACCCGCGCCGCTGACAAATTGGCGATGACCCAACCCGCAGTGTCAAATGCGATTAAGCGCTTACGTTATTCTTTAAACGACGAACTTCTGATTCGTACGGCTTATGGCGTAAAGCCAACACCGCGTGCCGAGATTT
>DLGN01000249.1:578-7672 GCA_002482715.1 Oxalobacteraceae bacterium UBA7693
ATTTTGTGGCCTTCAATCCGCGAAGCCTTATCGACTTTAGAGGCGGCAATTGCCCCTAGTAGTTTTGATCCATCCAAGGCAGTCGCGACATTTAGAATGGCGATGGCTGATTCTACTGCTGCCTTGTGGATGCCAACGTTGATCACAGCCTTTGAACGTGAAGCGCCGCATATGAATGCCCGTATGGTGCCACTCACCACGCGCGAACCGCGACCTTTGCTCACGCAAGGCGACATCGATATCGCGGTAGGATTTTTCCCCGGCGTGGTAGCGCAATTATCCGGTGGACAAGGCGCAGCACGTAGCCCGATCCGGCACGAGCGTTTGTATTCTGGTCATTATGTATGTGTGATGAGTAAAAGCCATCCGCTTGCTGATCAAGAATTAACGCTGGACGCGTATTGCGCGGCAAATCATTGTCTCGTGAGTTTTTCTGGTCGTGCGCATGGCTTGATCGACGATGAATTACTAAAAATGGGGCGTGAGCGACGCATTTTATTGACGGTGAATCAGTTCTTTACTGGTGGTAAAGTCGTGGCGAATTCGGATTTGTTAACTGTATTGCCGTTTCACTTCATCGCCTCAACTGGGATGAGTGATGCTTTGGTATGGAAAGAATTGCCGTTTGAAACACCTGATGTCCACGTTGATATGTTGTGGCATGAGCGTGATGCACGCAATCCAGCGCATAAATGGCTGCGCGATCATTTTGTGAACATGACGCATGAAATGTTTGCACCACTTGCCGAGATGAAGAAATCTGGCAATCCCAATTTGAATTAATCAAGCGAATAACACACTATGTTTACAGGAATTGTACAAGGCGTTGCCACGATCAAAAAAATCCAAGATCAAACTGGATTGCGGACGATACAGCTGGCATTCCCTTCTGGCTTTGATCATCAATTGGAGATCGGCGCTAGCGTTGCAACTGACGGGGTTTGCTTGACTGTCACCAAACTCTTTGAGAATGCTGCTGAATTCGACATCATGCAGCAAACTTTGGCGATTACCACGCTCGGCGCTTATGCGGAAAATGCGGCCGTGAATGTGGAGCGTGCGGCCAAAGATGGTGCGGAAATTGGTGGGCATCCTTTATCGGGACATGTTGATTTTGTCGCCAAGCTCGCGCAAATTCGTCAGTTGGAAAATAACTATGTACTACGCATCGCTGTACCTGAAGAATGGATGCGCTATATTTTTGCGAAGGGTTATATCGCCATCAATGGCGCTAGCCTGACGATTGCCGAAGTCAATCGCACAGAACATTGGTTTGAGGTCTGGTTAATTCCAGAAACCTTACGCATGACGGTATTCGGGCAGAAAAAAGTCGGTGACGCATTGAATATTGAGATTGAGAGACAAACGCAAGTGGTGGTCGATACGGTACGCAGTATGTTGCAAGAAACTCTGGGGCCGCTGATGCCTGCCTTGGATGCCTTATTAGCGCAGCAAGGAAAATCAACGCAAGATCTGCTATCGAAATAAGTGTTTTTCCTGAAGTGCACCTCTAAATCTAAACCGACTTGACCCAATATACACAACGGCGGGCGCCACTTTGTAGATGTTCTGTGCGTTCAACTACACAGGATTCGCCCAAACTTTTTTGGAAAATCGCTAGTTCTGATCTGCAAAATTGTTGACATTCTTTTGCTGCTGCGCAGATGGGACAGTGATTTTCTATGAGTAGGAATCCACCTTCTTCGTGCGGCAATATCTCTGCCATATAGCCTTCTTGGGTGCGGATTTCGGCTAAAACTTTGAGCTTGGCTTTCAGGGTCTTAACTTTACTCGTCGCTTGTGTATAGCAATGTAATGTTTCTGATTCGCGGGCGCTGATGATTTGATTGATGCCCTTGTCCCCAAAAAGCTGACGTACTTGTTGCAACACTTGTGCCGTCAATTCACCGTGCCGATCAGGGAAGCGTGCATGCCCAGCCTCATTTAAGTGCCAACGTCTGCATGGACGCCCTTGTTTTTCCGCGCTGTCTTCGAATGCCACTAAGCCTTTTTCTAACCAGCTTTCCAGATGTTTGCGCGCCCCCATAGAGCTGAGCTCTAATTGATCGGCAAGTTCCTGCGCAGTTTGTGGGCCACGTGTTTTGAGTAAAAATAAAATACGTTCCGCGGTATTCATACAGCTTCCATTTTTCTGCTATCAAGTTCAGCTAATTCTCGTTGCCAATGTCCTATGCGCCATGCTGCCCAAGTACTCATCACTGCCCCTAACAAAAGGATTAAGCGCGTATCAATCAAAGTTAACACGGAGCCGATGATCGCCATGATGATGTTTGCTAAACAAAAAGTGGTCGAGATTAAACCCATGACGGCGCCTTGCCCATGATGTCCAAAACGCTCGGCACACCAGCTCGGTAAAAGCGCATTATAAAAAGCATTGGGAAAGCCAAACAGGATAATCGCTGCCAATCCTAGCCATGCGTTACCGAACCCTACAATTGCGATCGCCGCTGCGGCGAAGTAAGCGTGAAAACGAACACGCTCTAATGGCATTAATTGACTAGGGCGACCTGCAACTAAAGACGATAAGGTCATCACCGCGCATAAAGCTGCCGTCATCCAAGCGATTCCTTTTGAGTGATAGCCTGCAAATTCCACCAACCATAATGGATAGAACTCATAGAATGCTGTGACGCCACAGGTGTAAGCCAACTGAATGATGAATAGTTGCCGCAAGCTTGGTGTGCGCAATAAATGAAAGGCGTGTTTCTTGCGTGCGACTTGTAGCCAAGATGTGGTGAGGGTGGATGGTGTTTCGCGTGGCAAAGCGATGGCAATCAAAGTCGCCGCCAATAGTAAGGCAATCACGGCGATCCAAAATGGCACGGTGATCCCCCAGCCTAAAGTGAGCCCCGCCAATAATGGACCTGCCAGCCAGCCAGTGTAAATTGCGCCATTGAGCCAAGATAGGGCTTGCACACGTAGATCACCCTCAAGTCGGTCAGCCAACATAGCTCGTGCTACTGGCGCATTACCTTCCAGCAGACCTGTAATAAATCGTGCCACGATAAATAAAGGGTAGGATTGCTGCACCAAAGCCCAAGCTGTGATCGCATGACCAACCGCAGCGCCGACAGCACTCGCGAGCAAAATTGGACGACGGCCAAAACGATCAGACAAGGGCCCTAGTAAAGTCGAACCTATCAGCAAACCGAGTGGGTTAATGCTGAGCGCAATACCGAACAATAACTTTGGTGGTAATCCTAAAAAATGATTTAAATCATTTGCGGCATCGGCGGCAAATAGCGGTGGCAAGATAGGATACGGTAGTGCTGCACCGACGGTAGAAAGGAGGGCGAGCAGGCAAGCGGCAGCGATTAATAATGGAGTTTTCATGCATAACATCAATCAAAATGAATAGCATGAGAATAGTTGAATTTGTTTATTAAGTAAACTAAAAAGTTTATTTAATAAATTGATTTGGTATGTTTGATATGAAAACTAATCTTTATTCTTAAAGTGCCGCGCTATCCAAGCGCCAACCACAGTGATCAGGCTGACCAAGGCGACGACAATCCAAAATCCGCTGTCATTTTGCGCCCACGGAATGCCGCCAACATTCATTCCCATTAAGCCAGCGGTGATATTGATCGGTAGTGCGAGCACGGTGACGATGGTTAAGACAAATAAAGAGCGATTATTTTGCTCGCCGACATGCGCGGCAATTTCTTCCTGCAATAATTTAATGCGCTCTTGCAGTGATGCCATATCACTTAAAACGACAGAAAATTCCTCGGTCGATTGTCGCAATTCATGTACATCATTGTCCGCCATCCACGCTGGTGGTTTTTGCAGCAGGCGAAACAGTGCGGCTGGCTCTGGCGCTAATAGGCGCTGCAGGCGCACCAGTAAGCGACGAAGTTCGCCAAGGTTCGCGCGTTTCCGGCTTAATCGTTCAGCCAACAGGTGGTCTTCGACTTCGTCAATTTTTGTAGTCGCGTCCCTGACGATACCTGTCAATACATCGGCTTGATCGCGCAGCAAGTGCGTGAGTAATTCCATCGGCGAATGAAAAATCTCCCCAGCATTCACGGCATTACGTAAATGATCGACCGACTTGAGTGGCTTACGACGAGCGCTGATCATCATGTCGCGACTGACATTGAGCCACAATGTCGCAATTTCTGAAGGGTCGAAACTGAAGTCATGCAGCACATCATTGACGACAGCAATTAGGTGCTGATCGGCGTGTTCAATCCGAGTTGAGCGTGAACCCTGATGTAAGGTTTCATAGAACTCTTCGGGCGAATGACTGTGTTCGCGTAACCATTTTTCGGTAGAAGCGTTTGCCAGATTGAAATGCAGCCAAAGAAAATGTGATGGCTCCAGTGCCCGCGCCTGACTAAGAAAATCTAATACTTCGGTCGAGTGCAAGGCCTTACCTGCATCCTGACCGGTAAATAGATATCCACAAATTAGTCCCGATTGATCGGAACCATACTGTAAGCGTTCTTTGTTCATAGCCTTGCCTGTACTCTGGTATTGGTGGCTATTGTAAGTGTTTTACATGATGTAAATGTGACAGTTCTTGCACAGATCTGCGAACTGTCTGTGCAAGAGCTGTGAAGTGAACGCTTATGAATGAAATACTTGCCCAGCTTTCAGTGGAAAGCCTTGCAAGAAATCTTGTGCAGGTAGACGCTTGCCACCAGGCTTTTGCAGTTCAAGTACCCGCAAGACTGATTTGCCATTGTCGCAGGAAATCAAAACCCCTTGCTGACCAGACGCTTCGATGATGCTGCCACTTGATAACTTACTGTCGCCATTGGCAAGTTCAGCACGCCAGAATTTGATGGTCGTGCCATCGATGTTGGCATGTGCGGCCGGAAAGGGATTGAATGCGCGGATTTTTCTATCAATTATTTGTGCACTAGTACGGAAGTCAATTGCAGCTTCTTCTTTACTAATTTTGGCGGCATAACAGACACCCTCGTCTGGCTGCGTTGTCGCTGTCAATGGCGCGATTGCTAATTGCTGCAAGGCTTCTACTACCATTTCACCGCCCAGTACTGCAAGCTGGTCATGTAAGCTTGCTGTCGTGTCATGTGCACCGATGCTGATTGCACGGCGCATCAACATTGGCCCGGTATCCAATCCTTCTTCCATTTGCATGATCGTGATACCGGTTTCTGTATCGCCAGCTTCAATCGCTCTATGGATAGGCGCAGCACCACGCCAACGTGGTAGCAAGGAACCATGAATATTGATACAGCCCAAGCGTGGAATGCTCAGACAAGATAACGGCAAAATCAGACCATAAGCGGCTACAACCATGATGTCATGCGGCGTATTGCGTAGCAGTTCATGCGCCTCTTCCGCAACTTCCGGATATTTGCCATCTAAGCGCAGAGAGATAGGCTGCGCAACTGGGATTTGATGTGCCAGGGCTAATTGTTTGACCGCTGAAGCCTGTAATTGCATGCCACGTCCTGCCGGTCGATCTGGTTGTGTCAACACCAAAGGCACTTCAAAGCCAGCATCAATGATGGCTTTGAGCGCGATTGCGGCAAATTCAGGTGTGCCGGCAAAAATCACTTTCATCGACGGCCAGCCTTTTTGTTCATATCACGTTCTTCTTTAAGCATCTTGGTCTTGATGCGGTTGCGCTTGAGTGGCGATAGATATTCAACGAAGACCTTGCCTTTTAAATGATCCATTTCATGTTGAATGCAAACGGCTAGCAAGCCGTCCGCGTGTAATTCAAAAGAATTACCTTCAAGATCAAGCGCGCGTACTTTAACCTCAGCAGGGCGCTCAACGCCATCGTAGATGCCGGGCACAGACAAGCAACCTTCGTCATACACTTTGCGTTCTTCACTCTCCCAAATAATTTCAGGATTGATGAAAACCTGCAGTTGGGAACTATCTTCCGAGGTGTCAATGACGACGAGTTGTTCATGTACATCAACTTGCGAAGCAGCCAAACCAACGCCGGGAGCGTCATACATGGTTTCTGCCATATCGGCAGCGAGTTGCTTCAAGCGTGCATCAAAAACTGTGACAGGCTTAGCAATTTTGTGTAAGCGGGGATCAGGATAACGGAGAATATTTAGTATCGACATAAGACAATTCACAACAAGCCAGAGACGCTAGAATGCGGTTTCTCTTGCTAGTTCAAGGATTTATGGGCAGAATTTGATTCAATTTGGTAAGTTTGGCAAGAGCTGCTTGGTCGTTTAAATCAATTTAGATCTATCTCATTGACCGTTTTTGAGTTGCCATTCCCTAGAATCAGTTATCTGCATCGGAAAATTTCATGAAAAAGTTTAGCACAATCGCCCTCGCTTTTGCCTTTCCTGTCGCGGTTTGTCTTCCCGTATTTGCACAGGAGGCAGGAAGTACCACGCCGCCAGCATTGAGTAGCAAGTGTTCATTTTTACCAGATGCGCCTGACAAGCATGTGGTTGTAAAAGGCGACACCTTATGGGGGATTTCTGGCAAGTTCCTGCAAAATCCTTGGTGTTGGCCAGAGGTATGGGGTATGAATAAGGATGAAATTCGTAATCCACACTGGATTTATCCAAAACAGATCGTTTATTTTGATCGTGTAAACGGACGTTTGCGTTTAGCCAATCCTTTGGGTGATGGCGCAACCGGTGTTACCAAGTTAAGACCACAGATTCGCAATGTATCGAGTAGCGGTATGGACGCGATCTCTGCGATTCCGAATAATCTGATTGAACCTTATTTATCCCAGCCTTTAATCATCGAGAAAGATGAATTCGCCAATGCTCCGCGGATTGTTGCTGCGCCAGAAGGGCGTGTCTACATGGGCAAAGGCGACAAAATTTATGTCAAGGGTGATCTTAAGAGCGGCACATCATTTCAAGTATTCCGACCTGGGATTGCGCTGAAAGACCCGGATACTAAGGCGATTATTGGCTATGAAGCCGTTTACATTGGCGCTGTAAAATTAGAGCGTACGGCAAAAACTGAAGATGGTGTTGATTCGTTTTCTGTTGTCAGTTCCAAAGAAGAAATGGGTATTGGTGACCGTTTAGTGCCAATTCCACCGACACCGATTATTAATTATGTGCCGCATGCCCCTGAAAAAGACATTACTGCACGCGTTGTTG
>DLGN01000282.1 GCA_002482715.1 Oxalobacteraceae bacterium UBA7693
ATCGATTCTGGTGCTCGGTCCTTTGTTGGCACGTTTCGGCGAAGCGAAGGTTTCTCTGCCGGGCGGTTGTGCAATTGGCTCACGCCCCGTCGATCAGCACATCAAAGGCTTGCAAGCGATGGGTGCTGAAATCACTATCGAAGCGGGTTATATCCATGCCAAAGCCAAGCGTTTGCGCGGTGCACGTATCGTGACCGATATGATCACGGTGACAGGTACAGAAAATCTGTTAATGGCAGCAACTTTGGCTGATGGCGAAACCGTATTGGAAAATGCAGCACGCGAGCCTGAAGTCACCGACTTAGCGAACTTGTTAGTCGCCATGGGTGCCAAAATTACTGGTATTGGAACAGACCGCTTAGTGATACAAGGTGTCGATGCCTTGCACGGTGCAACACATACGGTGATTGCTGATCGCATCGAAACGGCGACTTTCCTTTGCGCTGTGGCGGCGACCGGCGGCGACCTGACTGTCAAAAATACACGTAGTGATATTCTCGATGTGGCTTTAGATAAATTGCGCGAGGCAGGTGTGATCATTACGACTGGCCCGGATTGGATACGCGCACAAATGAGTGGACGTCCAAAAGCAGTCGGCTTCCGCACGACCGAATACCCGGGTTTTCCAACTGATATGCAGGCGCAATTTATGGCCCTGGATTGCATAGCAAATGGCACTGCGCGCGTCACCGAAACGATTTTTGAAAATCGCTTCATGCATGTACAAGAGATGAATCGTCTCGGCGCGCATATTGAAATTGATGGCCATACGGCGATTGTCAGTGGCGTGGAAAAATTGATTGGTGCGCCAGTGATGGCAACCGATTTGCGGGCATCGGCGTCTTTGGTAATTGCAGGTTTGGCTGCGCAAGGCGAAACCTTAATCGATCGCATTTATCACTTGGATCGTGGCTATGACCGCATGGAAGTGAAACTTTCAGCGGTAGGCGCGCAAATTCAACGCGTGAAGTAAACCAACTCAATCAAACCGAAGCGAATACAAACGAGTGAAATAATCGATATGAGTTCTCAGCAACTAACTTTGGCTTTGTCCAAAGGACGCATTTTTGAAGAAACCCTGCCGCTACTAGAGGCTGCTGGCATCCACGTCACCGAAGATCCTGAAAAATCACGTAAGTTGATTTTGTCGACCAACGATCCTGATGTACGTGTGATCATCGTGCGCGCGTCTGACGTACCAACTTATGTGCAATACGGTGCTGCCGATTTCGGTGTGGCGGGTAAAGATGTATTGTTCGAACATGGCGGCGCAGGTTTGTATCAGCCTATCGATTTGGGAATTGCAAAATGTCGTATGTCGGTTGCTGTTTCGGTCGGGTTCGATTACGCGACCGCGGTGCGTCATGGTGCGCGCTTACGTGTGGCAACTAAGTACACAGAAACGGCACGTCAGCATTTCGCTAGCAAAGGCGTGCATATCGATTTGATCAAGCTGTATGGCTCGATGGAATTAGCACCGTTGGTTGGTTTGTCTGATGTGATCGTTGATCTGGTCAGCACCGGCAATACGCTGCGCGCGAATAACTTGGTCGAAGTCGAAGAGATCATGGATATCTCATCGCGCTTGGTGGTGAATCAAGCGGCTTTGAAATTGAAGCGTGAACGCTTGCAACCTATTTTGCAAGCATTTGAACGCGCTTCGGAGGGCAAATAATGTCTTCCCCCACGTCTTTTGCTACAGCGCTCACTCGTTTGGATTCTACACAAGCCGGGTTCGCACAAACCTTGCGTCAATTGTTAGCGTTTGAAGCGAGCGAAGACGCGGCGATTGATCAAAGTGTCGTACAAATTTTGCAGGCGGTGAAAACCCGTGGTGATGCTGCGGTGCTGGAATTTACTCAACGTTTTGATCGATTGGCGACAGTCAGTAGCATGCAAGCCTTGGAAATTCCACAAGCTGATTTGCATGCGGCATTAGCCAGTATTTCTAGTGAACGCCGCAGCGCCTTAGAAGCTGCAGCGGAGCGTGTGCGTGCTTATCACGAAGTACAAAAGCGTGAGTGTGGTTCTGCTGGTTTTTCTTACACTGAAGCAGATGGCACCGTGCTCGGGCAAAAAGTCACGCCTTTAGATCGCGTCGGCATTTATGTGCCTGGCGGTAAAGCGGCTTATCCATCTTCTGTATTGATGAACGCGATTCCTGCCAAAGTCGCAGGCGTGCGCGAAATCATTATGGTGGTGCCAACTCCCGATGGCGTGCGCAATCCCCTGGTTTTAGCAGCAGCGGCAATCGCTGGCGTTGACCGTGTGTTCACCATCGGCGGCGCGCAAGCCGTCGCTGCTTTAGCATATGGGACGGACAGCATTCCGCAAGTTGATAAGATCGTTGGTCCTGGTAACGCCTATGTCGCGAATGCCAAACGTCGTGTATTCGGTACGGTAGGTATCGATATGATCGCTGGCCCATCTGAAATTTTAGTGTTGTGCGATGGCACGACAGACCCCGATTGGGTAGCAATGGATTTGTTCTCGCAGGCAGAACACGATGAACTCGCGCAATCGATTTTGTTATGTCCTGATGCAGCCTACATCGATGCAGTTCATGCGAGTATCGATAAGCTGATAGCGACCATGCCACGTGCAGAAATTATTCGTACTTCGCTCAAAGATCGCGGTGCCTTGATTAAGGTGCGTGATATGCAAGAAGCCTGCGATATCGCGAATGATATTGCGGCAGAACATTTGGAAATTTCCGCAGAAAATCCACAGCAATGGGCGGATCAAATTCGTCATGCTGGTGCGATGTTCCTTGGACGTTTTTCATCTGAGTCCTTGGGTGATTATTGCGCGGGACCGAATCACGTATTGCCAACTTCGCGTACAGCACGTTTTTCTTCGCCTTTGGGCGTGTATGATTTTCAGAAGCGTTCCTCGATGATACAAGTCAGCGAACAGGGCGCGCAGACACTGGGCAAGATCGCAGCAGAACTTGCGTATGGCGAAGGCTTGCCAGCACATGCTCGTAGCGCTGAATTGCGTTTGAAATAGATCAGTCAATGAAGATCAAAATCTTTAACCGCAGAGGCGCAAAGAACGCAGAGGAAAGCATGAAGAATATCTCTGCGTTCTCTGCGCCTCTGCGGCAAAGTTTTTTGAATTATTCGATAGCATGACTAGTTTCCTCAATCAAATTTTCAACGAAGATGCCATCACGGGTTTGCAGCGCATACCCGATGGTAGTATCGATTTGATTTTGACTGATCCGCCCTATGGCTTGGGTAAGGATTACGGTAATGATTCAGATAAGCAAGAAGCAGCCGATTACCTAGCGTGGACTGAACGGTGGATAGATGCCGCGTTGCCTAAGCTCAAACCGACCGGATCACTGTATATCTTTTTGACCTGGCGTTATTCGCCGGAAATCTTTGTGATGCTGAAGCAACGCATGACGATGATTAATGAAATTATCTGGGATAGACGCGTGCCATCGATGGGCGGTAGTACCCGTAGCTTTTCTTCTGTGCATGACACGATCGGTTTATTTGTGAAATCGAAGAGCTACTATTTTGATTTGGATGCAGTACGCATTCCTTATGATGCTGCGACCAAGAAAGCACGTTCACGTTCTATCTTTGTCGGTGCCAAATGGTTGGAGCTAGGTTACAACCCAAAAGACTTATGGAGTGTTTCTCGCCTGCATAAAGAAGATGCCGAGCGAGTCGAACATCCTACGCAAAAACCTTTAGAAATTATTCAACGCATGTTGCTTGCATCTTGCCCTGAAAACGGTGTGGTACTTGATCCGTTTATGGGCAGCGGCACCACAGCGATTGCAGCACGACGTTGCGGTCGACAATTTGTCGGCTTTGAATTAAATCCAGAATACTGCGCCATCATAGCGGCGCGTCTCTCATCGGCAGAAGCAGAATTACAAATTCTGAATAATCAACCGACCGAACCGGTGCGGGCTAAACCTGTGCCGGTCAAAGCAAGTAAGCGTATTAGTAAAGCAAAGACTAAAACTATAGCTGATAAGGCGAAATCCAAAGGTGTGAAAACTGCCGTTCGTAAGAAGAGCGCAGTAGCACTTGAAACTTGATTCCGGTTTGAACGAATATCCTAAATTATTCACCGATTTTTAATACGAGCAAAAGCCTCATGTCTTTAGTAGAAAATATTATTCGCGCTGATGTGCGCGCTTTGTCAGCTTATCACGTGCCGGATGCAACGGGTTTTTTGAAACTCGACGCGATGGAAAATCCCTATACGCTCACGCCAGAATTGCAGCAAGCGTTGGCGAAACGCTTATCGGAAACTGATCTGAATCGCTACCCAGTGCCAAGTTATGCTGGCATTAAGACCGCGCTCAGTACGCATTTTGGTGTGCCTGAGGGCTACGATCTTGTGTTGGGCAATGGCTCAGATGAGTTGATCGCGATGATCAGCATTGCCTGCGCTAAACCAGGTGCAAAAGTGCTAGCGCCTTTGCCAGGCTTTGTGATGTATGCGATGTCAGCCAAATTTGCAGGTATGGAATTTATTGGTGTGCCACTCAAGGCCGATTTCACATTGGATAAAGCAGCGATGTTGTCAGCGATTGCTGAGCATAGGCCTGCGGTCACTTATTTGGCTTATCCGAATAATCCTACTGGTACTTTGTTTGATGCTGCGGACATGGAAGAAATTATTCATGCGGTTGGTGATACTGGTGTGGTGATTGTTGACGAAGCGTATCAGCCATTTGCGCAGACCAGTTTCATGTCGCGCTTGCCAGAATTTTCTAATTTAATTGTGATGCGCACGGTGTCGAAATTAGGCCTCGCGGGAATCCGTTTAGGCTATATGTCAGCATCGGCAGAATTGCTCGAAGAATTCGATAAAGTCAGGCCGCCGTACAACATTAATGTGTTGACCGAAGCAGCGATTATTTGCCTGCTCGAACACGCAGAAATCTTTGAAGCGCAAGCAGCGCAATTACGTGCTCAACGGAGTGAGTTGTCTAGTCAACTTGCGGCCTTGCCAGGCGTAGAAGTTTTCCCGTCAGCGGCGAATTTTTTGCTGATACGCGTGTCAAATAATGCGAAAAGTGAGACTTATGGCAATGAAGTGTTCACAAAATTATTGGAACAAAAAATTTTAGTGAAAAATGTGGGTAAAATGCATGATCTTTTGCAGAACTGCCTACGCATTACTGTGAGCACGCCAGAAGAAAACGCCTTATTTTTAAAAGCATTCACTCTAGCTTTAAGTATTTAAACTAATAGCTAACAATCACCAGCTAAACTCATCATGCAACGTACAGCGCAAGTTACCCGCAATACCAACGAAACCAAAATTCGTGTCGCCATTAATCTCGACGGCACTGGCAAGCAATCATTGAAAACCGGTGTGCCATTTTTGGATCATATGCT
This sequence comes from Oxalobacteraceae bacterium UBA7693, assembly GCA_002482715.1. GTDB lineage: Bacteria > Pseudomonadota > Gammaproteobacteria > Burkholderiales > Burkholderiaceae_D > Undibacterium. The sequence continues at coordinate 5,373 of DLGN01000282.1, forward strand.
GGATCAAATTGCTCGTCACGGTTTGATTGATTTAGATATCGAAGCTGATGGTGATTTGCATATCGATGCGCATCACACGGTGGAAGATGTTGGTATCACTTTAGGCCAAGCATTCGCGATTGCAATAGGCGACAAAAAAGGCATACGTCGTTATGGTCACGCCTATGTCCCACTCGACGAAGCCTTATCTCGCGTGGTGATTGACTTTTCTGGTCGTCCAGGTCTTGAATATCATGTTGATTTTAAGCGTTCCATGATAGGTTCATTTGATGTCGATTTGACCCATGAATTTTTTCAGGGTTTCGTCAATCATGCTTTAGTCTCTCTACATATTGATAATCTGCGTGGCGAAAATGCGCATCATCAATGTGAAACAATTTTCAAGGCCTTTGGTCGTGCGCTGCGTATGGCGGCAGAATTGGACCAACGCGCCTTGGGTACCATTCCATCCACTAAAGGTAGTCTATAAAAGAGCAGTACGTGCTATAACGATCAATATGTCGCTGTAGCACTTACAACACTTCACTATGTCTACTCTCTCACTGTTATGAATAAGATAGTTGTTGTCGATTACGGCATGGGCAACGTGCGTTCCGTCGCTCAGGCCTTTCGCGCAGTTGCACCCGAAGCGCAGATCGTGATCTCAGGCGATATCGCCGATATCCGTTCTGCTGACCGACTTGTTTTGCCAGGTCAAGGTGCTATGCCTGATTGTATGGGCTGTTTGCAGGAATCCGGTTTGCAAGAAGCACTGTTGCAAGCTGCACGTGAAAAGCCTCTATTTGGTGTCTGTGTCGGTGAACAGATGTTATTTGACGTCAGTGCCGAAGGCAATACGCCTTGTTTAGGTTTGTTGCCAGGCAAGGTTGTGCGTTTTGACCTAAGCGGGCAATTGCAAGAAGATGGTTCCCGTTATAAAGTGCCACAAATGGGTTGGAATCGCGTTCGCCAGTCGCAGGCACATCCGCTTTGGAATAGCATCGCTGACGAGAGTTATTTTTATTTTGTGCATAGCTACTATGTTCAGCCAGAACAGGCGCAAGATGTGGTTGGTACCACTGAATATGGTCAGGTGTTTACTTCAGCCGTGGCGCGCGAGAATATTTTTGCAACGCAATTTCATCCAGAAAAGAGCGCTGCAGCCGGATTGCAACTGTATAAAAATTTTGTAAACTGGAATCCTTAGATCTTGAATTATTGAACATACGTCAAACTTATTGTCTGTTTTATTGTCTGTAGTTTTACGCTACTTTTTTATTTTAATTACCCTATAAATTCATCATGCTGCTCATTCCTGCTATCGACCTGAAAGATGGTCACTGCGTACGTCTTAAACAAGGCGATATGGATCAAGCCACTGTATTCTCTGAAGAACCCGCCGATATGGCGCGTCACTGGCTAGAACAAGGCGCGCGTCGTCTGCATTTGGTGGATCTGAATGGCGCCTTCGCTGGCAAACCAAAAAATGAAGCGGCGATTAAAGCCATCATCAAAACTGTGCGCGAGTATGCAGAAGAAACCGATACCGAAGAAGTACCTGTGCAATTGGGCGGCGGGATTCGTGATCTCGATACGATCGAGCGCTATTTGAATGCCGGTATCTCTTACGTCATTATTGGTACTGCCGCAGTCAAAAGTCCAGGCTTTTTAGCGGATGCTTGCAGCGCTTTTCCTGGCCAAATTATTGTGGGCATCGATGCTAAAGATGGCAAAGTCGCCACAGATGGTTGGAGCAAAATGTCGGGTCATGATGTGATCGATCTGGCACAGAAATTTGAAGGTTACGGCGTAGAAGCGATTATTTACACTGACATCGGTCGTGATGGCATGATGGGTGGTGTGAATATTGACGCGACAGTGAAGTTGGCGCAAGCAGTGACCGTTCCTGTGATCGCTTCCGGCGGTGTGCATGTGTTAGCCGATGTCGAAGCTTTGTGCTCAGTACAGGATGAAGGCGTAGAAGGCGTAATCTGTGGTCGTTCGATTTACGAAGGCACCTTGGATTTAGCCAGTGCACAAGAGCGTGCCGACGAACTCAGCGGTGATCTCATCTACGAAGAAGACGAAGAATGACTTTAGCAAAACGGATTATTCCTTGTCTGGATGTGAATGCCGGGCGGGTAGTCAAAGGCGTCAACTTTTTAGAGTTGCGCGACGCTGGTGATCCCGTGGAAGTCGCGCGCCGTTATGATTTACAAGGTGCGGATGAAATTACTTTCTTAGATATCACCGCATCTTCTGATGACCGAGATTTGATTTTGCCTGTGATAGAAGCGGTTGCTTCACAAGTGTTTATTCCCTTGACGGTTGGTGGCGGAGTTCGGACTGTGGCTGATGTGCGGCGTTTGTTGAATGCAGGCGCGGATAAAGTCGGTATGAATACGTCGGCGGTAACGAATCCGCAATTAGTCGCAGATGCCGCGCATAAATATGGTTCTCAATGCATCGTAGTCGCGATTGATGCCAAAGCCGTAGCGCCAGGCAAGTGGGAAGTGTATACCCACGGTGGACGCAATGCGACGGGCTTAGATGCAGTCGAATGGGCGCGCAAAATGGCCGAGTTGGGTGCCGGTGAAATTCTACTGACCAGTATGGATAAAGACGGCACTCGTTCCGGTTTTGATCTTGCTTTAACCCGCGCTGTGTCGGATGCGATTGATATTCCAGTCATCGCTTCGGGTGGTGTCGGTGGTTTGCAAGATTTAGCCGATGGTATCAAGCTCGGTGGTGCCGATGCCGTGTTAGCAGCAAGTATTTTTCATTTTGGACAGCACACAGTGCAGGAAGCAAAACAGTTTATGGCAGCACAACATATACCAATGAGGTTAGCATGAGTTTTCGTTGGTTAAATAAAGTGAAGTGGGATGAAGTTGGCTTGGTTCCCGTGATCGCACAAGAAGTCGGTAGTAACGACGTGGTGATGTTCGCTTGGATGAATCGTGAAGCATTGAGTCGCACAGTAGAAACTGGCGAGGCAGTGTACTGGAGTCGTTCGCGCAAAAAGTTATGGCACAAAGGCGAAGAATCCGGTCACGTTCAAAAAGTCAAAGAAATCCGTTTAGATTGCGATGAAGATGTCATTCTTCTGAAAATTGAACAAGTCGAGGGTATTGCTTGTCATACTGGACGTCATTCCTGTTTCTTCCAAAAATTTGAAGGTAATGTGGACGAAGGTGAATGGGTGACTGTTGATCCTGTGCTTAAAGATCCAGAATCGATTTATAAATAGGCTGGGCACAAGATGAGTCAAGAATCGATATTGAATCAGTTGGCTGCCGTGATCGAAAGTCGCAAAGCGATCAATGGTGGCAATCCTGAAACTTCTTACGTTGCCAAATTGTTTCATAAAGGTGACGATGCGATTTTAAAAAAAATCGGCGAGGAAGCGACCGAAACTGTGATGGCAGCAAAAGATGCGCGTGTTTCTGGCGATACGTCGGATTTGCTGTATGAATGCGCCGATCTCTGGTTTCATTCGCTTGTCATGTTAGCGCAGTATAATTTGCACCCGCAGCAAGTGCTAGACGAGTTGGCTAGACGCGAAGGGATTTCTGGAATAGAAGAAAAGGCTTCTCGCTTAGATAATTAATTATTATTGTCTACGGCATTTTGTAACAATTTTTGAGTGAACTGTATGGATAACTGCATTTTTTGTAAAATTGTTGAGAAGCAAATTCCAGCAACTATTTTGTATGAAGATGATGAATTGATGGCATTTAATGACATCAATCCAGCAGCACCTGTACATTTCTTGATTATTCCCAAGAAACATTTGTCGAGTTTGGCCGACGCAAAAGCCGAAGATGCCGTATTGTTGGGTAAAATGTTGGAATTAGCACCTAAACTGGCAGTGCAACAAGGCTGTGCGTATACAGAACATGCGGATGGATCGAAGTCCGGCGGTTTTAAAACCGTGGTCAACACAGGTCCTAACGGTGGGCAGATTGTTTATCACTTGCATATGCATGTGATTGGTGGCACTAAGTTGTAGTCACTCGCTGTAAATTTTATTGATCGATTTTTGGGCTTAGGCTCTAAAGGAAGCATGATGGGTTCATTTAGTATTTGGCATTGGTTGGTGGTTTTGGTTGTTGTGGTCTTGGTATTTGGCACCAAAAAACTCGGCAACGTTGGTAGCGATTTGGGTAAAGCCGTCAAAGGTTTTAAAGATGGCGTCAAAGGTGATGAAGATAAATCGCCAAAAGCTGATGAACAAAAAACCATTGATGTCGATGCAAAGGATAAGTCGACACACTAATCTTCGGATGGTGTTAGAACAGATTTATGATAGACCTCGGACTGACCAAGCTCGCTTTAATTGGGGCAGTGGCCTTGATCGTAATCGGCCCTAAAGATCTACCCAAAGTAGCGCGCATGGCGGGCACTTTGTTTGGTCGTGCGCAGCGTTATATTAGCCAAGTGAAATCCGAGGTGAGTCGCGAAATCGAAATGGAAGAATTGCGCAAAATGCAGAAAGAAGTTGAATCTGCCGCGCAAAATTTCGAGCAGGATATTAATAAAGAATTTTCCGAGGCACAGCAAGAATTAAACGAGCTCGTGCAACCCGATTCGAACTCTATTTATTCTGCTTATGATCATCGAGCCTCTCCTTCTAGTGAAGAGATGATGGCAAAAGCTAAGAATTTTCGCCGCAGAAAAGTCGCCAAAACTTCGAATATCCCACATTGGTATAAAAGCCGTCATGGACATCGCAGTCAAGTTATTTCTGGCGCTGCACGGATGGCTAAGCATCGTGTCAATCGCAGTTCATCATCGAGTTTTTTCTAAATGCTCTCAATAATTCATTTCAGGGCATACCATGAGTGACAATAATTTTTTGGGTATGCAAGATACCTTTATTTCTCATCTGGTCGAGTTGCGTGATCGATTAGTCAAAGCTTGTGCTGGCGTCGCTATTATCTGCGCGGCCTTGTTTGCATGGCCTGGCCCTTCAGCGATTTATGATTTCTTGGCGCAGCCTATGATTGCCGCACTGCCAGTAGGTAGCAAGATGATCGCTACAGGCGTGATCTCGCCGTTTTTGGTGCCGATGAAAGTAACCCTGATGCTGGCGTTCTTGATTGCCTTGCCTTGGGTACTGTATCAAGCTTGGGCTTTTATTGCGCCTGGCTTGTATGCACATGAAAAACGCCTGGTCGCCCCATTGGTGATCTCGTCTTCATTTTTGTTTGCCGCTGGCGTCGCTTTTTGTTACTTTTTTGTGTTTGGTCGGGTGTTTAAATTTATCACTGAGTTTGCACCGACCTCGATTACTGTTTCACCTGATATCGAAAATTATCTCGATTTTATTATGTCGATGTGCTTGGCGTTTGGCTTGACTTTTGAAGTGCCGATTGTGGTGATTGTGTTGGTGCGAACAGGTATTTTGACCGTTGAAAAATTGAAAGCAATACGTTCATACGTGATCGTTGGTGCTTTTATTATCGCTGCTGTCGTGACACCGCCGGATGTGGTTAGCCAATTGGCTTTGGCGATTCCGATGTGGATGCTATTTGAATTGGGATTGTTTATTGCGCCGATCTTTGTTAAGGCGACGCAAGCGCCTGCCACTCCACCTGAGCAATAGAACGCCTTAACTAAACTTGGCTTCTCTGAGCCAAGTCACCAAAGGTAAGGCGGTTTTAAACCCGCCGAGCAATGTCTTGTGTACGTCTTCGTACAACATGCCGTCTAAAGAGCATTCCGTCCACACCATCATGCTTTTCAATTTCAAATACTCGATCAAAGCGTGATCAGGGTCGAAACCTTTGGGTGGGCGTATTAATTTTCCTTCTTCCTGTAATTCGCCAAAGCAGTTTTTCATTGCTTTGTTTTTGATCAGCTTTTTGAATCCAGTATCATCGTCAAGAATGTGCTGACGAATGTTCTTTAGACGATCTGCTGGTGGCATATATTCTCCGACCGCAAATAATAATCGATTATCCTGACTGATCTGAAAGTAATAAGCCGGGCCACCACCTTCGCTAGGTTTCTTGCGACCACTAGGTAAAATGGATGCGGAAAAGTAGGTCTTGTAGGGAGATTTATCTTTACCAAAACGCACATCCCGATTGATGCGGAATAAGGCTTTCTTGGGATCGCATTGCGCGATTGCAGGGTCGATTTTGCTCAATTCTTGAATCAATCGCGTCACCATCTGCAAGAACTCGGCACGCAAAATATCGTAGCGTGGCTTGTTCATCACAAACCAGGCGCGATTATTGTTTTCTGCTAACTCAAATAAAAAGCGGCTAAGTTCTGGTATGTGCATAGCGCTTATTCTTCCGGCTTAAATGGAGGACGTTTGCCGACCACGATATCTAATTGAATTTCATTCGATTGCCGCACGACTTTTAATTTTGCTTTGGAATTGGGTTTGAGTTGCGCGATCTGGTTCATCATCTCACGACTATTCAAAAATGGCTTGCCATCAATCGCGATACAGATGTCGCCAGGTTTTACGCCAGCTTGATCCGCTGGGCCACCGCGTACGACTGCGGCAACAATCGATCCTTTGGTTTGTTTGATGTTAAAGCTTTCTGCCATTTCTTCCGTGATGTCTTCAGGACTAATGCCGAGATAGCCGCGTACCACTTGCCCATCGGTGATGATGGCTTCCATGACCATTTTGATGGTGGATACAGGAATCGCAAAACCGATCCCCAGCGAGCCGCCATTTTGTGAATAAATCGCTGAATTAATGCCGAGTAAGTTACCGTTCGCATCCACCAACGCACCGCCAGAATTGCCTGGATTGACTGCTGCATCCGTTTGAATGAAATTCTCGTAAGTGTTGATACCAACACTATTGCGACCTAATGCCGAAATAATTCCCATAGTAACAGTTTGGCCTACGCCAAATGGATTGCCAATCGCTAAGACGACATCGCCGACGTTGGCTTCTTCAGAGTGACCTAGCGTGATGGTTGGTAAATCCTTTAGATCGATTTGCAGTACCGCGAGATCGGTGTCTGGATCTGTACCAATTACCTTGGCAGTGGCTAGCCGACCATCAGCTAAAGCAACCTCAATCGCGCCAGCTCCTTGAATGACGTGATTGTTTGTCAGGATATGGCCCTGCGGACTCATGATCACCCCAGAGCCGCTACTGGATGGACGTTCTGATCTGGGCTTCGCCT
>DLGN01000183.1:0-411 GCA_002482715.1 Oxalobacteraceae bacterium UBA7693
GTACGATGTAATTCTGGTAGCACGCAGTGACGGTGTCATCGCTGCTGATGTTCGTCCATTAGTACGCATGTCATTGACGGTGATTGCTGAACAAAATGGTCGTCGCGAAACCGGCTCTAGCGGTGGCGGTGGTCGTTATAATTTTTCGTATTTCGATGATGCAATTCTTGAACAATGCGCTGATGATGCCGTGAAATCTGCCTTGGTTAACTTGGATGCTCTCCCAGCGCCTGCCGGTCCGATGACGGTGGTGCTCGGCTCTGGATGGCCTGGTGTTTTGTTGCATGAAGCGATCGGCCACGGCTTAGAGGGCGATTTTAATCGTAAAGGTTCTAGTACTTTTGCAGGTCGGATTGGGGATCGCGTTGCAGCCAAAGGAGTCACGGTGGTGGATGATGGTACCTTAGCAAT
>DLGN01000183.1:445-5689 GCA_002482715.1 Oxalobacteraceae bacterium UBA7693
TGATGATGAAGGTAATCCTACACAATGTACGACCCTGATTGAAGACGGCATACTCAAAGGCTATATTCAAGACACGATGAATGCGCGTTTAATGAAGATGCCAGTGACTGGCAATGCTCGTCGTGAATCTTTTGCTCACTTGCCTATGCCGCGTATGACGAATACTTACATGTTGGGTGGTGATAAAGATCCGGCTGAAATTTTAGCTTCAGTAAAAAATGGTTTGTACGCGGTGAATTTCGGCGGTGGTCAGGTTGATATCACGAATGGTAAATTTGTCTTTTCTGCCAGCGAAGCTTATATGATCGAAGACGGCAAAGTCACTTATCCTGTTAAAGGTGCGACCTTAATCGGTAATGGTCCAGATGTTTTAAATCGGGTATCGATGATTGGTAACGATATGCGTTTAGATTCGGGCGTTGGAGTGTGCGGTAAAGAAGGCCAAAGCGTTCCTGTTGGCGTCGGCCAGCCAACTTTACGGATTGATGGACTTGTTGTTGGCGGCACTGCCTGATCCGCCCTCAAATCGACGATAGAAATCTTTCTGGCGGAAAACTGGCAGCAAAAGTTCGTATTGTCTATACATCTTTCTGCCGTTGATTCATTGCTAAAAAGCCTTTGTTTTTGTGACTTGTATTGAATGTGCTGTTGTGTCTTGAGTAGATTGGATATTGTGATTACAGTGTCTTTTTTCTATGAAAGGATCAGCATGTCTAAACTTTCCTTCAATCAAGGCTCTCCGCAATTTATTCCTCTGAGCACTTATCGCGCCTATCCTGAAAAAGAGATGGAAACACGTGCACAAGAATTCTATGAAGAGCTCTCTCGTCGTAAAACGATACGAGAATTTTCAGATGCCTCAGTGTCGCGTAAAGTTATCGAGCAATGTTTATTAGCTGCAGGAACTGCACCATCTGGAGCAAATCATCAGCCTTGGCATTTTGCTGTAGTCAGTGATAAAGAATTGAAACATCGTATCCGCGTCGAAGCAGAAATTGAAGAGCGTGAATTCTATGAGCGCCGTGCACCTCAAGAATGGAAAGATGCATTAGCGCCATTGGGTACGGATTCAAACAAACCGTTCTTGGAAGATGCACCTTACTTAATCGCGATCTTCGGCCAAAAAAGTACCTTGATGGATGACGGTACCGCGGTTAAAAATTATTATGTGCCGGAATCAGTATCCATTGCCACAGGATTTCTGATCGCAGCTTTGCACCACGCGGGCTTGGCGACTTTGACACATACTCCCAGCCCGATGGGATTCTTGAATGAGTTGTTAGATCGCCCTGATAATGAAAAACCTTACATCTTGTTAGTGGTCGGTCATCCAGCTGATCATTGTATGGTGCCGAATATTCGTAAAAAACCTTTGAGCGAGATTGCCAGTTTTTTATAAGACTTCATCAGTATTTGAATATAAGCTTATGTCGTATCTCATGTGTTAGCTCAAGGCTTTTGTAAAATTACGCGCACATTCAGATAAATTGCTTGCCAATTGCGTGCTGATGTTGTTATAGTCGTTCCATTCGATCACGAGGTTTTCATGAATTTTGCACGATTTTACTTTCACTTTTACTTTAGCTATTCCAACCCTAAGGCGGTGGAGAAGCGGTAAGTTCACGTAGAAGCAAAATCGACGTACATAGAACCTAACCGATCCAAAAAAACCGCCAGTCTTGGCGGTTTTTTTTTGCCCTAAGAATTTAATTTACAGGTGCGGTGGATAGGGAAAAAAGATCAAAAACATTTTCAACAGAATTTTAAAAGCCCAATTTATTTCATTCAAACTTCAGGAAAACACTATGCAACGCACAGACGATTTACGTATTCGGGAAATGAAAGAGCTGCTTCCACCTTCGCATTTGATTCGCGAATTTGCCTGCTCTGATAAAGCTTCAGAAGTAACTGCCAATGCACGCACAGCTTTGCATAATATTTTGCAGGCTAAAGATGACCGAGTTATGGTCGTCATTGGTCCATGCTCGATTCACGACACGAAAGCGACGCTAGAGTATGCAAAAAAACTCGCAGAAGCGCGTGTGAAATTTGCTGGTGAACTAGAAATCGTGATGCGTGTGTACTTCGAAAAACCACGTACGACAGTGGGTTGGAAAGGTTTGATCAATGATCCGTATATGGATAACAGTTTCCGTATTAATGATGGCTTGCGCATTGCACGCGAATTGTTATTAAACATTAATGAACTTGGATTGCCAGCGGGCACCGAGTATTTGGATATGATTAGCCCACAATACATCGCCGATTTAATTAGCTGGGGAGCGATTGGTGCACGTACCACCGAGTCGCAAGTACATCGCGAATTGGCATCTGGTTTGTCATGTCCAGTAGGTTTTAAAAATGGCACAGACGGTAATGTCAAAATCGCTGTTGATGCGATTAAAGCGTCGTCACAACCACATCACTTTTTATCAGTAACTAAAGGTGGACATTCTGCGATTGTGTCTACGAACGGCAATGAAGATTGCCATATCATTTTACGTGGTGGGAAAACGCCAAACTACGACGCTGCAAGTGTCGATGCTGCTGCTAAAGATATCGTAGCCAATGGTTTACAAGCTCGTATCATGATTGATGCATCGCATGCGAATAGCTCAAAAAATCCTTTGAATCAGATACCGGTCTGCGCAGATATCGCCAGTCAAATTGCTGCTGGTGATGACCGAATTGTCGGCGTGATGATCGAATCTAATTTGGTCGCAGGTCGCCAAGATTTGGTCGCCGGTAAAGAATTGGTCTATGGTCAGTCAATTACAGATGGTTGCATTGATTGGACGGATAGCCAGGCTAGTTTGCAAGTGCTTGCAGATGCTGTCAAACAACGTCGTTTGAAGAAATCATAAATTTGCAGTTGTTCGGACTGGTTGTCAGACCTTCCTGCTTCTTGAGTGTTGATGCACTGATGAAGCAGGGGCTAAATTCAGTTTTGCGTATGTATCGGGTAAGTATCCGGTAGGTATTGAGTATGTGAGAGGCTTATTTTTTGGTCAAAACCATTTGTTGCCCCTCTCGAACCATGCTTAGGCGCTTTAGAAAAGACATGCCTAGCAAGCAAATTCCTAACTCGTTTTCCTGAATCGATGCATCAACCTGAAACAATTCGATGTCACCAATTTTGACTGAATCAAGTCGGACGATATAGGTTGGGACAATGCCATTTGCCGTGCTTGTTCGAGATGGTATTCCCTTTTTGTAATCAATGCCAAGTTTGCGAGCATCGCTGGCAGACATAGAAACGAAACTCGCACCGGTATCGACCATCATTCTGAGTTTGCTGCCGCCATTGATCTTACCTTCCGTGAAAAAATGGCCGTTGTCACCTGCTTGTAATGTAATGCTAGGGCTCTTTGCTGTATCTGTGCGCAGCACAGCATGTCCTAGAAATAAAGTCTGGCGCTTTCCATCCGTTTCTATCGTCGCACTATTGCTATTGATCGAGACTAATTTCGTTCCAGCAGTAATGCTGCTGCCCACCGTGAACATTTTGGGTGGTTTATCATCAACGATCAGCATCGCTTTGCCATTGCTTAATGCTACCAAGCTAAATTCATTGGCATAGGCGCTATGCGTTGCGAACAGCGCGCTGAATCCAATAACACTCAGTAGCACAGCCAATTTGCTATTCTTTAATACAAATTGTGCTGTCAAAAGATTGAGAAATCGTTCGTACATTTTTCAAACCTCGCTTTCAGTCTTATCTCTCGATCTTATTTCGCAGTTTCGTCTGAATTCTCAATCTTGCTTTGAAGTTTGACGACAGTAGTGCGATGTATTCGGCTACATCCTCAGTAGAGTTGCACTAAAAAATCAATCGCGAAAATTATTGAACTCTAGCGGCAAGTCTTTAATTTCTTTACGTAACATTGCCATCGCTGCTTGTAAATCGTCGCGTTTTGAACCAGTCACGCGTACCGCATCACCTTGGATACTTGCTTGTACTTTCATTTTGCTATCTTTGATGACTTTCACGATTTTTTTTGCATCTTCCGTCTGGATACCGTTTTTGACTTTGATGACTTTTTTTACTTTGTCTCCGCCTATTTTTTGCACGTCGCCGATATCGAGAAAACGTACATCGACGCCGCGTTTGCCCATTGTTTGTGTGACTTCGATCATGATTTGATCAAGGTGGAAATCAGAGTCGCCGAAGATAGTGATTTCGCGCTCTTTATCTTTTAATTCGACTTTAGCGCTTGTGCCTTTTAAATCAAAGCGATTGGTCACGACTTTGTTTGTCTGTGTGATCGCATTTTTAACTTCTTCCATATTGGCTTCAGAAACGGTATCAAATGACGGCATGGTATTTCCTAAAGAATAAAGTGTTGATTGGTTAGATAAGAAAAACTTGGCAATAAAATCCAAATTTATTCGAAGTGCCGCTATTTTAACAAAAACCAAGGCCAACTTTCGTCGCAATTTACAGGAAATCCACGTGTTCGCGACTATAATCGTGTTCCTATGAAATCTGAAAAAAACGAATTAATTTTCCAGCATGACGTGTGCTTGCAAACTGCGAATAGCTTTGGAATCAAGGCTCAGGCGCATCGTTTGCTTGTGATTGACAGTGTGCAACAGCTAATTGCTTTGTATGAAGCGTTTCAGCATGACGATGAGTTAGCCAATTTGCCGCGTTTGATTTTAGGTGGTGGCAGCAATCTCATTCTCTCTGATTTTTTGCCGCATCTTGTGCTTAAAGTGGCGATAAAAGCGCGCGAACTGATCGCCGAAACGAGCGATCAATTTATTGTACGCGCCGGTGCGGGTGAAAATTGGCATGAATTTGTACAATGGACCTTAGCGCAAGGCTATGGTGGCTTAGAAAACTTGTCGTTGATTCCGGGAACCGTTGGAGCCTCGCCAATTCAAAATATCGGCGCTTATGGTGTCGAGATGCAAGATCGTTTTCACAGTTTGACCGCGTTTGACTTTGTTACGGGTGCGTTAAAAACATTTGATAAGGCTGAATGCGCCTTTGCTTATCGCGACAGTATTTTCAAAAGCAGTGAGCCAAATCGTTATCTGATCGTTGATGTGACTTTTGCCTTACCTAAGCAATGGCAGGCGAATCTTGGGTACGGCGATGTCGCAAAATATTTGACCGACATCGGCATCACGCAGCCGAAACCACTTGATGTGAGCGCTGCGATTATCGCAATCCGCCAGAGCAAATTGCCTGACCCTGTGAAAATAGGAAATGCTGGCAGTTTCTTTAAAAACCCTATT
>DLGN01000119.1:0-585 GCA_002482715.1 Oxalobacteraceae bacterium UBA7693
TATTTATGCCAGTCCGTTTGAAGACGCCAAATTGAATATTGGCGATTATAGCGGCATGAAAAATTGGGGTGGGCAATTTCCGATTGGAGAAGTGTTTACTGAGGCCAAAGATTTAGAGGCCGTGAATGGCAAAGTGCGTATTTTTGTATTCGGTGATACGTCTTTTTCCGTCAACAAACCTGCGAACCCAATCACGTTAATTATCGAACGTGGGCAAGTTGTCGACGTGCTTGATTCAACGCCTGAATTTGATGAAGTGATAGCCAAGATTAAAGAAGACGAGCAAGTGGTGTGGGTGCGTGAGTTAGGATTTGGTTTGAACCGCAGTTTTAATCGCGACCGCACCGTGAGTGACATCGGCACCTATGAACGCATGTGCGGTATCCATTTATCCTTGGGCGCAAAACATGGTATTTACGGCAAGCCAAATTTCAAACGTGGCGATGGCAAATATCATGTCGATGTCTTTGCCGTCACTGAATCTGTACGTTTGGGTGATCAGGTCGTCTATAAAGAAGGTTCTTGGATCGTTTAAGTTTTTTATTTAAAACTGTTGGTCGATTTAACCCAGATTTTCTATTAGGA
>DLGN01000119.1:635-4953 GCA_002482715.1 Oxalobacteraceae bacterium UBA7693
AGGCAGTTTTGTTGCGAATGAGGCATCAATAGCTAGCTATTGATAATGAAGAGCGGCAAAAATGACCAAAAATGCGCCGTTAGCACACAGATAGCACCGCAGGTGCGCCTAATGGAAATTTGGGTTTAATAATGTGGTGGGCGTTCATCTGCAGGCATTTGACGTTGGCTCGCAGCCACAGCCACTTCGTAAGCGCCCAGCCAGCGCCCGACATAATTTTTCCAGTTCATCGATTTTTTTCTGTTGTTGATACACCTGAGTATTGAGGGTGTCGACTAAGTCATCTTGTCGGCTCAAGCGAATTTCTAAATCGATTAAACGTTCTTCTACGCTCATAGTTTGCCTTAAAAAGGGAGTGCCAAATTACAGGAATGCCAAATCTGGCGTGAGCTGTCATTTTAGCGTATTCATCGAGAAGATTTAGTCTGAGTGCATGGGCAGGTATAATTTGTTTTCGTTTCGAGCGCCCTCGAGCAAGTTTCTCGCATACTCTTCCATTACTATTTTCCTAGACTGTACCGATGAATCAACTTTTCAATAATCCTGCGTTACGCCAATTTCTGCAATTTGCTGCGGTGGGTTTATCTGGTACGGCAGTACAGTATTTGAGTTTACATGTGGCGGTCCTGTTCAACTTTAGCTTACTGGGTAATTCTGCTGCCGTGACTGGTTCTTCAATCGGCTATTTGCTCGGCTCGGTGGTCAATTATGTGTTGAATTATTTTCTGACTTTTGGAAGTGGCAAGTCGCATATAGAAGCTGCGTCGAAATACTCGAGCGTGCTTGCTGTCGGCTGGATGATTAACTATGGATTGATTACTTTATTAGTCGATCATTGGCAGATCTGGCATTGGTATGCACAAGTGTTCTCTACGGGCTTAGTTTTATGCTGGAATTTCGCTGGTAGTAAGCTTTGGGCATTTAAAGATCACTAGCTGGATTCTTATCGCTCACGTCATAAATGCAACGAAATTGATGTGCTTAATTCTTCGCTCTTCGACTATCAGGTAAAATCAAAGTGCTCACAACACATTTCAAAATGTTTGCGAAAGCATGCCAGTTTGTGGCCGGTTGATTGCGCGCTCTGGAATCTCGTGAAGGAAGTGAGAATGCAAGGTATCGCCATTGTGTAGATCAAGTTAAAGCGCGCGGGAGTTTTGGTGTTAAAAAGAATTTTCAATAAAATGTTCCCCTTATCCACCCCCGCGGTCGCAGATCATCCGTCTCCGGTTATGGCTACTTTGCCCAATGCTGAATCTGAGCAACAAGCTCAGCAAGGTCAGCAAGACCAGCTGTATGCGGTCAAACGGGGCGGCAAAGAAATTGCCTCTAAGCTGTTTATGGCAATGTCGACCGAAAAAGGTATTCATCTAGAGTCTTTGTTAAGTGCGCTTGGTGCTCTCGCTGGTTATGCCTGCCAAATTAGTGTGCGCGAAATTTACGTTGAACAACAAGGCCGGCCGATTAAAGAAATTTTTATCGTTGTGCATAGCAAGCAAAATGCCACTACTTATTATTTTGGTGATTTGCTCAACCGACCTTTGGTTGAAAGCCGTTATTCGGTTTGGTCTTTGGCATCGGGAGCCGCGCAAAAACTCGGCTTACAACAGTTGATTGACCTTCACGATATTTTTAAGCATGTGACAGATACGCTGGGTAGTAAAGATTTTGGTATTCCCAGAATTGATCCCGAGCATCAAGCCAAAGAAACGCCATGGAATTATGTCTGTTTTTTGTGGCCACAATTGTTCCCATTGGCACAGAGTTTTTGTAAAAATCCGACAGATTGGCCAATCGTATTTGGTGTCGCTGTTCAAGAAATATTATTCGCTAGCAAAGATCTGATTGCCCCAGAACTCGCCTTACGTATTGTGATGGAAAGCGCCATTCCGATGTCAAAAATATATATGCCGGATCAGCAAGGTGTCGATCCGAATTAATTGATGTCGTAAGAAACTACAAGGTTTTTACAATGACCTATGTTTGCCCAAAAACAATGTTAAGATAAAGCAACTTCATATCCACGTTTTGCGGTCGCCTCATCCTTTATTTGCTGAATAAATTATTTAATTTAAGGCATTTCTATGGCTCACCAGCGCAATCACATTCTGCCCAAGCTGATACTAACTTTCTTTTTGGGGGTAACTTCTTTAGCACATGCTGATCTTAAATCGGATATGGCTAGGTTAGAGACCATTCAGCTCTTGCTTGAAAAAGACAATCAAGCTGCATTGCTTCAGCTCAAAGAGTTTTATTCCCAGTTAAATGCGCAGACGGATTATCAAGTTCGAATCGATACATTGCGAGAACTTTCTTACGCCTATTATGACGCTGGCGATATCCCTGCAAGTGAGCAAAGTCGTGCCGAAATTTTGCGTTTAGCAAAACTGCAAAATGACAAAGAAACCGTCGCTTTAATGCAAATCGATGAAGTGTTCAAATTGCGTGACACGGGGCAATTTGATGCCGCAATTGCGAAACTCGATGATGTTGCAGCGGCGATTAAAGGAAGCACTAAACCAGAAAACCTCATACGTTTGGAAATTTCTTATGGTGCGATTTATCAATCCGCTAGTAGGTTTGAACAAGCGCTCAGTCATTCTTTAGAAGCCTTGCGGCTGACGGATCAATTAACGCAGAGAAAATCGCTTACAAAAATTCGTCGTTTAGCGACTTTAGCCAGTTTGTATTTGACAATGCAAAATCCTGAACAGACTTTGATTGTCACAAATGACGCGCTAGCCTTGGCGGGCGAAGTTGATTCGCCACGTCTAATTGCCACGCTACGACAAAATCAGGCGATGGCATTAGGTGATTTGAAGCGCTATCCAGAAGCCTTGGTTGCTTATGAACGCGCACTGAAGGCGTCCCAAGATGCGAATATTCCCAAAATGGAGGCACTGATTCTTAGTAATATTGCTGATCTTCATTTGCGCACACATAGCTTTGTTCGCGCTGAAAGCGTCGCCCGACAAGCCTTAAAGAAGGCAGAATTTATTAAAGATGAGTTCTCCATCTTTAATGCAAAAGCCAATATCGGATTTGCATTAGGTGGACAAGGAAAGATCTCGCAAGCGATGGAGTACCTGACGCCAGTTTTAAAGCAATCTCGAGATCAGGGCGATAAGGCTGATGTTGAAGCTACCGTTGGTGAAATTAGCCGCATGTATGAGAATGCGAAAATGTATAAGGAAGCCTTGGAATATACGCGCGAACAGCAAAAGCTCAGCAATGAATTGTTCAGGGCGGATCGATCAAAAACGGTCGCCGCATTGCAAGAACAGTTCGATGCAGATCAGCGTAAGAAACAAATAGAATTATTGGCGCGTGAAAATCAAATCAAAGATGCCGATATCAAAAATAGTCGCCTACAACAAATCGTGACTTTGCTTGGCGCAATGCTGACCATTATGGGAGGCATTTTTATCTACATGCTTTATCGTAAGGTCAAGCAAACGAACCAACGTTTGGAAGAGGTTAATCAACAGTTGGAGTTTCATTCTGTGCGCGATCCCTTGACTGGCTTGTATAACCGCAGGTCATTTTTGGAGATGATGAAAGAGAGAGGGGAAGATGTTTCTCCTGAGCGTCGTGAAGCTGATACCGATAGCCCTGATTGTTTGATTATTATGGATATCGATCATTTCAAGCATATCAATGATACCTGGGGACACTCTGCAGGTGATGCGGTATTGATTGAAGTGGCGAATCGATTGCGTAGCGCTGTGCGAGATAGTGATATGACTTTGCGGTGGGGCGGCGAGGAGTTCTTGATTTATGCGCCGAAAACGAAACCGGCTTTATTGGCGCCTTTGGTTGAGCGTGTATTGAAGGCAATTGGCACAACGCCGGTGTTGGTAGGGAATAATGCGATCCCCGTGACGGTCAGTGCTGGTTATATTTCACTTCCGTTTTCTGGCGTGCCAGAGTCCGCTTGCAATTGGGAGAAAGCAATGCAGCTAGCTGACATGGCTTTGTATATGGGGAAAGTGAATGGACGCAATCGTGCTTACGGTCTTTTGAGTCTGCTGGTTCCGTATGAACAAGCCTTGCCTGAGTTGGAGCGAGACTTCTCCGCTGCGATTAAGCATGGAATGATAGAAATTGCCATTATTCCAGGCCCGCCAGTGGCCTCAAGTTAATTCGAATAAAAATATGCAGACCCCCTAGACAGAATTTAGAAATGTGCCTATAATCTTGTTTCTGTCGTTGCTGATGACACAGCAAACAGTTATTTGAACTAAGCAAGTTGTCAAGTTTGGCAATATGGGTGCTTAGCTCAGTTGGTAGAGCGGCGCCCTTACAAGGCGTAGGTCGG
>DLGN01000181.1 GCA_002482715.1 Oxalobacteraceae bacterium UBA7693
GCACGCCACCTTGAGGACGATTTTGGATTTGCAAATTCGCCTGTGCATCTTTCATCAGCGCCAAACGCTGACGCAAGTTATCTAAGCCAATACCTTGGGGCTGCGTGGAATTTGTTGATAGTACACCGAGGTCATCCTCAACTGACAGCATCACATTGCCTTCACGCTCTTGTACCGCATCGGTAATCGTGCATAAGCCGGATCGTTTCTCGACCGTATGTTTAAACGTGTTTTCCAATAAGAGTTGCAAACACAGACTAGGGACTTTGCGATGTAATGCTGCCGAATCGATTTCCCAGCGAAGCGCAACGCGATCAACAAAGCGCAGTTGCATGAGTTCCGCATAAGCACGCAACAAAGCAATTTCTTGCGCCACAGTTGTTTCGGTTTGTTCGCCAGAATCTAATTGATGTCGAAGTAAATCAGCAAGTCGATTCAAGGCCATATCAGCGGCCTTCAAGTCGGAGTACATCAATGAAGAAACCGTATTTAATGCATTAAACAAAAAATGCGGTTGCAATTGTTGATTCAAATTTTGTAGCTGGGCTTGTTGAAACAATTGGGTCGCTCTTTCAGCTCGGACTTTCTCGCGCAATAAGAAAAGGTAAGAGCGGATACCAAAAATCACCATGTAAAATAAGCCCATGAAAATCGAAAGCTTAACCGACTCATAGAAGAAAACTTCCAGCCACGGCTCATGTGAATAGCGTCGCTCTAACAAAGCATAAACAGCGTGTCGCAAACTAAAAGTTAATATGACAAAGCTGACACAGACTAGCGGCAAATAACGCAGAATTCGAGAAAACCACAAACGCGGTGTTTGTAATAATTTCTGATCAAACAACAGTGATGACTGCAAATAAAAAATCAATGTGACCACAAGTGCCGAGCTGGTTTCCCACACCACTGGCTCCCACCAGTCTTGGCCGCCATCACGTTGATAATCCTGTAACGCCACCACTACCATCAAAATCCAAAACAAGATGGCGCCGCCTGCCAGGCTTAAATTGCTCATGCGCTGCTGTTCGCGCTCACGCCTTACATCAGACTCTTGGTACCCAACCATGATCCACTCGCGCATAAGTCACGGCTCACATCCAAGACCAGACGTTCAACCGCCATCGCCGCGTTGGTTAAAGGAATATTTTTTGATGAACATAAACTGACGGTGCGCGATAGTTGCACATCGCTAATCGGGCAAGCGCGCATTTCACCTCGCTCAATCTCTGCAAGTAAAGGCGATACCGGTAAAATAGTTGCGCCCATGTCGGCCAAAATTGCAGACTTTAGAATCGCTATCGACGTAATATCAATCACATTCTCAATTTGCCTTCCCTGCTCGCGCACGACTTGCTCGATACGTGGTCGCACGCCGTGTTGAATGCTGGGCAAAATTAAGGGTGCTTGTATTACCTTGTCCAAATTGATTGATTTACGCTTGCAGGCAAATTGCGAGTTAGCGCGTGTGATGTACATCATCTGTTCTTCGACTAAAGGTTTGGTATTGAATTTACCAAGCTGTCCATCATCAAACAAAATCGCTAAATTCAAACGTCCAGAGGCCAACTGCTCAGTTAGATTGCCAGTCAGCTCTTCGGTCAGTTGAAACACAATATCAGGATATGCGGCACGCACCGCGGTCAGGAGCGGGAATGCCAAAGCGCCAGACGCACTTTGCGGAATGCCCAAAGCTACCGTACCCGAAGGCTTATCGGTGGATTGATTCACCGCTGACTTAGCATCGGCAACCTGTTTCAATATCGCCAATGCATGTTGATAAAAAATCTTACCCGCATCGGTAGCTTGCATGCCTTGCGCGGAACGATGCAATAAGCTCGCACCAAGTTCTTCTTCTAATTGTTGAACTTGCTGAGTTAAGGCGGGCTGCACGATATGCAAAACACGGGCTGCACGAGACAGAGAACCATGATCAACAATTGCGACGAAATAGCGTAGTTGACGTAGTTCCATGGGGCAGGAAGAAATGAAGAGAAACGGCTAAGAAATGACCAACGATAGCGCGAATTATGGCTAGAAAAACTCCACACTATCTTGAGAATGCTCGATATGTAACATACCTGACTCCACCAGATCTTCATAATGACAAATCCGGTTGCGTCCATTACTTTTCGCGTAGTACAAAGCCTGATCGGCACGGCCGATAATACCGACCGCAGGTTCAAACGGATCGATATGTGCAAACCCAATACTGATGGTCACGGTGCCAACCTGCGGGAAAGGATAGCGTGCAACATTTTCGCGGAAGCGCTCAAAAATCATATGCGCATCTTCTTTCGTGGTGGAGCGCAATAAAATAACGAACTCTTCACCACCAAACCGGAATAACTTATCACTAGGACGGAAAGAACTGCGCATCAAGTTCGCCACTAGAATCAACACTTCATCACCATACAAATGACCGAAGGTATCATTAACGCGTTTAAAGTGATCGATATCTAGAACCGCCAACCAATGCTGTTTTTCTTTATCGTCGCGACGACGTTCTACATCGGGTTGTTCAACTTCTTCTGATAATTGCTTCTGCACGCTAGTGCGCAAAATCTTTGAGAAATTGTCATCGAAAGTTTTGCGGTTCAACAGGCCTGTGAGTGAATCGCGCTCGCTGTAATCGAGCAGATTTTGGAAGTTTCTGTACACGACCAAAATGCCACTCATGACTTCTTTGGTGTTGTCGCTAAAGGAAGCTGGGTTGAAAATTTCCAGACAAACATTCACTTTCTCATTCATCCAAATTGGCAGCCATACGCTACGGTCACCGTTTTCAGCAACATACTCAATGACATTTTGGTGTTGATTTAATCCAGCAGCGAGTTGCGGAAACTGTTCAATTGGGACTTCAGGGATCAGATGAACAAGATGCTCTTCGCTGGCAGCAAGTTTGCCGTGATCGATGGTGATCTGTGCTTTCACAAAGACTTTCTCACCAACCTGCAAGATATCCAATACACGTGCGCGCGAGGCGTGAGTAAGTTCACTTAAAGCAGAGATGACGGAAATATTGAGAAGATCGTGGTCACGATGACCCGTAATCTCCATCAAATGCTTAATGATTGATTCCATAAACACAATCTAAGGAACAGATTCCAAAAAATACATGAAAGAAAAACGCCTGAGTACTGAACACAAAAGAACAAAAAACACGAAGCTGTCACAACACCTCAGCCAAGTTCATTCCTACACGCGAGAAAGCACAATCAATTCAAACCGCATAAACATCAACTATATCAGCATTTTGCTTGTTTTCTAAGCATCTTTAAATAGGATCCGAACATCTTAACTTTATAGGTAATTGATAGCAAGACTTTCCAGTTCAACATAAAGCAAAATATCACGGACATTTGCGTTTGTTTAAAGAGGGCTCTGCACAACTGTAGTGAGCGTTCGAAGCTTGGGGCGAGCAGCACACTTGTACTGAATCACATACTCCCATTACAGATTCAACATTCAGTCGCGCTGTAGTTTGTGCATAGATCTCTTAAAAGTTGTTAAAGAGAAGTTTGCAGGGTATGCATTTCCTTTTCTCTGAACTCTGAGTATCTATTTAATGCGATCAAATGTATTCATACCCGCATTCATCAAGGAGCACAAAAAAAGTAACATTTTGTAACATTCCAAAGACTCTACGAACTTGGAATGATGAAGAATCAGCACTAGACTAACTATTTTTCTTAGGTTCAAGCCGATTCGCAAGGTGATTGAGGTATCCTAGCGACTTCTGATTTCCCTCTCAAAGTACCCTAAAAAAATGGCAAATTACGTCTATACCATGAACCGGGTCGGCAAAATCGTGCCGCCTAAACGTCAAATCCTCAAAGATATTTCCCTGTCCTTTTTCCCAGGCGCCAAAATTGGCGTGTTGGGCTTGAATGGTTCAGGCAAATCATCGCTGTTAAAAATCATGGCGGGTATCGATAAAGATATTCAAGGCGAAGCCGTGCCTATGCCAAATCTGAACATCGGCTATTTACCGCAAGAACCGCAACTCGATCCAGAACAAACCGTGCGCGAAGCGGTTGAAGGCGCGCTCGGTGAAGTGTTTGAAGCCAAAGCAAAACTAGAATTAGTATATGCCGCTTATGCCGAAGAAAATGCTGATTTTGATGCGCTGGCAAATGAACAAGCGCGCTTGGAAGCCATCATCTCCACCTCGGCTGGCGACAACGTCGAATTGCAATTAGAAATGGCCGCCGATGCTTTGCGTCTGCCACCTTGGGATGCCAAAATCGCCGTCTTATCGGGCGGTGAGAAGCGTCGTGTTGCTTTATGCCGTTTGTTGTTATCCAAACCTGACATGTTGTTGCTCGACGAACCGACCAACCATCTGGATGCTGAATCGGTCGATTGGCTCGAGCAATTCCTATTGCGCTTCCCGGGCACCGTCGTAGCGATTACGCATGATCGCTATTTCTTGGACAACGCTGCTGAATGGATTTTGGAACTCGATCGCGGTGCAGGTATCCCTTGGAAAGGTAATTACTCTTCCTGGTTAGATCAAAAGCAAGCACGCTTGAAGCAAGAAGAAGCCACAGAATCGGCACGTCAACGCGCCTTGCAAAAAGAATTGGAATGGTCACGCCAAAATCCAAAAGCGCGTCAGGCTAAGAGTAAAGCACGTCTGGCACGTTTCAACGAGATGAGCGAGCACGAATATCAGAAACGGAATGAAACGCAAGAGATCTTTATTCCTGTTGCAGAGCGTTTGGGTAATGAAGTCATTGAGTTCAAAAACGTCAGCAAATCCTTCGGTGATCGTCTGTTGATCGACAACTTGAGCTTCAAGATTCCACCAGGCGCGATCGTCGGCATCATCGGCCCTAACGGTGCGGGTAAATCCACTTTGTTCAAAATGATCAAAGGCATAGAGCAGCCAGATAGCGGTGAAGTCGCGCTCGGTCAGACGGCAAAAATCTCGCTGGTTGATCAATCACGTGAAGACCTCGGTAACACGAAAACGGTGTTTGAAGATGTGGCGAATGGCGCCGACATTTTGACAGTGGGTCGTTTTGAAATGCCCTCTCGTGCTTACCTCGGTCGCTTCAATTTCAAAGGTGGCGATCAACAAAAAATCGTCGGCAATTTGTCCGGTGGTGAACGTGGTCGTTTGCATTTGGCGAAAACTTTGCTGCAGGGCGGTAATGTTCTATTGCTTGATGAACCATCGAATGATCTGGACGTGGAAACTTTGCGTGCTTTGGAAGATGCCTTATTAGAATTCGCTGGTAGCGTGATGGTGATCTCGCATGATCGCTGGTTCTTAGATCGTATCGCGACGCATATCTTGGCGTTTGAAGGCGACTCTCAAGTGACGTTTTTTGATGGTAATTACCAAGAATACGAAGCGGATAAAAAGAAACGTTTGGGTGAAGAAGGTGCCAAACCAAAACGTATTCGCTACAAACCATTAACGACCTGATACGATCAATTCACGTCAGGAAAATCACAGCGATGCATCATTCCAATCTTTCAAAATGATGCATTGCTGCGAACACAATGTGCAGATCCTCAAGAAAGTAAATTATGTCCAAAAAAATGCATCAATTTGTATTAGCGACCAGTTTGTTTCTCAGTATGGTTTGCCTGGGCTCTGCTCAAGCTAGCGATAAAGCCAGCGCAAGCGGCAGCGCTACCGCCAGCGCACCAACTGCTCGGCTGGAGCCATTTGTTGTGAACCTCGCGAGCTTTGATCGTTATTTACAAACCATCGTCACCCTACAAATGGGTGCGGCTGAATCAGCGGACAAAGTCAAAGTGTTTATGCCAGTGATACGACATGCGGTGATCATGACATTAAGCGCGAAAGATTACACTGAATTGCAAACTGTTGAAGGCAAGAAAATCCTGATTGATGAATTACGCAAAAAAATCAATGTGGCGCTTTCAACCAAAGAGAGTGATGGCGTACAAGATATTTTCTTTGAGAATTTCGTGATTCAATAGTGATTCAATAATTGTTTAGATCTAGCGAACTTCTAGCTTCAAAAAACGCGATTAATTCAATTCGGCTTTGCTTTTCGGGCAGTCATCAACCTAAGCATGTATGTATCAACTAAGCTCAGCGGTCTGCGCTGAAATTGAAATTAAGAAAAGCCGCTTCCTCGGCCAACTCTATCCCATTTACACCCGCGCAGAAGCGCAAGTCTTACTCACACGGATCCGTGCAGAGCATCCAAATGCAGTACATGTTTGCTGGGTATTATTGTGTGAAGGTGATTCTGGTTTAGATGATGATGGAGAACCCTCTGGCACAGCAGCCAAACCCATGTACAACGTCCTAGTCCACAAAGAGCTCTTTAATGTATTGGCGGTGGTGGTTCGATATTGGGGCGGCACCAAACTCGGTGCTGGTGGCTTAACTCGGGCTTACGGTCAGGCGATATCCGATGCATTTAAACATGCTGAATTAGCGCCTATCGAGATTCTTGGCGAACTACAACTCGCCGTCAACTTCGCAGACGAATCACCACTACGCCGACTGTGCGAAAACTATCAAGCGACTATTCTGGAAGTGAATTATGCTGAGCAAGTAATCTTGCATATTCAGCTCAAATCACATCAAATTGAAGACTTCTATCGCGACGCACATAATTTAATGCGTGGGAATATACGACGCCTATCGGCCGACGAAGGCGAATTACAGTAGCAAAGTAATTTGTGCAGTCGCGAATTCTGTCGGACTCGCCTTAAAGCCAGTTTTAGCATAGCGCTGCCAACGTCCTAAGACAAAATTGGTCAACAAATTCGCCCGCATCACGATCTCATTATCAGGCACCTGCCCTTGCACGACCGCTTGTCGCAAGGCCTGCTTATATGCAAGTTCAATTCTGTCCATAAATTGATTCATGCGTAATTGCAAACGCGCATCTTCATTCACCAAGGCATCACCAATTAACACTCGCGTCATACCTGGATTGCGTTCAGCAAAGCTCAGCAACATCAAAGTAATGCCATGCGCCTGCTGCAAGCCATCTTTATGTTGTTGACTGATTTGATTAATCAAACCAAAGACCGTCGTTTCGATAAACTCAATCAAGCCTTCAAACATCTGTGCCTTACTGGCAAAGTGCCGATACAAAGTCGCCTCAGATACATCAATCTTTGCAGCTAAGGCTGCCGTGGTGATTTTTTCTCCTTTCGGATTTTCTAACATCCCTGCTAAGGTTTGCAAAATCTGAAGTTTACGTTCGCCAGGCTTGGTAATAGACATAGTGTATAAAAAGTGAAAAGGACGACGATGAACACAAAGGAAGCACAAAAATAATCAACGAAATTGACGCAAACGATGCGGCAATTCGAAAACTGATTTTACTGTGATATCGGCACTGGCAGAAATACTTTTCTGCTGCACATGCTGTCCGTGTCCAGTCACCATGACAGTACGGATGCCAATTTGTTTGGCGGCAATAATATTCGCAACACTATCTTCAACCAAAATACATTGACTGGCTTGCCAACCATGTTGTGCTAACAACTTACGCAGATAAGGCTTGCTTGGCTTAGGATGCGATTTGCCATGCACACGCATATTTTCTATCGAGATATGAGCGGCAAAATGTCGGTGTAGATTGAAGTGTCGGATGGCTTGTTGTGAGTATTCTTGTGGTGCGTTGGTGAATAGAATTTTTTTACCTGGCAATCGGGCGAGTATCTTTGATAAACCACGTTCTCTTTTGAGTAAATCCGGCAAGTGATCGAATTTGTGTGCTTCACGCAGAAAATCTTTTTCATTCACTCCATGGTGAATCACCATGCCTTTGAGCGTTGCGCCATAGCGTTTGAGATAGTTGACTCTTAATTGGTTGACGGTTTCTGGGTCGGATGGATGATTGGCATCGGCTAACACTTGCGTAATGTAGCGGGTCATGTTGTCGGCTATGCTGGGGAAGACTGCTGCGCTGGCGTTGTGTAGGGTGTTGTCTAGGTCGAATAGCCAGATGGTTTGTTTTGCTTGCATTTCACTTTGCCATTTAGCTTTGGCTTTACGTTTTGAGCAAAGCTGATCGTTCACAGGTCGGGGGTGGCCCGACAGCCAGTTACCTTTTTTGCTTCGCCAAAAAAGGTAACCCAAAAAAGGCGAC
>DLGN01000408.1 GCA_002482715.1 Oxalobacteraceae bacterium UBA7693
AAAGCAGCACCAGCCTTGCCAGCGGCTATGCAGGCAACTGTGGAACGTATTTCAGCGGACTCCATGCGTGGGCATTTGAGCTTTTTGGCTTCTGATTTGTTAGAGGGCCGTGATACGCCATCGCGTGGTTTGGATTTGGCGGCGGAATACATCGCGGCTCAATTTCGTGCAATTGGTTTAGAACCAGCAGGTGGTGATGGTTATTTTCAAAATGCCGATTGGAATATTTTAAAGAAAGAAATTCGTCGTGGTCCAGGTGCACCAGTGCCACCGGCAGAGGCGGAGCCGACTTCTCCAACCATCGTCAGAAATGTGATCGGTGTGTTGCGCGGATCAGATCCTGTGTTGCGTGATAGTTATGTGTTGGTGACAGCGCATTACGATCACGTCGGTATCAAGGCGAATGCAGAAGGCGATAAGATTTTTAATGGTGCGAATGACGATGCTAGTGGAACTGTATCTGTTATCGAATTAGCCAAAGCTTTCGCTGGTATGAAAGAACGTCCAAAACGCAGTATCGTGTTCATGACTTTCTTTGGTGAAGAAAAAGGCTTGGTCGGTTCGCGTTACTACGGTAAGAACCCGGTTTTCCCTATCGAAAAAACGATAGCCGGTATCAATATTGAACAGGTTGGTCGTACTGATGATTCCGAAGGTCCGCAAGTTGCTTCAGTTGGTGTCACCGGATTTGATTTCTCCGAAGTTGGTGCCATTATCAAACAGGCGGGTGATAAAACCGGCATCAATGTTTGGAAGCATCCTGTGAATAGTGATAAGTATTTTGGTGCCAGCGATAATCAAGCGCTTGCAGATCAAGGAATTCCGGCGCATACCATCAGCGTTGCCTATGGATTCCCTGACTATCATGGCCTTGGCGATGAAGCGCACAAAATTGATTACGATAATATGGCAAAGGTAAATCGTGCGGTTGCGGTTGCGGTTGAACAGATTGCTAATAGCAAAACGATTCCTAAATGGGATGAGAAAAATCCTAAAGCATCGAAATATCTGAATGCCTGGAAACAGCGTCAATCTGCTCAGTAATTCACGGAGCCCTCGCTTATCATTGCAAAAAAACGACTTGAGTAAACTTTTACTCAGGTCGTTTTTTTATGTTCAGCCAGAATCGATTTGACACCTAATATCCCAGTCTTAAGCTCAAAAAATAAAATGAAATCTAACAATCAATCCATATTAGCGCTCAGCCTAGTTGCTTGTTTGAGTAGCATGTCTGCGCCCAGTTTTGCGCAAAAATCCTCTCAAGCAAAGGCTCAGGACTGGCCGCAAGCACGTTTCGAACAAAATAATTATCAGAGTACAAGCACCGTTGCCGATGTAGCGCAGTTTATGGCGGCTTTGCAAAAGAAGGATAAATCGCTGACAACCTATCAGCCGAAAACTGCGCCACGCAATACCGAAACGGGGCAGGCATTAAATGCTTGGCGTTTGGCCGCAACGGGAAAAGATCCCCTGCGCGTGTATATCAATGCAGGCATTCATGCTGGTGAAGTTGAGGGAAAAGATGCGATGCAAATTGTCTTGCGCGAATTAGTGCAAGGTAAATATCCTGAGATACGTCAAGCGATAGAAATCGTCACCTTGCCGACCTACAACGCAGATGGCGCTGATGCGCAAGATCCTTTAAATCGCCGCCATCAACCGAATCCAGATCATGGTGTTGGGCCGCGTGAAAATGTCTTTGGGATAGATTTGAACCGCGACATGATGAAAGCTGCGGCGGCAAATACACGCTGGATGCTGGCGATGTATCAAGACTTTCAACCAGCGGCGGTATTTGATTTGCATACGACCAATGGTAGCTATCATGGCTTTCATATTACTTATGAACCTGCATGGGCGACAGGTGGTGATGCACCTTTGCAGGCGCTGAATCGCAAAATGCTGACGGATGTGCGAGCAACGATGCTGCCGCGTGGTATGCCCACTTATGATTATGGGAATTTCCGCTTTAACAAAGATAAGCAGATTGTTGCTTGGGAATCGGCATTTTCTTCGCCCAATTTGGTGAGTAATTATCCGACCCTGCAATATGCGCTGGGCATTTTGGTGGAATCCTATGTGTACCGTAGTTTTAAAGACAGAATTGAAGATAATCGACTCTACGTGGTGGAGTTATTGCGTTGGTTAGCTGCGAATAAAGAGCAAGTTAAGCGCGAACAACTTGCCGCAAAAGCACGCTGGGCAGATCAGTGGAAAAACAATGATGCACGTCTGCCTTTGCGCACAGAAATGAGTTTGGCGGAGACCTATAGTTTTGAGGTGGTAGATCCGGTTAAAGACGCCAACGGTCAAATTATCGGTGAAAAATCACGCACAAAGATGGACTTGCCCGCTTATGTCGCCTTCAAAGCGGTCGATGAAATCCGCGTACCACAAGGCTATCTGGTCGATCCAGCCTATGACGAAAAATTACGACCAATATTGGAAGCGCATGGCTTGAAAGTGTTGCCAGGATCAGCGCGTCCTAAAGATCAGGCTTTGATGTATTTCCATGAAACTGAACGAAATATTGCGAAAGATACTTTCCAAGGGATTTTTACCGCTCAGATCAAGGGACAGTGGAAAGAACAAGTTCCAGAAAAGCGGGCTGGCTATACCTGGACAAAAGAGACTTTGGATAAAGCGCTGTACGTGCCTTTGAATCAGCCCTTAGGTCGCTTGGGATTCTATTTGCTCGATCCGCGCAGTGCTGATGGTTTGGTGTATTGGGGCTATTTGCATGCTTACTATGCGCGGGGAAAAGGCATGTGGGGTGAGCCACCTCGTCAACCAATATTGGCGGTGGGTAGCGCAGCGGCAAATCATACTGCTGAGAGTGTTGTAGTCAAGCCCGAGCGAGTCCAAGAATAAAGATGGATGGATGAAAGCGATCAAGTAGGGTGCGCCATGCGCACCAATGTCCGAACAAGGATAGCTGTCTGCACAATACTAATACCTGGTGTGCACGGCGCACCCTACGACAAATCGTCAGTCGTCTACTTGGATTGAAGCGTGGCGTAGGGTGCGCCATGCGCACCGAATTGGGAGGTCGTAAGTAATAGGGAGGATGCGGCACATGATTGCCCCTACTATTTGACGTGAATTGACTTCCCTGTAACTGCGAGATAGTGTTTTTTTAGCGCTTATTTGCATAAGACAATTGACACTTTATTACTCAATAAAATGTGAAAAAAAGTGCTGCGACAGGAAATCACTCAGATGTTTCGGGATATAATCGCGGCACTTGATCGGGAGAGAGCTGTGACTCATAGAGCGAGCAGCCGCCGAAGGGGCTAATACCCAACAAACTCTCAGGCAAAAGGACCGATCAGCGGGGTTGTGTGAAAACTCCCCTACTCTGGAGAGCGGTAGCAGTGTGCTGAACTATCAGACATTGAACTACCCACCGAAGGTGCGACGAGAATCATTGAAAGATGGCTTCTCGTAATCTCTCAGGTACCAGGACAGAGGGGTAGCGATTTATATTGCATACGATGAACTTAGTTTCTTGTGTGTTTTTTTTCGTCCCTTTTTTTGTCCATTATTGGTACTGAGGCTCTCACATGACGCAAGCAACTCTTAAAGTAACTCCCTTGAACGCAGCACATCGTGCAGCCGGCGCGAAGATGGTTGATTTCGGTGGCTGGGATATGCCAGTTAACTATGGTTCTCAAATTGAAGAACATAATGCTGTGCGTACCGATGTCGGTATGTTCGACGTTTCCCACATGTGTGTGGTTGATATCAAAGGCGAGAATGTCCGCAGCTTCTTGCGCGGCTTGGTTGCAAACAACGTCGATAAATTACAAGTTTCCGGTAAAGCCCTGTATTCAGCGATGTTAAATCCTGAAGGCACAGTGATCGATGATTTGATCATCTACTTCATGAACGAAAGCTGGTTCCGCCTGGTGGTGAATGCTGGCACAGCAGAAAAAGACGTGGCATGGATGAATGCACATAATGCGGCTACCAATGCTGGCGTCACGATTACTCAACGTCGTGATGGTGCAAATTCTTATGGTTTGATCGCAGTACAAGGCCCGAACGCCCGCGCTAAAGCATGGGAAGTGCTGCCAGAAACAAAAGCAGCCAGCGCAGAAATCAAACCATTTAATGCAGTCATCGTTGACGGTACATCCTTTGGTGAAGTCATGGTGGCTCGTACTGGTTACACTGGCGAAGACGGTTTTGAAATCGCAGTATCCGCCGAGCGCATCACGGATTTGTGGAATGCGTTGGTTGCCGTCGGCGTGAAACCAGCAGGATTGGGCGCACGCGATACTTTGCGTTTAGAAGCGGGTATGAATTTGTACGGTCAAGATATGGACGAAACGGTCAATCCTTTGAACGCAGGTTTGGCGTGGACTATCGATCTGGTGTCTGAACGTGATTTCGTCGGTAAAAAAGCTTTGCAAGAACAAGGTCAAACACAACAATTCCTCGGCTTGATTCTGCGCGAAAAAGGCGGCATCTTACGCGCACATCAAAAAGTCGTAACACCACATGGCGATGGTGAAATCACTAGCGGCACTTTCAGCCCAAGCATGCAAGAAGCAATTGCCTTGGCACGCTTGCCTATGGGTGTCGCGATTGGCGACACAGTTCACGTACAGATTCGTGACAAACAATTAGCAGCAACCGTAGTTAAACTCCCGTTTGTTCGTAACGGCAAAGTTCTTGTAGCGTAATTCATTCGTAATCTAAATTTAAATCTTGAAATTTTTTTGGAGAAAAACATGACAGTTCCAGCAGATCGTAAATACACAGAATCCCACGAATGGGTACGCGTTGAAGCCGATGGCACAGTGTCCGTCGGTATTACTGATTTCGCACAAGATGCATTGGGCGATATCGTTTTCGTTGAAGTACCTAAAGTCGGTACGGTTTTAGCTGCGGGTAAAGATTGCTGCGTGATTGAATCTGTGAAAGCAGCGGGCGATGTGTACGCACCAGTCGCTGGTGAAGTAGTTGCTGTTAATGATGCCGTAGTTGATGCTCCGGACTCTATCAATGCAGGTGCATTTGATGCTTGGTTGTTCAAATTGAAGCCAGCAAATGCAGCAGATGTTGATGCATTGATGTCGGCAGAAGCATACCAAAAAAATATCGGCTAAATTTTGACTTTTACCTCTCTCCCGCAAGCGGGAGAGAGGCTGGGGTGAGGGCGGTGTTTATTTGATGATAGTCCAAGAGACTGATGCAATACGAATTTGATTTTCGTCATTGTCTAAGAATCAAATTTATCCTTGCTGAATCACCCTAACCCTCTCCCGCTTGCGGGAGAGGGGATTAAGCCAGAGTCCCACAGGACGGCTGCTCCCAATTGTTGAATTTTGTTTTACTATCCCCACAAATACCATGACACGTACTAGCCTTTCCCAACTTGAGGCACATGATGCCTTTATCGCCCGTCATATCGGCCCATCAGAAGCAGAACAAGCTGCTATGCTCAAAGTGTTGGGCTATGCGAATCGTACCGCGTTGATCGACGCGATTGTTCCGGCAAATATCCGTCGTCACGACGTTTTGCCTTTAGCGGATTTCACTGAAGCAAAATCCGAAACAGAAGCGCTGGCTACTTTGAAAGCCTTGGCGAGCAAGAATAAAGTGCTCAAGTCTTTCATCGGACAAGGCTATTACAACACCCACACGCCAGGCGTGATCTTGCGTAATATTTTTGAAAATCCAGCTTGGTACACGGCTTACACGCCTTACCAACCAGAAATTTCTCAAGGTCGCTTGGAAGCGATTTTGAACTTCCAACAAGTCATCATGGACATGACAGGCATGGATATCGCGAATGCGTCTATGCTGGACGAAGGCACAGCCGCTGCTGAAGCGATGACCTTGATCCAACGTGTTGGTAAATCTAATTCCAACGTGTTTTACGTCGCTGACGACGTTTTGCCACAGACACGTGAAATCATCGAAACACGTGCTAAACCTTTGGGCATTGAAGTACGTACCTGTGCAGGCAATGAGGCGATTGAAAATGACTGCTTCGGCGTACTCTTGCAATATCCAAGTGTTGATGGCGAAATCCGTGATTACAGTGAATTTGCAACGGCGATTCACGCAAAAGGTGCAATGGTTATTGCAGCAGCAGATTTGTTGGCATTGACTTTAATTGAAGCACCAGGTACTTGGGGTGCAGACGTGGTCGTAGGTAACAGCCAACGCTTTGGTGTACCACTTGGCTTCGGCGGTCCACACGCTGGTTTCATGGGTACGAAAGTTGCGTTCAAGCGCTCTATGCCTGGCCGCTTGGTTGGTGTGACAGTTGATGCACAAGGTAAACAAGCTTATCGCTTGGCATTACAAACACGTGAACAACATATCCGCCGCGAAAAA
>DLGN01000063.1 GCA_002482715.1 Oxalobacteraceae bacterium UBA7693
CGACCGTAGACTCGCCCCTTCGGGGTGCTTACGCTTCGCTTCAGCATAATTTGTGCATGTCAAAAAATGGGGTGTTGCGAAAACTCGCTACGCTCAAACATTCGCAACCCTGATCCCATTTTCTGCCAAGCACAAATTACATCGTCTCAAACGGGGGTAGGTCAAAAGCAAGGTCAAAAGCAAGGTCAAAAGAAAAGTCAAAAACAAATTCAAAAACAAATTCAAAAACAAATTCAAAAACAAATTCAAAAACAAATTCAAAAACAAATTCAAAAGCAACGACCTACAACTGCAAGTAGAAAATTGAACGTCCGTCGGTATTGATTGTTTTAGTGTTGCTGTTGCTTTTGACTTTAACTCTGTTCCACTTCTGACACTGCCAATTGTGCGAGGCAGAAATGGGAAAAAGAGAGTCAGATGTTTGAGCGTAGCGAGTTTCTGACTCTCCCCATTTTTGTCTTGCACAATTGGGCACCCGAAGGGCAGTGGCAGCGTGGTCGCCTTTTTTGGGTTACCTTTTTTGGCGAAGCAAAAAAGGTAACTGGCTGTCGGGCCACCCCCGACCTACAGACCGTTCAGCAACCCAAAAAAAACAAACCAAAAACAAACCAAAAGCCTAAATCTCCTCCTGCGTCAACTCCCGAGCAAACACCTGATTCCCCGCCATCAATCCACCATCCACCGGCAACACCACCCCAGTAATCACACGCGCTGCATCAGACGCTAAAAACATTACAGCATCCGCAATATCCTCAGGCGTTGCAAAATCGCGCAATGGGTACCATTTCTTCAAATCCTCAAACACCTGTGGATTTTTATCAACTCGTACTTGCCAAGCTTGTGTCTTGACCGTGCCTGGGCAAACCATATTCGCACGTATTCCAAAGCGACCGAACTCCATCGCCAGTGCCTTGGTATAACTAATCAAACCCGCCTTCGCCACGCTATATGCGGGATGTCCGAACGAGGTCATGCCGTTGACGCTGCCGATAATCACGATATTGCCTTTGCCCGCCGCTTGCATTGCTGGACGCACCGCTTCGACCGTATGGAAAGTCCCGTTTAAATTGAGATCCATGTCTTGCTTCCAGCTTTGTTCCGTCGTGCTTTGCAAAGTTAATGCTTGCGCAGCGCCGGCGTTAGCGACTAAGACATGAACATCACCGTGAGCTGCGACAGTAAGACGTAAAGCCTGATTAAGTTGATTCGCGTCAGTGATGTCGGCTAACACCGCGGTGCATTTATCTGCACCTAGCTGTTCGACTAGCGCATCTAATTGTGCTGCTTCGCGATCTTGTGCATATACGTGGTCACCTGCGTTCACAAAGGCCTGACAGAGTGCGCGGCCGATGCCGCCGCAGGCGCCAGTGATTAGAATATTGCGTGCCATTTATGTTTGTTCCTTGAGCGTGTTTGCCAGATGGTTTAGCTGATATTGAGGCAGTAGTCCATAGTTGTAAAACGCAAATTCTGTGATGCCTAAGGCTTGTATGCCTTTCATCGCTGGCGCTAAATCTGCGCCCTGATTGAGGTCCGGCAAACCGGGGCGCAAAATTGCGCGAATTTTTTGTGGCTTGCCAATTTGACGCAAGCTTTCCCATGCATCCGCGATGGCGCGATTGGCACTCGGTTCGTAGAAAGGAATTTCGATATAGTCAGCGACTTCAGATAAAGCCTTCAGATCACTACCTTCGGTCCAGCAAGCCGCTGTTGGGCGTTGTACTGTCGGTATTACAGCCAGTTCGCATTGAATTGGAATCGCTTTGCGAATTGCGCTTACTAATTGCGTGACGCGATCTTGTCGCATGCTAATGTAGGCTAATAGCTCAGGGTCCGTTAATAACTCTGATTGCGTCCAACTGGCAGCTTGATCCGCTTGTGCGTCGGCTGGAAGCGCGAGGTAATTACTAATGTTATTTTGTACGCGGGTTTGCAAGGCGTCGATGGCAATCCCTTTGTCTTTCGCCGCTGATTTGCAGGCATCGCAGAAACACATGCCCAGCATATTGTCTAACCATGGATTGCTCGCCACTTGGGCAAATTCATGATGGTAGCCGTGGCCGTAAGGCTGCCAGCCTGGGGTTTCTAAGACGATGCTGTGTAATGCATGTTGATGGCTTAAATCTGCGCAGAGATTGACCGCGTAGTCAAACACTGCTGCTTGCATAGGGCAGAGACTATAAACATAAGGATCACCAAATGCATTTTTGACCGTGTATTGTGGGAACTCTGTGCCAAGGCGTGTGTTGTGAAGTAACACGGTCCAGCCGTGCACTTTCAATCGGCCATCCTTCAACAGCGCTGGGAGTACCGCACGTAGGGTTTGATCGCTGTGCGCTTGTGGTTGGATCTCGCTATAGCGTTGAAGATCAGGATCGAAGTAGGTCACGCCATCTTCAGGAAAAATCACGCGCGGTGGATTTTTTGCATGAGGTCGGATGAATTTGCCAGCATGATAGGCGGTTGCGACGGTCACATCTGTGATGCCCATGTTGAGCATATCATCGATGAATTGGGTGACACCGATGTCGGCGATATCCCAAGCATAAGTATAGAGAGAGCGGTAGGCCATCGTGTAGGCATCCTTGAGCTGGCGTTGTTGCTAATTCAGTGTGATTACAGCGGCTTGTAGGCAGTCACTTCTATCTCGACTTTGCAATCGACCATCATGGCGGATTGCACACATGAGCGTGCTGGTGGGTTGTCGCCAAAGTATTCGGTATAGATGCGATTAAAAGTCCAAAAGTCTCGCGTGTCATCCAGCCACACAGTGACTTTAACGACATCGCTTAATTCGCAACCCGCTAGCGCCAATACTTTTTTGACGTTTTCCATGGTGCGACGGGTTTGCGATTCGATACCACCAGTTTCGATCTCACCATTCTCTTTCATTGCCACTTGTCCAGAGCAAAATACGAAATCACCAGCGCGAACTGCGGGCGAGAACGGTAGACGTTGACCGCCAGCGCCTGATGGGATGTTACCGAAACGGGTGATTTCTTTTGTCATGTTGTGCTCGTTAAAAATTTGATTGTTTTCGTCGTTGATTGTCGGGATGAAGCATACTTGCTTCGCGAGTTCTCGTCATTCACCGTCGTGCGGGTAAATTTCCCAATTTACTTTGTCTGATTCAATCACTTGATCAAGCCCCGTGCGGATGCAACTAGGATTGCGCCGCGTCCTGCGAGATGAGCTTGTGTTTCGTCCGAAACCACGGTGATTTTTCCAGAAAAATAATCATCGTTGTTGATGAGAATCGCTAAAGCTTCTTTCATGATGGGTTTGCCGCAAACGATGACTGGTGTGCCGGGCATCATTTTGATTGCCGTGCTGTTTTTTAATGTCAGCAAATCGGCACCAAGGATTGCACCTAGCAGAAAATTCGCACGGTCATTGCGTTCGTAAATCGTGAATTGATCAAGCGTGCGTACATTGAAACAAGTACGCCCTAAGCCTATGGTCTGCGCCGATTGTGCTCCCGCTAGGAGCATTTCTTGATTGATCGATGTCGCAAATTGCGAATCTAAAGATTGCGCCAAAATTGTATTGTGGGTGATCACATACATCAGTTCGCCAGCTAAAGTTGTGACGCAACCCGTGATGCGGTTTTTATCGTCGATGCAGACAAACTTGGAATGTGAACCTGGCATCACCATCATGGCGGGACCTGTCATGCCGAGTTGATCAATTACACTCATGACCTCGACTTCTTCGCCGCGCATCATGTCCATCGCTTCACAATTATGGAGGCCGATGTTATCCACCACATTGCGTACGCCTGGCACAAACCAGATTGGTTTTGAAAACACTTCGGGAATCGTCACCGATACCATGCCACGTGCCAGTTGTTGTAAACCGGCTGGTGCCAATACGTGTGGCAATTCAAATAAACCGACGTTGGAACTAATCATGCCAGAACCGATCACAAGATCGATTTGCTCTGCATCGACTTGCGCACTCGCCAGCGTTTTGTTGATGGTATTGCGAACGCCAGTTTGTAGCTTTTCTCGGTTGCCAGTGATGGCGGTATCGCGCACTCCGACTTCACATGCCTCGTGTGCCAGTACGTGATTGTCTTGCCATAAAGTGACGCGTGTATTGGTGGTGCCGGTATCGATGGTAATGATATGAGTCATGTCAAATAAGACCTAAATGAAATTGGGGTGTGCTGCACGACCTATCTTGGATTGATCGTACATTGTTCGTGTGAATGATGGTGTCATTCACATTGTCAATGTATGTCGTGAGAGCAACTTAATCAGATGTCTAGCAGCTTAACGGTGCAAGCATGAGTGAGCAAGCGAGGAATATTTGAGATGTCGTTAAAAAAAACTAAATGAAAAGCATTTTTCTCGCTGATCAGGCTGATAAGAAGCTTATCGTAGCTGCTTTTTTCTTGTTTGCGTGGTATGCCGATGTGTTTGTCATCTTATTAAATTATTCACAAAAGACAGCTACATTTTACTTAATTTCTTGCGCGCGTCGGTTTTTGGGTACGACAATTAAATTTCAAGCTTTCATTAAGTTTTATTAAATGAAGTTCTGATATGGTATCGGTTTTCAACGAGGGTATTATGTCTAAACGTCTTCCACCATTAAACGCATTGAAGGTTTTTGAGGTCGCTGCACGGCGATTAAACTTCACGCGTGCAGCGGAAGAATTGCATGTGACGAATGCCGCCGTTAGCCATCAAATTAAATTACTAGAAGATTTTTTAGGGTTGGATCTATTTCAACGTAGTAATAATGTTTTGAAACTGACCGAAGCAGGTGAGCGTTATCTGCCGCGTATTCGCGAGGGCTTCAAGATTTTTCAACAAGCCACTGATACGCTGCTGAACGACAATAACGTCTTGCTTCGAGTCGGTGTGCCACCATCATTCGGTTCCAAATGGTTAGTGCCACGTCTCTATCGGTTTCTCAATCGTCATCCACATATTCGTGTAGAAATCGTCTCAGAAGTGGACCGCAGTTATCGCGATTGCGATATCTCGATTGATTTTCGGCGCACGCAGTTTGCCGATTTTCGGATAGAGCCTTTTATCGCGACCGAAGTGTTTCCGGTGTGTAGTCCGGCAATCGCCAAAAATATGGCGCAACCGGCAGATCTCAGCAAGCAGACGCTATTGCATGAAGTCAGTGCGATGAATGATCCAGACTACCCAAGCTGGCAATCATGGTTTTCAACTTTAGGTGTGAATGATAAAGACGTGCGCAAAGGGCCTTTGTTTACCTTGGCGTTGATGGCTTTACAAGCAGCGATTGATGGCCAGGGTGTGGCGTTAGGACAGGCTCTTTTGGTTGAATACGATATTGCTGCAGGTCGATTGGTGCGACCATTTAATGTCGAGACCCCATTACGTCTCGATTACTATTTGATCTACGCGGCGGATATGAAAGAGAATGCGGCATTTCAAGCTTTTCACCAATGGTTGATCAGCGAGGCACAATCGCGTTGATCCCGTTGATCGCGTTGTCGCAATCTTCTAAACAGAAGCGTGATAAGCATTACGCGCAATAGAAAGAAAAAATTCCATTGCGCGCAGGTGTCATTAGACGAATAAATTTACAAGACTGTGTTTAGACAAGTCATTTAGTTCGTCACAGCGGTGTTATACCAATAGCGATCAGACGCGGAAGCCGTGCTGGCGTAGGTTCTAACATACGCACCGTTACCAGGCCAAGGATCGTTGATATACAAAGTCGCACCGTTATTTGTATAGCCTTTCACGACCACAAAGTGGCCGCCACCACCAGTCCATTGCCATAGCAAAACATAAGGACGATTCGCATTAATTTTTGCAGTGGAGTTGGCTTGGGATAAACGACCAACTACAGAAGAACTGACACCCCAACCGTTCAAAATATAGGTGATGGTATTGGTTGGCTTGGGTTGGTTGGCGGTGCTATTCCAATTAAATGTTGTGTTGCCACAAGCGTAGTTGATGCCAATTGCGTAGTTCACTTCAGCACATTGGCTAGGCGTCTTGCCGAAAAAATTGAGTACCATCTGACTGGCACCAGCCCAGCACCATTGGCTATGCTCTTGCACGCGCAAAGGTACATTCAAATTTTTAGTTTGTGCTGACGCATAACTGCTAACCGCCAACACACCTAGTATGGAAAGAATTTGTAAACGACGAATTATTTTTTTCATGTTCTTGTCTCCGGAACGAAATAAATTTGATTATCACGATCAAAATCTGTGATTTTTTAAATAGGTTATTGATGTTTTATTGCCTGGGCCTTGTTACTTAAGTCTTGCTACTTAAATTTTGTTACTTAAGCTTCGCTGTTTACTTGCTAAAGCGTTCAAGATGATTGCGTACTGCATCTTGCAAGGCTGGCAGCACATCCTGGCTCGCTGCCAGAGGTGTATCCGCGTTGACACCTTGAATACTGCGCAGGGATTGACGTGCTGCGAGTAGCGGTGCGAAACGTGCGCGGCCTTCCATATCTTTTACTTCCATAAAATCAGCAGTTGCTTGATAAATGCGGATAAAGCGGAAAGCATTTTTGCCAGCGTGATTTTGTGTTGATGCGTGTACGTCTTGCGCTAATTTCGCCGCACCTGCACCATTCACTTGCCATTTACCATTGAGCTTTTCCAGTTCGAGCAGCGCTACAGGGTTTTTGTCTACCAGCACAACAAAATTCCAGACGCCAGTACCCATCAGCATTTGATCAAATGGCCTGCCGCCTGCCAATAAGGTTTGTGGATGAGCGGAATACACCTCAAAGCCGAGTCCTAGCGTGGCGTTTTTCAATTCCGAAATATCATTCACATCGAAGGGAAAACCTTCGGGTAGTTCGCCATTTTTAATGTCTTTGCTGATGTCGGAAATTAATGTGCGTAAGCCAGTAGCGGCTGCATTACGCAAACCAGCTGGTTCTTTTGCGGCAGACGCTTTGGCGACTGCTTGTGCGTCAAAGGCAAGCCGTGTGCCGCTAGCACCTTGGGCGAAAGCAGGAATCGACGTCAACATGGCTATGCTGATCGCTAAAGTTTTCAAGGGAAATTTCATCGCTGTTTTCCTAGTTTAAATGTGTGGATAGATAAAACACCTGCGCAATAACGCAAAGGGTTTTTTGTTTGTATACGGTTGGAACCTGCACACCGTGCTCGCATTACAAGGGATTTTTGATTGTGTAAAAGCTGACTTAAATGAAAAAGAACTATGCGGATTTATATGAAGTTCAATCGCAGTGACATGATTGCGTGGCGCATCTCTGGTGTCTTGTGTCAAAAGATGAAATTTTGACGTGTGAAATGGCGTCTATACCAAATTTAAGACGTCATTCTGAATGAATACGAAAAGCACTATTAACTAAATCGATGTACTTGTCGCGCCACAAATGCTGAGTCGAAAAATTCAGCGTTGACTGAAGAGGAAGGAGTGTCAGGAGAAAGCGCGGAGTTTGATACTTTTATGAAGGGATGAAATGCTGGCAGAGAATTGACGATGCTTGATGTTGCGTTGACTTGTGAATTGAAATTGGTCTGAAGAACGCTCTGAAATCGCAGAGATACAGTTTTCAGACCAACTTCTAGGCCAAATAAGCGCAGGTCGGCTGCTTATTTATACTGCGGACCCGTCAGTAAAAATCCACCACCTTGATAAATCGTTGTGATGTCATCTTTCTCAGGATAGTCACCGCTATCAGGGAATTTATGGGCAAACTGAGTTGAGCTATCTTTGGCTTGATAA
>DLGN01000194.1:0-2716 GCA_002482715.1 Oxalobacteraceae bacterium UBA7693
GCTGACGAATCATGCCACGCGTATCACGACCATAACTACCCGCTTCGGAACGGAAGCAAGGTGTGTGTGCCGTCATCTTAATCGGCAAACTCTCCAAAGGAAGGATCTCATCACGAACAGTATTCGTTAAGGTCACCTCCGCAGTAGGGATCAAATACAATGACTCGCCCTCGCCGTCTTGTCCGCCTTTTTTGACCGCAAATAAATCTTCTTCAAACTTCGGCAATTGCCCTGTGCCACGCATAGAATCCGCATTCACCATGTACGGCGTGTAGTGTTCTGTGTAGGCATTTTCCATAGTTTGCGTATCGAGCATGAACTGCGCTAGAGCACGATGCAAACGCGCGATTCCGCCTTTCAACACCGCAAAACGCGAACCAGTTAATTTCACGGCAACGTCAAATTCCAATCCCAACTTTGCACCGACATCCACATGATCTTTGACCTCAAAAGAAAAACTTGGCGGCGTACCAAAACTGCGAACTACAACATTACCAGTTTCATCATTCCCGACAGGCACGGATTCATCCGGCAAATTAGGAATCGTCAACATAAAATCACTGAGTGCAGTTTGCACTTCACCCAAGCGTACCTCTGAAGATTTCAGCTCATCGGCAATTGCGGCCACTTCAGCCATGACCGAAGAAGCATCTTCGCCCTTGCCTTTTAACATGCCAACTTGCTTGGACAAAGAATTCCGTTTTCCTTGTAATTCTTCAGTGCGCATCTGAATTTGTTTGCGCTCATTTTCTAAAGTATTAAAGGTTGAAACGTCTAACACAAATTTACGCGTTGCCAAACGCACTGCCACAGCGTCGATGTCTTTACGGAGTAGTTGGATATCAATCATGATCTAAAAAAGAAAGTGGTGAATTGCGAACTCGGTTTTTGCACTAAAAAAACGACGAATACACAAATAAACGGGTATTGTAACAAGGCTCATGCGTTTCCTCTACGATTTCATCTGGAATCGCAAAACTGAAAGAAGTATGGTTCATTAAAGAACACGAAGTACGGCCAAACGAACAAGCTAGCCAAAATCAAGTGCTTAATATTCAATCTTTCGCAACACAACAAAAAGTTCATTGCGTTTTTTCCAAGGCATCAGATAAAACTATGTCAAATTAAGTGAAACTCTTCAAACAAAATGCGGGTAATGCTTGTCAAGAATAGGTAAGCCGTGGATAATCCCGACCTCGCATAAAAATACGCAAAAAAATCAATTTAATTTACCTGCCCGCAATCGCGGGTTTTTTATTTAATTGATTCAGTGACTCACTAATAGGCTTTTGGATTTTTCGGAAGACCTTGGTTCGATCAAAACACTGTATTTGTTCATTTTCGCACTTTTGCTTTTGTTGTTGCCATCCAAATTTGATTGGCATTTTGTTGTCGCACTTGATTTGTTACATGAAAAACAGCTTAACACCATCCGAATCGCACATTAGCACTACGACTGTCGCCCCAGCTTCTAAGACACTCAAATTAGGCAAACCGCTCTCCATTTCAAAAAGTAAGACGCCAACGATTCAATCGGAGACTCGCACTTTTGCATTGCCCGTGTTGGCAGATTCACCGGAATTAGACTCCGGTGAAATTATTAAAACTCAGGTTCAGTCCGTCACAGTCGTCACCAAACGTCGTTCACGCTTGGCGATCGTCGGTAACACTGATAGTACAAATGTGGCTGAAACAGAAGCAACTGCCATCGACTTGGAAGTGCCTAGTTTAGAGAGCACAAATGTCAGCATTACCGATACCAATACTGAGAGTGACGCAAGCAGTATTCTGGTAGTGGACGAGGAAACTCAAGCAGACCTTAGCAATGAACATGTGTATGACAATTTGCCAGCGACTTCGATGCCAACAGGTCCGGCACCCGTGATCAAAGTAAAGAAAAAGAAAATCATTGCAAAACTCACCGATGCTGCTCCTGAACAGACTCCTAGCACTGAGGACGTCGCACCGAGCGCACCTGAAACTGCAACAGCAGTCGAGACCACAAACAGAACAACGCAAGCTGCATCTGAAAAAGTGGTGACAAAAGCCCGTGTTGCAAAGGCACCAATCATCGGCAATGTAACATCGGTCACAAGTGCAGAAGTTGATACGTCGGCGTACGCTTTTCCAACGGTAAAAGAAGCGGCTCGTCGCGGACGCAAACCATCGTCTCCGCAAGTTTACAACGAAGAAATTCATGCGTTTAATGCGCTAGAGTCAGCAGAATTAAAACGTGCTGCGCGTGTGCGTTCTGGTAAAGCCAGTACGAATAATGCGAGCAAAGAGCAATTAGAAGAATATCGCCAACGCTTAACCAAGTTAATTCAACTTGGTAAGGATCGCAGTTATCTCACACATGCTGAAATTAACGATCATCTGCCAGAAAATGTCGATGATCCAGAAATGATTCAAAGCATCATTAGTACATTAAATGATGTTGGTATTGCGGTTTATGATCAAGCACCTGATGCCACGATGCTACTATTGTCCGACAATGTCGCTAGCTCTGTTAGCGATGACGATGCGGAAGCAACCGCGGCAGTTGCCTTATCGACAGTTGATTCAGATTTTGGTCGCACCACAGATCCTGTTCGCATGTATATGCGCGAAATGGGTAGCGCGGAACTTCTTACGCGCAGCGGTGAAATTGACATTGCGAAACGTATTGAATCTGGCTTGAAAGACATGTTGCAAGCAATTTCTGCGTGCCCATCCT
>DLGN01000194.1:2767-2919 GCA_002482715.1 Oxalobacteraceae bacterium UBA7693
CCGCAGAAAAAGTAAAATCCGATGATGTCATTATTGATGACATCATCGATGGTTTCCATGTCCCTGATAGTTTGGATATTCCAGCGCCAGTCATCTTAGCGAATGCGGATGATGACGAAGAAGAAGAGGATGACGACGAAGGTGGCGCGGCA
>DLGN01000194.1:2966-3558 GCA_002482715.1 Oxalobacteraceae bacterium UBA7693
GGCGCGGCAGAAACCAG
The DNA here is from genome assembly GCA_002482715.1 of Oxalobacteraceae bacterium UBA7693. Lineage (GTDB taxonomy): Bacteria > Pseudomonadota > Gammaproteobacteria > Burkholderiales > Burkholderiaceae_D > Undibacterium. Next base: position 2,984 of record DLGN01000194.1, read on the forward strand.
CAACACACTCAGCGCTGAGCAATTAGCGCAGATGAAAGCAACGGCCTTAGAAAAATTTGCGGCGATTAAAACTAGCTTCGATGATATGTTTGCACAAATCGAGAAGAACGCATATCAATCACCGGCTTATCAAAGCGCGCAAGAAAACGTCGCGAAAGAAATGGAAAGCATTCGTTTCAGTGTAAAAACAACTGAAAAGTGGTGCGATATTTTGCGCAAACAAATGACTGAATTACGTCAGACTGAAAAGCGCATGCTGGAATTATTGGTTGATCGCTGCGGTATGCCGCGTGCGTACTTCATCAATCATTTCATCAAGAACGCCACTAATCGCGATTGGTTAGAGCAAGAGATGGAATCCCGCGAAGCTTACGGCGCGGTGTTAAAACGTCATATTCACGCAGCTCGCGAATTACAAGGCCGCCTGATCGTACTCGAACAAACCGCGAAATTGCCACTGGGTGATTTACGTGCGATTCATAAAAAAATGATCTCGGCCGAAAAACGTACACGCGACGCCAAAGCGGCAATGACCGAGGCAAACTTGCGCTTGGTTATTTCTATCGCGAAAAAAT
>DLGN01000334.1:0-1731 GCA_002482715.1 Oxalobacteraceae bacterium UBA7693
AGTGCCGCACTCAGATGCAGTGTTAGGTAATGTGATGCGAGAGCAAATGAGCAAACCATTTGAGCTTTTATTAGGGCGCAAAACCTTTGACATTTGGGCTCCCTATTGGCCGCAACATGGCGACTTCTGGCCTGCGGTAAATACCGTCACAAAATATGTCGCTTCCAATACCTTAAGCGCTCATGCCTGGCAGCCGACAGTCTTTTTGAATGAAAATATTGTCGACAAAATCAAACAGCTCAAGCAACAAACTGGACCTGATTTGCACCTGTACGGAAGTGCCAATTTGATGCAAACCTTGCTCAAACATGATTTAGTCGATGAGCTATGGCTCAAAATTTATCCGATTACCTTAGGTAGTGGAAAACGTCTATTCAACGAAGGCACGATTCCGGCGGCATTCAAAATTACTGAAAGTCACATCACGTCCACTGGTGTGATCATCGTTAATTATGCACGTGCGGGCGTGGTAAAAACCGGTAGCTATACATAGCAGGATATCTTAATTGATCACTGCTTCCAAGTACGCATCTTGAAGCGCTAGTAAGCACCACCGGCAAACGCGTTCGCCTCATTCTTTAGCCACTGCTCAAATGCCAGTAGTTCTGCACATTTCTGCAGGTCTTTTGGGGTAACTAAATAATAGCTGTAGTCTGAGGGGGCAATCAAATCGAACAAGCGTACCAAATTGCCGGCAGCTATTTCACCCGCCACCAAACTATGTCGCGCAACAGCAATGCCCTGGCCCGCTTTGGCAGCAGTCAACATTAAGTTGCTATCACTGTGGTGCGTCTCATGCTGAAAACTATCGATATCAATTCCAGCAAACTTGCTCCAATTAAGCCATTCACGACCATTTTCCACACACAAAATCCGGCAATTTCTTAGTTGCTTTGGATTGCTTGGACAACGTCCACCATTAAAATCAGGGCTACAAACTGGATAGAGCTGATCATCGAGCAATTTCTCAGCATCATAATCCTCCCATTTTCCAAGACCAAAACGGATCGCGATATCGGTCTTGGTTTTATCGAGGTTGACCAAGCCAATCGCAGCCTGAATATGAATCACTAAATCGGGATAAGCTGCTTGGAACTTACCCAAGCGCGGCAGTAACCAAAATGTTGCAAAGGACTGCAAAGTCGCAACCCGAATCGCTGGCGTGCGTTTTTCTGTTTTAACTTGCGCTACAGCACGAGAGATTTGACGTAACGCTGGCTGAATTTGCTTCAGCAATTGCAGACCTTCTGCCGTTAATTGCATCTGTCTGCCCTTACGTTCAAACAGCGATGCTCCCAGCGATTCTTCGAGTAAACGCATCTGCTGGCTAATCGCGCTATGCGTAATGTGTAGCTCTGCCGCCGCCAGCGAATAGCTCTTATGGCGTGCGGCGGCTTCGAAAGTAACGAGCGAATTTAGGGAAGTAGGAAACATCCTGTATTGTTAGATTTTCTAACAGCAGATGTCAATAAGTATCGTTCGCTTTTTATCGCTTTACTCTTTACGATAGCCTTCTATATTCGCTGTATTGAAATTTGTCCTCTTCCTATATCAAGCAAAGAAATCGCTATGTCTAATGCAAACTTAACCCGTCTCCTGCTGCTAGGCTTAATCTGGGGTACCAGCTTTATGCTGATGCGGATTGCCGCACCTATTTTTGGCCCGATACTCACGACCTTTGGCCGCGCGAGTTTAGGCGCGCTGGCTTTATATTTATTTGCGCGCCATATG
>DLGN01000334.1:1747-7329 GCA_002482715.1 Oxalobacteraceae bacterium UBA7693
CTGGCGCCGCAATGCCAAGACGTATTTCATCATCGGCCTAACCAATACCGCTATCCCATTTAGTTTGTTTGCCTGGTCGGCGTTGTACATTCCCTCCGCTTACATGGCGACCATGAATTCATTAGCGCCTATTTTTACGGCGGTATTTGGCTTCTTCATGCTAGCTGAGCGTTTGAGTGCCCTGCGTATTGCGGCTTTTTTATTGGGGTTGGTCGGTGTCGCGATCCTAGTCGGAATTGGCCCGACGACGGTGACGCCACAGGTTATTGGAGGCGTGCTGATGGGCATGGGAGCAGCGATTAATTACGGTTTTGCTGCAACGTATACCAGAATGCATGCGAAGGAAATTCCTTCCCTGGCGACTGCCGCGGGTAGCCAATTTGCTGCTGCACTTGCCCTGCTACCGTTTGCGATTCCTTCAATGCCACATGCGATTGAGCATGGTACCGCCTCTGCTTTATGGTCGGTCGTGATACTCGGTGTCGTTTGTACTGGTATCGCCTATGGTTTGTTCTTCCATTTGATTTCTACTGAAGGTGCTAGCAAAGCGGTTACGGTCACATTCCTGGTACCAGCCACAGCATCCATCTGGGCTTGGCTGTTATTGGGTGAGCCGATCACGACGGGCATAGTCACCGGCATTGCGGTGGTCTTAGTGGCGACGGCGATGTCATTAGGAATGCTGAAGAAGCCTGCATTTTTAGGTGGGTAGATGGGTAGCAGGCTTACTCGCTGATGTTGAATAATGTCGAGATAATGGTGCGCGCGGCGCACCCCACTATTCACTGTGACCAAGAGACCTCTGCACAACCGTAGCGAGCGGTCGAAGTTTGAATTGAGGAGCGGACCTGTGCTAGAGCACAGCGAGCACCGGAAATTCAAAATTCGGTCGCGCAGTAGGTTGTGCAGAGGTCTCACCAAGAGAGTACATAAGAGTACATCTGTCATTCAAACTAAGGATGCCCGGCGATGCCGCGGCATCCTTTTTTCCAACCACTAAATTGCCTTTTTAAATATCTCAAGTTAATATTCTTTTCGGTTAAATTCAACCAAAACTAAGCTACACCAAACCAAGCTCAAAGGAAAATTGTATGCGCCCAAGCTCTTTGTCCCCTTGTATCATTACCAGCAAAGTTGATGAATCCCGCGACTTTTACCTCAAACACTTCGCCGCAAAACTCAGCTTCGATTGTGGCTGGTACATCAATCTCGAATTCGGCAATGGTAGTTCCCTGCAATTCATGGCACCACAACCAGAACAAGTGGCTTGCAATCCAACAGGATTAACTTACAATTTCTGTGTTGCCGATGTCGATGCTGAACATCAACAACTCGTGTCATCTGGACTAGTCCCCGTCATGCCGCTTGAAGATCATCCTTGGGGTGATCGAGGCTTCGCTGTTCAAGACCCAAACGGTATCGTCCTATACATCTACTCAGAGCGCGAACCAAGTCCTGAGTTTAAGCCTTTCTATAAAACCTGAACCAGAAAATCATCATGCAAATCACTGTAGAAACCACCATCGCAGCGCCAATCTCCACGGTATGGTCGCTTTACAATACGCCAGAACATATTAAAAACTGGAATGCGGCGTCTGACGATTGGCATACGACGGCATCCGCAGTTGATTTGCGCGAAGGAGGTGCTTTCTCCTCTCGTATGGAAGCCAAAGATGGCAGTATGGGATTTGATTTTGCAGGAAACTTCACCAAAATCATCGAGCATGCATTAATCGAATATACCTTCGGTGATCGCAAAGCGACGATTCAATTTGTAGACACGGCAGAAGGCGTCAAACTCAGTATCACATTTGAAGCTGAAACCACTTACTCCACAGAACAGCAACAACAAGGTTGGCAAGCAATTTTGAATAATTTCAAACGCTATGTGGAAAAATGAAAAAGTGGGTTGTGCCTTTTTTAGAACACAACAAGAACCAACCCACTCAGTCAATAACAAAGCCCTACTACAAATTAGTCGGCAAGCACAACATGGTGCTGGGCATCAAACGTCGCCACTGCATCTAATACCTGTAAGCAAGTCACATCCAGCATGTTAGCGCTATACAGTGCGTCTGGATTTTTTAACGTAACATGACGAAAGACGGCAGGACACTGTTGCTGAAATATTTTCAACGCAGCACTCAACTGCACCGCATTAAATTTCATCCCAAATCGTTCTTCTATATCGGTAAATATGGCAGGAACATCGGTACAAGCCAGATTTGAAAAATTCACTGTCACAGGCAATTCTGGCTGGCGTAATTGCGTTTTGGCCGTACTGCCGGGACAAGCAATTTCGGCTTGTTGCAAAAGCTGTTTTATCGGTAAATTCTTTGCACTCAAATTCATAGAATGGCGGCTATCAATCTGCATCCAAGCATAGGCAGCCGTGGTCAACCCCATACTCAACAACAGCACTGTGCTAATACATTTTTTTGTCTTACTTGCTGATTTACTTTCATTCACAAATAGTCGTTGTATTCTATGTTTCAACATATTTTTTCTCCCGATAAGAGATGTTGCGGTGGATAAGAAATGCGTATGCATCTCGGCGTAGTGATGCAAGGTTTCTGCGTACAACAAAGGATTTTGAAGAACGCTGATCGCTAAATCATCGCAAGCGTTTTCACGTTCTTGATCGAGCTTTGCGCTGATCCAAAAAATAAACGGATTAAAGAAATACACTGCCTTCATAGCACTCTGCACATTCGCCAATAAAATATCGTGGCGTCGAATATGTGCTAACTCATGCAATACGATAGCGTCAATTTGTTGCGGACTCATGCCCAGCAATAAACTCGCAGGTAACAGAACGACAGGTTTAAAGTAAGCAAAGACACACGGGATAGTGATCTGCGTTGAAAGGCGAAAACTGATCGTCCTTCCTATTCCTAACTGATGTGCTAATTCACTGAAACGCAAAACCCAATGCGCTGGTAAATTTTCAGTACCACACTGTGCCAATTGACGATCACGCGACCATTGCCACAAAGTCTTACTACACATCAGCACAAAGCCAACACTCCAGCAAAAAATTATCAACGACAGATGTTGATTGAGCAGCGCACTGAATTGCCCACCCCATGTTGTGTCCTGCTGAAATGGGATATACGTTGCGACCCTGCCCTGCTCGCTCAACCGTAAGATCAACACGGTTTTTTGAAAATGTGAGAAAAACGTGACAACACTCAATACCAAGCAAACACCCAAACCGATTGCTAATATTTGATAGCGCAACGCGGCTTGACTACTGCGAGTTAATTTCAAACAAATCATCAGAAATACACACAGCACAGCAGCTTGCCAAACAGAATGCAACAAACTCCATGCCAACGCATGAAAGAGATCAATACCGAACAGATCAACTATGTCAGCGAGGGATGGCATGAGCTGTATCGCAGGTCGTAGCACGGCAAGATCGCTCATTGATCAGCTTCCATTTTTTTCAGCAAAGCCTTGATTTCGGCCAGCTCTTCTTTAGTCGCTTTCTTATCTTCAAATAAGCGCATCACCATACTTGACTTAGATCCGCCAAACGCACTTTGTAATAGGCGATCCACCAAAGAAATTTGCGTCTGATGCTGTTGTTCTAAAGGGAAATAGATATGACTCTTGCCATCTTTCTTACGACCCAGCAAACCCTTTTGCTCCATGATTTGCATAGTCTTCAGTGTCGTGGTGTAACCGACTGGTCGTAATTTGCACAACTCATCATTCACTGCTTGAATTTTGCTTTCCCCAAGTCGCCACAAGATGGCGAGAATTTCTAGTTCTGATCCCGTTGGATTAGCCATAATTTTTTCAATCTTTCTGTTCTGTAGTTTTACTTAAGTTCTGCTTAACTTCAGCTTAGTTTCGGCTTAGTGTCGATTGAGTGTTGGTACTCACAGCACTAATTACGAAATACTTCGTAGTTTTTCCAACTATATACGAAGTTCTTCGTAGTTTCAAATAAAAATGTTGTTTTTTATATTGATCGTGAAATAAAACATAAAAGCCAGACGATGGCCTATTGACCTACCATGCGCGACAAAGACCCGAATTGAAAGCGAAAGACCTCGCATCTCTGCCCTTCATTTCACGGAAGAAATCAGATAATCCTGACATTGGCGAACACTTAATTGCGCCAACTGGCATTCACAACTGCGGGTTATGGCGTATCGGCAGTGCGATCTCAATCTCTTGATGGAAGGAAGACCATGTTAGTCGAACGCGAAGCAGAGAGCTGCTATCTGGGACAATTTATTCCCCTGCAATATCATCACAATATGTTGATGGATGCGAATCGTATGGACAATTTTAAAGCGGCGATTCAGCGCCACGTGTTTGAAGGTGCGCGAGTTCTTGAGCTCGGCGGTGGCACTGGCGTCTTATCTTGGTTCGCAGCGCAGTCAGCTTCCAAAGTCTATTGCGTCGAATTCAATCCAGATATGGTGACAGAGGCGCGTCGTTTACTATCGATGAATCAACATGGCGATAGAGTAGAAGTCATTCATGCTGATGCATTTGAATATTTGCCGCCAGAACCCGTCGATTTCGTCATCTGCGAAATGATACATGTAGCGATGCTGCGCGAGAAACAAGTAGAAGTCATCGAAAATTTCAAGCATCGTTATGCGGATAAGTTCCCTGGCATCAAAATGCCGGTTTTTATTCCAGAAGCGATCTTGATGGCAGTACAACCGCTGCAACAGCGCTATGATTTTTCTGGCTACCAAGCACCGATTATTCAATTCCAGTTAGGCGGTGTTTTCACCGCTGACACACTGGAATTAGGTCAACCAGCGCTCTACAAAGTGATTGATTTTTGTGAGCCGAATGATTTATGGGTGCATTGGGAAGGCGACATGCTGATCGAGCAAAGCGGCAAATTAAGCGCGCTGCGTTTTATCACCAAAAACGTTTTGGCGGTTGTGATGGAAACCAATTCCACCATCGACTGGCTCAATCACTACATGGCTTTGCCGTTGGCGCAAGCAATCGATGTAAACGCAGGCGATGTGATTCGTGTGAGTTTTCAATACCGCACTGGTGGCTCAATTGATTCCTTACAAAACAGCATACAAGTGAGCGTCAATGCGGCAAGCCAACACGCACAATCATATGGTCGATTGAGTATGGCAGAAGCTTAAAAGGTCTTTTGCCTGCATCCACATTGATCTCAGCTTCAGGCAGTAACATCGCTATCATCACTCCTACAAACGAGTGGCACTGTTCCGCGTTTTTTGACAGTGCCACAAGTTGAATCTCGCCCCCTCTTGAAATATCAATCTCTATGCAAATAAATAAGCGGATAAAGCTTCGTCTCCCGCTTGAAAACTGATGATTTTTGGCATACGCAATTGATTTTTTATCTAGAAAATTCACGTAAAAATAGTCTGTGCAGCGCTATGCGGTTTCAGTATAATCACTGGCTGTTGTTTCATAAATGACTTAGCAAGTACCCTACACGAACTGAGTTTTCATTTCTCAATTTGATTCTCAACATGACAAAATTATTTCATCTCGTCTTCATTTCTTTACTGCTACTGTGCAGTTTGTCGGCGCAAGCACAAATGCGGAAATGCCTGACGGCTGAC
>DLGN01000347.1:0-3101 GCA_002482715.1 Oxalobacteraceae bacterium UBA7693
GGTGGGAAGAAATCCACCATGGGTAATTGAGCAAAACTCAGATCTTTTTCTTCCATCCAGGCATCTAAAAATACCCATTGAATGGCGGCGACTGCAGGGCCGCGCAATTGAATGTGCGTGTCACGCCAGCCCACTGTTTTTTGTGTTGTTGGTGTTGTTGGTGTTCTATGCTTAGATCGAAACAAAGAACTACTAGAGTAACTATTACTAATATTAATACCACCAGTGAAGGCAATTGATCCATCGACCACTAATAGCTTTCGATGGTCGCGCTGATTTGGCGACCATGGTTCAGCGTCACTAAGCGCTGAGATCGGGTTCAAGGGATGAAATGCTAACAGCTCGATGCCCACAGCGCTGAGTGCATCAAAGAATGCTTGTGGTGTACTAATTGTGCCAACACTATCGTAGATAATTCGCACCTGAACACCAGCTACCTGACGTTCTATCAGTAGATTTGCAAATGCGATACCGAGAGGATCTTGATCAAAGATATAGGTCTCTAAATGAATGTGCTTTTTCGCCATTTTAATCGCAGCAATCATCGCTGCCATGGTCTGTGGCCCATCATGAAGTAGGGTGATTTGGTTACCGTCGATTAAAGGGTTTCCGGTAACGGTTTGTTCTAGGATTGCAAGCGTATGCAGATCTTGAAAGGCGCCGCGCCACCGTTTCTTAAGCAGTGCTTGGCTGGCCTTGGGATTTAATTTTCCCTGCGCATTGTTGACGATGACATCAATATTTTTCACTTCAGCGCTCGTCATATTGACAGGAAAAGACGTATCGTCGTTATGTTTAATTGAATGATCAGTATCAGATGCATCTGCGTTACTCATTGCTGAGTTAATCTGAGAAGGCATGGAGTAGGGCGTCAACACCGTACATGAACAACAGCTCATGAAAAGGCAGCAAATGCCTAGCTTGTTTAAATGCTTTAATTTTGTCGCAGTGGTCATAAAAAACGCCTGCTTGCAAATGAATAACGCTGCGATGGATCGATAGAAGTTTGTTCAAAGTACTGTCCCTCAAATTAACGTGGAACAGCCAATTATTGAATTATCTAGCGTTAAGACAGCATTAATTCAGGCTGCGGTTGATGCATAGAAAAAGGCATTTTTCGACTGCTCATGAGCGGGCTTTTTAGTACGGCTTGTTTGGGTATGCAATCTCTACTCGATGGCAATTTGACGAGATCACTTAAAAAATCTGCATCGATAATAACGATCTCGCGTTGATTCACCGTGATGACACCGAGCCGGTGAAACACCGACAGTATCCGACTTACCGTTTCAATTGCAACACCCAGATAATTGGCAATTTCATTGCGAGACATCCGCAAATTGAAGCGGCGTGCGGAGTAGCCCAGCTGTGCATAACGTTCACCCATCATGCACAGAAATCTGCCGACCTTTGCCTCCGCGCTTAAACTACGTTGGACACCTAACATATATCGCTCACGTACTAATTCCCTGCTCATGATTTGTAGGATCGCGTGCCCGAATTGCTCCGATTTCTTGCATAAATCCTGCAAAGACGAATAGGGTATTAAGATGATGTCGCAATCAGATAGGGCGACTGTTTGTGATTGGTGATGTTGACGATGAATACTGTCAATGCCAATTAAATCTCCCTTCATAGGAAAACTCAACACTAGTTCTTTATCGAGATCATCGGTCATTGAAGATTTTAAAAATCCACAATTGACCAGAAACAGATCACTTAAAGCATCATTATTCAAATGCACAGTCTGTCCAGCTTTAAATCGCACATGTTGAAAGCGACTGTGGTCATCACGTAAATCTTGTGGCACACAAATTCTGAGTAGATCACACAGCTCATGTATGCTCGACCATAATTCCCCTGATCGATTAACAGGATGCTGAAAGGCAGGTCGGTTCAAGTGAGCGGTGGCAGGCTGCATAATAAACTTTCAGAATAGATAGAGGTAGCGAGAAAAAGGCAAGGAATTAGTTTTGATCATCTAACTTACTGAGACCTATTTGGCTCTACCAAATAGGTAACGCCAACATGCTGTTTTATGGGTTACGAATCAAACGTCCGTTATCAATCTTTACCTGATCGTTCACATGCACACCAGGGTCATTCGCAAAGCTCAAAGTCTGCGTCGCACCATTCTGCAAACGCACCAAGACTTCAAAATGGCTAGTCTTGCGACTGTTTCCTTCTATCGCCCGACCAGCATAAGCGCCACCAATTGCACCGGCGATTTGCGCTGCAGTTCGTCCATTGCCGCCGCCAACCTGGCTACCAATAAGAGCGCCAACGACGCCGCCGCCAATTGTGCCTAAGTATCCACCTTCACCACGTGTTTCGATAATATTGATCGCTTCGACTCGGCCACAGTTATAGCAGCTAGCCTTCTTTACTGGTGAACTCAATTTTACTTGCGCAAGACTGGCACTCATGCCGCGAGCAAGACGTTGGCTCACCGTACGGTCGTGCAAGTTTAAATAGGCAACAACTTCGCTTTTTGGTGTAATTTGATCGCGATTTCGGATGATGTAATTCGCCGCATATTCGCCTTTACCTGATTCAGTCATCAAGATTTTTCCGCGTACACCACCAATCGTGAGCTCGACCTTGGCGCCTGGATTACCGCTCAAGTAAAATGCCAAATTACTGCCGGGATCAAGGTCTTCTGATGCATCTAATCTGAAGTTTTGAATGGATAAATTACCCGATGTCGCGTTCTTCGCATGATAACCCACGCCAATTTGCAGTGATTCATTAAGAACTTCACTACTGACTTGATTGCCAACCCGCAAATTCGCCGTTACCTGGCTGCGTGCAGCAATCCGGTCCCGCGAGCTAATGGTATAGGTGCCTTCATATTCGCCTGAGGCTACTTCAGTTAGGTTCAAATTTCTTGCAGCTCCGGCAATTCGCAAACTAGCTTGTCCGCCTGGCGTGCCATACATACTGAAATTGAGATCCACGCCAGCCGCCAAACGTCTTACCTCATTAACGTAAAAGGCTTGAATATGTGGCGTACTGTTTCTGTCTGCATAGCTGCTCGCAGCGCTTTGCGCTACTGCGTTGGTGCTAAGCATGAGTGAACCACTTATCACTAAAGAACAAGC
>DLGN01000347.1:3169-4418 GCA_002482715.1 Oxalobacteraceae bacterium UBA7693
AGTTTGTTAGTCAGGTGACGATGTTGGGTAAAGATTTGCATGGAGTTTCCTATGATTAAATGCGGGACGTGAATTAAATTCGACCTGTTAATAGCAGCACAATCAGCACCACGACTACGATGCTCAAAGCACCGCTTGGTCGGTAGCCCCAATTTCTGCTATGTGGCCAAGTGGGAAAAGCACCGAGTAATAGCAATACCAAAATAATTTCAATAATGAGTGACATGAGGAACTCGCTGGAAGAAAATCAAATCTGGGATTTAAAGTAATGGAAGGAATTTACAAATGCATCGCGAATTTTTTCTGTTTCGACGACCATGTCGTTCCACGTGTTTTCACTACTCTCAACTAATTGAGAAAACTTTTCTTTGGCTAGCGCAGACTGCACACGCACTTTGTCCACTTCCTGGTTATAAAGCTTGCGAGCATCTTCTTGCATATTTTCGGCAGATAGCTCGAGTTCATTCAATTTCATATTTAATACTTCGAGTTCTTGTTTCATTTTCTCGATATAGATGTGACGATTTTGCATATGATTTCCTGGAAAATTGATTCATTAAACAAAGACAAATAGGGAACGCACAGTCGCAGCATGAAGGCAGCATCAGTTAACATGATGCTGCCCTCCGATAAACATCATCGACGCCGTCCATTAATAAAATTGACCAATAAAACGATGACAGCGATCACTAGTAAGATGTGGATGAATCCGCCCAAGGTATAAGCACTTACAAAGCCTAGTAGCCATAAAACGATCAGAACAACAGCGAGGGTATACAACATAAATTTCCTTTATTTTTGGTAAGCGTAAAAATCTATTCAGCCGAAGTCAGTCGGTGACTGATCAATGAAATTACTGTAAATAAGCGCGACCATTCGCGATACGAATTCGGTCACCAACCCGAAGATTACCGAGGTCATCTTGATGCACAACATGGCGAGCACCGTCATCCATGCGAATACGGATTTGGTAATAATTGTCACCACGGTTTTTCTCTAAGTTATTGCCGATCAAAGCACCACCAATACCGCCAGCTACAGTGGCAACAGCACGTCCCGTGCCGCCACCCACTTGATTGCCGACTATCGCGCCGACAATTCCACCCACGACAGCACCAGCACCGCTGCTTTGTCTTTCACTTCCCATCCACTGAATGGATTCAATGGTGCCATGTGCCCCATATTGTGTTTGTCCATTCTCATAAGGACGTGAAGTTTGATAAGGCGCATTGCTTACGCAAGCAGAGAG
>DLGN01000347.1:4527-6324 GCA_002482715.1 Oxalobacteraceae bacterium UBA7693
AACTTTCTCTGTTCGCTGGCGCACGCATACTTAAAAACAAATAAAGAAAGCCTATGTTAGCCAACGCACATAAATCACAAAGGCAAATGCGTATAACAACACTGTCGATGCATTGACTTCACGCTGACGCAACAAACTGTAAGGGCTGTAATGCCTGACTTTTTGAATCCCTTGTTCTAATAACGAAAGTGAAAATGAAAAAAATATTATTGATATCGATGGTCTGCGCGGTGACTTTGGGTCTAAACAGCAATGCAATCGCCGCAGAGCCTGACGCCGCAACGATCTTTAAAAATGTCAAAATCAAAGCAGAAGCCGATTACAAGATCGCGGCAGAAAAATGTAAGGCTTTGAACGACAATCCTAAAGACATTTGTCAGGAAGAAGCGAAAGCTGCACGTGTACGCAGCGAAGAAACCGCCTATGCCAATTATCACAACACCTTAAGTGCTCGTACCAGTGCAGCTAAAAAAATTGCTGAGGCCGATTATGAAGTGGACGAAGCTAAGTGTAAGTCCATGGTGGGTAATGAAAAAGATGTCTGCATCAAAAAAGCTAAGTCAACTAAAGTAGCTGCCATTGCCACCGCAAAAGCAGATAAAAAAGTGATCGAGGCGCGTAAAGATGAAGCTTCCGATAAACAAGAAGCAGAATATAAAGTCGCCTTGGAAAAATGTGATGCATTTGCCGGTAACGCGAAAGATGCTTGTGTTACGACGGCTAAAAAGAAGTACGGAAAGTAATTAAGATCTGACAGTTCTATACCAACAGTACGACCAGTACGAACAGCATTTTCAAGATCTACCACAAGCAATGAACTTAACAATCTCACGAAAGAATTTATGAAAACAACTCAAAAAATTGCCGCAGCACTATTTGCCTGCTCACTGATTGTACTGACCGGTTGTGCTTCGACAGCTAAACAGGAAAGTACCGGTGAATACATTGATGATTCTTGGATCACCACCAAAGTAAAGGCGGAAATTCTCAACGAACCTACTTTAAAATCCGCAGAAATTAATGTGGAAACCTTTAAAGGCAGTGTGCAGTTAAGTGGTTTTGTAAGCAGCCAAGTAAATATCGAAAAAGCAGTTTCATTAGCGCGCAATGTCAGAGGTGTGACCGCAGTGAAAAATGATATGCGCTTGAAGTAAATAGTTTGCTGCAAAAGAGGGCACATTGTTTAGACTACCTAAGTCTTACGCCCGAATGAAAAAAACCCAATAAGTTAAAATTTAACTTATTGGGTTTTTTCATATCAACGTCGATGAATTTTTTATCCAAAGACGATCAAAACACTTATTCTTCGCGACGCAAGTGCGGGAATAAAATCACATCGCGAATATTTGGTGAGTCGGTAATCAACATCATCAAACGATCAATGCCGATACCGCAACCACCGGTTGGTGGCAAACCGTATTCCAATGCACGAATGTAATCGGCGTCGTAGTACATTGCTTCTTCGTCGCCAGCATCTTTCGCTGCAACTTGTGCCATGAAACGCGCTGCTTGATCTTCTGCGTCGTTTAATTCAGAGAAGCCGTTTGCGATTTCACGTCCAGTCATGAACAACTCAAAACGTTCTGTAATACCAGCGACAGTGTCAGAGGCACGTGCCAATGGTGAAACTTCAGCCGGGTAGTCGATAATGTAAGTCGGCTCCCATAATTGCGCTTCCGCCGTTTCTTCGAACAAGGCTAATTGCAATGCGCCCAAGCCAGCCGTGGCGAAAGGTTTAACGCCAAATTTTTTCAATTCTGCTTTGATAAATTCAGCATCGCCCAATTGTTCTGCAGT
>DLGN01000135.1:0-2914 GCA_002482715.1 Oxalobacteraceae bacterium UBA7693
GTGCTTACGCTACGCTTCAGCATAATTTGTGCATCACAAAAAATGGGAAAGTGTTGAAACTCGCCTTCGGCTCAGACAACAACACTTTCTTATCCATTTTCTGTGAAGCACAAATTACATCGTCTCAAACGGGGGTAGGTCAAAAGCAAAATCAAAAACAACGACCTACAACCGCTATCCGAAAGATGGAAGGCCGTCGATACTGATTGTTTTGGTGTTGTCGTTGCTTTTGACTTTGCCTTTGAAGTTGTTTTTGATTTTGACGCCGTTCCACTTCTGACACTGCCAATTGTGCTAGGCAGAAATGGGAAAAAGAGAGTCAGATGTTTGAGCGTAGCGAGTTTCTGACTCTCCCCATTTTTGACTTGCACAATTGGGCACCCGAAGGGCAGTGGCAGCGTGGTCGCCTTTCTTTGCTTACTTTCTTTGGCGAAGCAAAGAAAGTGAGTGGCTGTCGGGCCACCCCCGACCTACAGAATTCAAAGCAACAGCAAAAACAATCGCAGCGACTATCACGCTACACTAATCGCATTTAAAGATACAGAGAGCACTGAACCAAAAAAGCCCGCAAGATCCAAAGATCTTGCGGGCTTTTTCACAAGCAATCAAAACACAGAAAAGCGTATTACTCCACCGCTTTAACCATATCCTCAATCACCTTCTTAGCATCCCCAAACACCATCATCGTCTTATCCATGTAGAACAATTCATTGTCCAAACCGGCATAACCAGACGCCATAGAACGTTTGTTGACGATAATCGTTTTCGCCTTATAAGCTTCAAGAATCGGCATACCAGCGATAGGCGATTTTGGATCTTTTGCGGCCGGATTCACAACGTCATTCGCGCCCAAAACGAGAACCACATCAGCTTGGCCGAATTCGCTATTGATATCTTCCATCTCGAACACTTGGTCGTATGGTACTTCCGCTTCTGCCAGCAAGACGTTCATATGACCAGGCATACGACCTGCCACTGGATGAATTGCATACTTGACCGTGATGCCTTTATGCGTGAGTTTTTCGGTCAACTCTTTCAAAGCATGTTGCGCACGCGCTACCGCTAAGCCATAGCCTGGAACGATGATGACGGTTTCGACATTACCCAACAAGAAAGCGACATCATCTGGCGAACCAGATTTGACTGTGCGTTGTGCACCGCCCGCTGCTGCCGCTTCTGCTGGAGCGCCACCGAAACCACCCAAGATCACATTGAAGAAAGAACGGTTCATCGCCTTACACATAATATAAGAGAGAATCGCACCAGACGAACCGACCAAGGAACCTGCAATGATCAACATGGAGTTATTAAGTGAGAAGCCGATACCCGCAGCCGCCCAACCTGAATAGCTGTTCAACATCGACACTACCACTGGCATATCAGCACCACCGATAGGGATGATGATGAGTACGCCCAATACAAACGCGATTACCGTCATCAAAATAAACGGTGTCCATGCAGGAGCCACACCACCATCAAAGCAGAATACCAAGCCCAAACCGACCATGGCGATTGCCAGAACCAAATTCAACATGTGTTGACCAGCAAAACTAACAGGCGCACCTTGGAACAAACGGAACTTGTATTTACCAGACAATTTACCGAAAGCGATCACGGAACCTGAGAACGTAATCGCACCGACGAAAGTACCGATAAACAATTCAATACGGTTACCAAATGGAATCGCTGCATCACGCGTAGTGATATTGAAAATCCATGGTTCTGCAACCACCGCAACCGCAATACATACTGCAGCTAAACCGATCAATGAGTGCATCGCTGCTACCAGCTCTGGCATCTTGGTCATTTCTACGCGTTTCGCTAATGTGGCACCAATACCGCCACCAACCACGATGCCAAGGATTACCAGGCCATAACCAAGACCTGCGCCACCCGCTTCATTTTTCAACTTCACGATCAATGCGACAGTGGTAAAGGCGGCAATCGCCATCCCTATCATGCCGAAGGTATTACCCTTGCGTGCCGTCGATGGATGAGATAAACCTTTGAGTGCTTGAATAAAACAAACCGATGCGATCAGATAAAGCATCGTCACGAGATTCATACTCATTATTGTGCCTCCTTCTGTTCGACTTTGGCTTTAGGCTCTTTTTTCTTAAACATCTCTAGCATCCTTTGCGTGACTAAGAAGCCACCAAAGACATTGACCGCAGCCAGTGCGACAGCCAGCGTGCCCATCACTTGCGCGAGCACACCTTCGGTCAAGCCTGCGGCCAACATCGCACCAACGATGATGATGGCAGAGATCGCATTGGTCACCGCCATCAGAGGCGTGTGCAATGCAGGTGTTACGGTCCAGACCACGTGGTAACCGACATAAATTGCCAGTACAAAAATGATCAAATTAGTGAGTGTATGACTTACTACATCCATGACGTTCTCTCTTTAATTAGGTAAAAGGGACTTCAGTTGTAATGCTGTTCAGATAACGTTGGCTGCTGTCGTTGTCATCCCTGCGTAGGCAGGGATCCAGTGTCTTTGAGTCCTTACGCCTTTGCGCCACTGGATTCCCGCTTTCGCGGGAACGACACCTAGAAGTTTCGAACTTAGCTGAACCACATTAGACTTTCAGTAGTTCTTTAATTTCATCGTATTTGAAAATCTCTGCAAATCAATATTCTTTTAAGCTAGTGATCTTGTTCTTTGCATCCACAAACACGACTTTCGGTTTGAAGTTTTCTGCGACTTCATCCTCCATCGGTGCATAGGTGCAAATAATCATTAAATCGCCCAGTTGTACGCGCCTTGCTGCAGCACCATTCAGAGAGATCTCGCCACTGCCGCGCTTGCCTTTAATCGCGTAAGTTGCAAAGCGCTCGCCGTTATTGATGTTGTAAAGTTCAATCCGCTCGTGTTCCTTAATGTCTGCAGCGTCGAGCAGATCCTGATCGAT
>DLGN01000135.1:2938-7866 GCA_002482715.1 Oxalobacteraceae bacterium UBA7693
GTCACATTGGGTCACAGAAACGCGATGAATCTTGGCGCGTAACATATTTCTTTGCATAATATTTCCATCTAACTGATTTACAAACCACTTGACACGGAGGCGTGAAGCTTAAGAGGAAAAACGGAGAAATTTCCAGAATTTCCTCTTGATTTTCCTGATATCTCTGTGCCTCTGTATTGAGCGGCTTTATTTAAAAGCGACTTACCAAATTTATTTCTTCAACACTTCGCCACCAGAACACATCATGGTCGCGACGACGATTTCATCTTCTTTGTTGATCGCCAGATTCGCATCTTTATCGATGATCAATTTTAGGAAATCGAGAATATTGCGTGAATACAGCGCAGATGCATCCGCTGCCACCAAGGTTGCCAAATTCGGCTCACCAATGATATGTACGCCATATCTCGTCACGGTTTTGTTCAGCTCTGACAAAGGACAGTTACCGCCTTGCTCGACTGCCATATCGACAATCACTGAACCCGGTTTCATCGCTTTCACCGTTTCTTCAGAAATCAAGATCGGTGCTTTGCGACCCGGAATCAACGCGGTCGTAATGATGATGTCGGCTTGTTTGGCGCGTTCATGTACCAAAGCTGCCTGACGTGCCATCCATGCTGCTGGCATAGGGCGCGCATAACCGCCTACACCCTTCGCGATTTCACGTTCCTCATCAGTTTCGTAAGGCACATCGATAAACTTCGCGCCCAAGGATTCGACTTGTTCTTTCACTGGTGGGCGTACATCTGAGGCTTCAATCACAGCGCCCAAACGTTTCGCGGTTGCAATCGCTTGCAGGCCTGCAACGCCCACACCCATGATCAAAACACGCGCAGCTTTCACTGTACCCGCCGCTGTCATCAACATAGGCATGAAGCGTTGATAAGTATTTGCTGCCAACATCACCGCCTTGTAGCCCGCGATGTTCGCTTGTGAAGACAAGACGTCAAGTGATTGTGCACGTGTGATACGTGGTGCTGCTTCCAAAGAAAAAGCAGTAATGCCATGCGCTGCCATCGCTGCAATATTTTCAGCATCAAAGGGATTGAGCATGCCGACGATAACGGCGCCCGATTTGATCAAACCACGTTCTTCTGCAGACGGTGCGCGCACCTTCAAAATCAAATCTGCCGCAAATGCATCTGCAGCGCTACCGATAGTTGCGCCAGCCGCTTGATAGGCTTCATCGGTAATCGATGAAGCAATACCAGCACCCGCTTGCACAATCACTTCGTGCTTAGCACTCACATATTTCTTAATTGTTTCTGGGGTCGCCGCTACACGCGTCTCGCCCGACCGGGTTTCGGCGGGAATGCCGATTTTCATAAAGATACTCCTTTTTATTTTTGATACCGTTAGGTTCAATGGCAAAAGTGATTACTTCAGGTATTTCATGTTACGCAGATATCCTGACTTTTGATAAAAGCCAAGACCAATTACTCGGATTATTTGAAGCGGTTTTACAAATTACTGCGGACACTCATACTAATTTGAACTGCAGGGAGATCATACATTTGATATTCGACAACGATATTACACGAAAAACGCACCATACTGGCACAGGATGAGCACTCTAAACTACCATAATGTGTCTATCACCGCACCGCTATAAAGCAGCTTGAATCAGCCTTGAACTCACACATCACAATGCCAGCCCCTGATGGCATAAGGCTTGGCGAAGGAATTCAGCCCTTAGCTCAGATCTCTCTGCACTTTCATTTTCATGCTTAAAATTACAACAGGTTTGAAGTTTTTCTTATAGACAGAATCTTTATTAGCAAATTCGAATCATGATTTGGGTGCAATCACGGGTGAATTTCAGGCTGGCGAGGTAAAATGTCGCCCTATTTCAATATTCAGCCGCCATTTAAAATCCTTCACTATGTCCAACACTTGGAAACCCTCAGTCACCGTCGCAGCGATTGTGCCGCGCCAACATGGTGATCGATTAGAATTTTTAATGATAGAAGAGACGACGCCCGATGGCGTACGTCTAAATCAAGCGGCCGGACATTTGGATCCCAATGAAAGTTTAGAGCAAGCGGTGATTCGCGAAACCATGGAAGAAACGGCGCATGAATTTGTGCCAGAGGCCTTGGTCGGCACGTATATGTCGAAATTTATTTCACCAAATTCAGGCAAAGAAGTGACCTATTTGCGTTTTGCTTTTTGTGGAAAAGTAATTGCTCAGCATGACAGGCCTTTGGATCACGGCATTTTGCGCGCATTGTGGATGACGTATGAAGAGATTCTGGCGTGTCAGGACATGCATCGCAGCCCCTTGATTTTGAAATGTTTGCAGGATTATCTGGCGGGACAAAGAGCGCCTTTGGATTTGATGTATACGCATCCTAGTGTGTTGGGTGTTTAGGTGAGTTAATAATTGAGTTAATAAGTGCGTTAAAAGAGTTTTCAGAAATTTCTTTTTATCTGAAGCGCCCTCACCCTAGCCCTCTCCCGCTTGCGGGAGAGGGGACACAAACCAAGATAGCGTAAGTTAGTTAGGCACATGCAGATGTCGAAACATACAAATATATACAGTATAAAAATTAGCAGGAATATTCATGAGTAAAAAACGCGTAGTCATCGGTATGTCCGGTGGTGTAGATTCATCAGTCTCCGCTTGGCTCTTAAAAGAACAAGGTTACGAGGTGATCGGCCTATTTATGAAGAATTGGGAAGATGATGACAATTCTGAATATTGCTCAACGCGTGAAGATTTGATTGATGCAGTGAGTGTTGCCGACGTGGTGGGCGTTGATATCGAAACGGTCAACTTCGCCAGTGAGTACAAAGACCGCGTGTTCGCTGAATTTTTACGCGAATATCAAGCTGGGCGTACGCCGAATCCTGACGTGCTGTGCAATGCAGAGATCAAATTCAAAGCGTTCTTGGATCACGCGATGAAGCTAGGCGCCGACTACATTGCGACGGGGCACTATGCTCGTGTGCGTGAGGTGAATGGCGAATTTCAGTTATTAAAGGCACTCGACGCCAGCAAGGATCAGAGTTATTTTCTGCATCGATTGAATCAAGCACAACTCAAGAACACGCTATTTCCACTCGGCGAAATCAATAAAACTGAAGTGCGTAAAATTGCAGAGCAAATCAATTTACCGAACGCAAAAAAGAAGGATTCGACCGGAATTTGTTTTATCGGTGAGCGCCCTTTCCGTGAATTTTTAAACCGCTATTTATCCTACGCGCCGGGCGAAATTCGTACACCGGAAGAAGAGATTATCGGTAAACATGTCGGTCTAAGTTTTTATACTTTAGGCCAACGCAAAGGCATAGGTATAGGCGGCATCAAGTCGCATCAAAATGCCGATGGGAGCAGTGATGCCTGGTATGTTGCACGTAAAGACGTAGAAAACAATCGGGTGTATGCGGTACAAGGACATGATCATCCTTGGCTACTCTCTAACGCGCTCGAAGCTGCGCAAGTCAGTTGGGTTGCGGGTCATGCACCCAATTTAGAAAAGCTATCCGCAAAAACTCGCTACCGTCAACCAGATATGACATGTCGTTTTAGCGGCAATAATGAGCTATTTCAATTGCATTTTGATGAAGCGCAGTGGGCAGTGACGCCGGGACAATCTGCGGTCTTATATGACGGCGATGTCTGTTTGGGGGGCGGAATTATCAACTCCGCTTGGGCATAAGATTAAACGATAAAAAAGGGCGGGTACAACCCGCCCTGCCACCTAAACGCTAATCGTTTGCAACAACTAGCATCTTAATGCGCTTCATGTGCTTCGTGCGCCTCGTCACCTTCAGCGCGTGCTTTTTCAAACGCTTTACCAAAGAACAAAGCATTTTCTAAAATACGGCGGCTGCCTACCCAGCCACTTCTAAAGCCTAAAGCAGCACTCGCCAAAATCACACTACCACTACCGACGCGTTGTGCTGTAATCGCTGCGGATCCAGCAATGCGTTTCGCATTTTCTGGCGACGCATATCCGCTCAATACTGGTGAGCTAGTGTAGGCAGCAACCGTAGCATAACGATCCCCTTCTAACTTATACACATCGGCTTGGCCGCGGAATACGGGCAAGATGTCGCGAGGAATGCCGGCAGCGATGGGATGACTGCGATCAATTTCAGTATCGAATATCACGCCTGCAACCAAATCTTTGGCAGCGTTTGCATCTTGGTCTTTATAGGCTAAACGTCCTTCCTTGGCTTTCTTATCTTCTGCCTTATCGGCATCCAATTTTTTGCCTGCATCGCCTTTAACTAACTTCGTTTGCAGATAGGATTGGCTGCTCGCCCAATTCAATGCACCCTCAACGCCAATGATGACACCGCCCTGCTTAACAAAACGCTCGATATTTTTATTTGCTTCATCTGACAAGCGATACGTACCATCACTCATCACAATATGCGTATAGCGTTCTAATTGTGTAGCGGCTAAACGATCAGTGCTGAGCATGGTTGCTGGCAAGCGAAGGTGCGTATCGATCCAATGCCACAATTCACCTACTGAAGTTGAATCCAAACCTTGACCAGTTAACACTGCCACGCGCGGACGTTCTACCGTTTTCAAACTCGCGCTACCTAAATCAACGCCTGTACCACCTGCGCCCGAACTTAAGGCAAACACTTCAACGCTATGATTTGCCGTCGCTTTACGGATAATTTCTGCGACATTCGCAGCTGACGTGCTTTGCATCGCGACTGGAATAACGATACTGCCGATACCCAAGTCCTTAGTACCATCGGTCGTCTGTACCCGCATCGGCTTAGTTACCGTACGTAAGCGCAAACCAGTCTGACTTAATTCCGCGAGCAAAGGCGCAGCATCATCATTGACCCATGAAAAAGCGTAAGCAATATTCGACTCGGCTTTCAAGCTTGCCTTCGGCAAATCCTGTACTGGCTCGCCAATCACATCACCCGCGCTCTTGGCACTTGCCAAGTCATACGCT
>DLGN01000135.1:7878-8202 GCA_002482715.1 Oxalobacteraceae bacterium UBA7693
GATCCATGCTGAAACATCGTAAAACGTATTGTCTTTAAACTGCGTACGCAATTCGGTAATGCCTTCTAATAAACGGCTTTGACGCTGATTGAGCGGCACGGCGACGGCATTACGTGCGTCATAGCGTTGGCCATTGATGGTAACGCTGCCTTTGACTTGATGCACAGCGATGCCATGTTGCTTTAACAAATTAGAAAAATCGCGTAAGCGTGCTGGATTATTTTCAGCGGCAAACAACATTGCGCGATTGGGATCGGCTTGCGCCATTTTCTTGGCTTCGTCATAGAAGTTCTTTTGATGCGCAATCAATTGATCGCGAATCGC
>DLGN01000135.1:8248-11289 GCA_002482715.1 Oxalobacteraceae bacterium UBA7693
GTGCTGAACGAAGTCGTAATCTGATTCGCAATCGTGTGATCAAATTTCAATAAGCCATTGCGTGAATCTTGAATATGACCACGTGAACTTGCTTGTTCAAACAAGATACCGACACTGCCTTGCAAATCTGGATAGGTCGACCCTTTACCATAGTAAAAATCATCAAAGGCTTCACGGCTAAAATATAATTCACCGCGTGCATCCAAGGCCTGCGCATGGAATTTCGCAATCGCCTCGGTCAAGGTTTGATTATTCGCCGGTGTCAAAGGATGGGTGCGGGTTGGCACGCCGGGTTGGAAGAAATAGGTTGCATCTGTGCCTTGTTCATGAAAATCACCGAACACATGCGGACGCCATGTTTGAAATGTCGCAACATGTGCGCGGGATTCTGGATGTTGCAACCATAACCAATCACGATTGAGATCAAACCAATAATGATTACCGCGACCACTTGGCCAGCCTTCACGATGCTCTAGCGTATTTGGATCGCTGACCAAAGTCTGACCACGATTGCTATTCGCCCAGTTCGCAAAACGCGCTAAGCCATCGGGATTCAGCATAGGATCGATCACAACCACGGTGCGCTCTAACATCTCGTTGACGGATTTATCCATTGAACTTGCGAGGTGCCATGCCACCGCTGGCGCGGCGTTTGCTCCACTAGGTTCATTGCCGTGTACGCTGTAGCCAAGATAGACGACCAAAGGTGTATCGCTTTCGCCACGTCCACGTGCTGCTTCAATTTCGCTCAGGCGTTGATGATTTTTTTCGCTCGTGATAATCACATTCAAAATCGGACGGCGCTCGTGCGAATAACCAACTACACGTACTTTGACACGTGGCGATTGGCTTGCCAATAATTGATAGTAGGAAGTTAATTGCTCAGGACGCGCATGCCACTCACCCAAATCAAATCCCAATACCGATGCTGGTGTACTGATCTTGTCGGCACGCGCATGTGCTGGAATAACAGATTGGGGAGTTGCAGCAAAGGCAGAATAAACAGGTGCCGCACTGAGGGAAATACAAAACGCGAGACTGACCGCTTGGGCGATTTTTTTTAGGGACATGGGGTTCCTTTTTTATAGTGAATTGCAGACCGGGGGTTAGAGCTATGATTTAAAACATGAGCTTAGCGGTTTTAGAGCAAATCCAGTACATTTAGTTCAAACTTACAAAATCGAATTTACCAATCAACAAGTTCATCGAAAACAAAAAAGCCCCACCACTTCAGACCTTCAGCTGAAGTCGTGAGGCCGAAATAGCCTTGCAAACCGTTTCGAATCACCCGATGGTGATAGAAGTAAAATTCAAGAATTAAGAAAGTATAGGAATGTGTGGATCAACACCACCAAAATCGATTTCAGGATGATTTTTCTCCATCATTTTTTCGATTTCAGCAACGCGATCAAATGGCACATCCACAATCAATAATACTTGCCCGCGTTCGATTCGCTCACGGAAAGGCGCGAGGCTAGCGTTTGGTATCGTTGCGGCGCTTTTAGCCGAGAGCCAAGAACCGAATACGGCGCCCATCAGAACTGCAACCAAAAAACCAAATATCCGTGCCTCTATCGTTTCAAGTGGAAATAATAAGAACAAAGATGCCGCAATAAAACCCGACACCGCGCCAATCACAATTCCCACTTCTGCACCATGCACCATATCGGTCTTTTGCATGGAATTCGCTTCCGGCATATCCGCCAACAAAGATCCTTCTTTCGCACAGAAATGAATGCGACGATATTCCACTCTTGCTAACAATAATTCATCTAAAACAGCCCTGGCACTGCGTACATCGGGCAACATGTAATATAGCCTGCGTTTCATAGCTGCCTCCTATAGAAAACGATCATAAAACCAAGCTCAAATTAAGGTTGATCAAAGCCATTTTTACACAGCAAAAGCCACCAACGCCGCGAACAAGCAGACGCTAGATAATTTAAGCACATACTACTATTTCGTTATAGTTCGTTTTAAGAAAATCGCCATTAGAAAAAACTATTCGACAGGTATATGCAATATCCAAAATAAAAAATCCCTCGAAGCCATTTCAGCTTGAGGGATACAACTATTGCAGCAATCGATTTATCGTCTATCTACTTTGCTTATTTATCCAAGCGTTCAATGCCCAACATTTTCAACACATACTTTTCATAAATTGGCTCAGAATTTCCCGTCTTCATTTTACGAATAAAGTACTTCTCAAAAGCGATTTTCGCGTAATGCACCCACTTACCCTTTTTAAACCAATTCACATTACGCGGTGGTATTTGCGGTAAGGCGACGAAAGCGGCACCGGTATCGCCCATATCCGCCAAACAGATCGCATTCCAACTACCTTTCGCGGTTGCCGGCTCACCTTTCAGATCGGCTTCAATATTATGAACGATGGCGGTGATCATGGTTTCTATCATGTAGCCAGTCTTCGGCGCTCCAGTTGGAACGGGAGTAACTTCAACTGGCGGAATCGCAATACAGACACCAGCAGAATAGATATTCGGATATTTTTTGCTGCGTTGATGATCGTCAACCAGCACAAAGCCGCGCGGATTACAGAGACCTTCGACTGCTGCAATCGGATCGACGCCACGGAAGGATGGCAACATCATGCTGTACTTAAATGGCAGCTCATGTTCTTTTTTGAGATTACCCATCTCATCCATTTCACTAACAAACATTTTGCCATCTTCAACTCGCGTGGTTTTGGCATTGCAAATCCATTTGATATCGTTATTGCGAAATTCACTTTCCAACATTGACTTGGAATCACCAACACCACCCAAACCCAAATGTCCAATATAGGGCTCACTAGTCACATAAGTGATCGGTACTTTATTGCGCAACTTGCGTCGTTTCAAATCCGTACTNNNGACAAATTCGTAAGCAGGGCCAAAACACGAGGCGCTAGGCATCGCGCCGATAATTGCTGGTCCCGGATCATCTAAGAATTTTTGATAGGCAGCGTAGGCATGCTCTGCATGATCGATCGAACAAATTGATTGCGTAAAACCGTTAACTGGTCCTGCACCGGGCACTTC
>DLGN01000155.1:0-4730 GCA_002482715.1 Oxalobacteraceae bacterium UBA7693
TTCTGCATCGTCATTAGCAGCAACAGCTGCGGCTGAGCGCCTTCTCCTGGCTGCTGGTGCTGCTGACAAATGCGCAGGCTGATTTTTGTGTAATGCCAAGCCGCGCATATTTTCATGCGTCGGTGCGAACGGATGTTGAAACTCACGATCAATTTTCAACAACCAATTGAAATAATACGCATCACCATGTTGTTTGCGATATGCGCGCACAGTCTTAATTCCCGCTTGTACCTGACGCGCCACCTCGACCGGATCGTCAATAATTATTTGGTATTTGCTTTGCGCTTCAGCACCTAGCGTGTTCAGAATAAACTGATCGATTTGCTTAAAATACTCTGCGGCGGATGCCGGACCAGTAAAGATCAAAGGAAACGGTAATTTTGCATTGTCTGGATGTAGCAATATTCCAAGTAAGTAGAGAATTTCTTCCGCCGTACCAGCACCACCAGGAAACACAACAATCGCATGTCCCATACGAACAAATGCTTCTAAACGCTTTTCAATATCGGGCAAGATCACAAGATCATTGACAATAGGATTTGGCGCTTCAGCTGCAATAATTCCTGGTTCAGAAACTCCCAAATAACGGCCACTATCGATACGCTGTTTCGCGTGACCAACTGCAGCCCCCTTCATCGGCCCTTTCATCGCACCCGGACCACAACCAGTGCAGATATCCATTCCGCGCAGACCAAAATGATAACCAACTAATTTTGTGTAATCGTATTCGTGCCCTGAAATTGAGTGACCACCCCAGCATACCACCAAGTTCGGACTAATTTGTGGCTGCAATAAATTTGCATTCCGCAAGATATGAAAAACCGCATCAGTCACGCCCTCAGTTGTTTCGAGATTGATGTGGGCGTTCTTTAAAATTTCACCATCAATAAATAAAATGTCTCTTAACACAGCGAACAAATGTTCCTGTATCCCCTTAATCATAACGCCATCAACAAACGCACTTGCTGGCGCAGCTTTTACCTCAAGTTTTATTCCACGTTCACGCTGAACAATGCTGATATCGAAACTCTTATAGCGCTCCAACAACTCTTTGCCGTCGTCCAAACCACTGCCGCAATTGAGTACCGCCAGAGCGCAGCTTCTAAATAATTGATACAGACCGCCATGACTGGTATCCCATAATCTGGCAACTTCCGCTTTTGACAAAACCTCTAAATGACCATCAGGTGTAATTTGTGCATCCATCACTTCATAACTCATCTTTATTTTTCCTCTTCTCTTTTATCGATATTAAGTACGTCCTAGTATCCGCGTTATCAATCAAACTTTCAAGAGAGCAATACAAAATTTCTCAGGAACATAAAAAAAGCCGACATCATGTCGGCTTTTTCGAAACTACAGTCTGCTGTCGCAAAACACGTATCAACGCGGATCAATGCTATAAAAGATCAAATACCGCCATTGATTCAACGTGCGACGTATGTGGAAACATGTTGACAACACCCGCCTTCGCCATTTGATAACCAGCCTCGTTCACTAACATTCCAGCATCTCGTGCTAATGTTGAAGGACTACACGACACGTAGACTATCCTTTTAGGGCGTAACTCTGGCGCAATTTTCCCCAAATCGATCAAGGCCTGGCATACAGCCATCGCACCATCTCGCGGTGGGTCAATCAAGAAGCGGTCAAACTTACCCAGCGCAACAAAATCCTCTGCTTTCACCTCGAATAAATTACGTGTTGCAAATGAGCTGTTATCGCCTAATCCATTTGCCTGAGCATTGCTTAATGCGCGCTCAGTCAAAGCCGTGCTACCTTCAATCCCAACGACTTCACGTGCCTGCGTCGCGATTGGTAACGTGAAATTTCCAAGTCCACAAAACAGATCCAAGATACGTTCATCTTTTTGCACCTCAAGTAAACCCAAAGCACGTGCTACCAAGACCCGATTGATATGATGATTTACTTGCGTAAAGTCAGTTGGCTTAAACGGCATCTTGACGCCGAACTCTGGTAACAGATAATGCAAATCCGAATGCTCAGGATAGTAAGGTTCTGCGCTATCTGGCCCAGCGGTTTGCAGCCACCATTGGACTTGATGTTGATCAGCAAAAGCTTTCAATTTTTCCGCATCACCAGCTCCCAAGGGTTGCATGATTCGCAGCACCATCGCAGTGACACCCGCGCCTATAGCTAATTCAATTTGCGGCAGTGCTTCAATTAAGGTCAATGAACTAATCAAATCACGGAGTGGCATCAACATTTTTGAAATGTGCGGAGGCAGGATTTCACAGGTTTCCATATTCGCGACATAGCGTGATTTTTTCTCATGAAAACCAACTAACACTATGCCCTTTTTATGCACATTCCGTACCGACAAGCGTGCACGATAACGATATCCCCATGTCGGGCCATAAACTGGTCGCATAACCATCACCGGTTTTACTTTTCCTATGTGCGACAAATTATCTTCCAACACGCGCTGCTTCATCGCCACTTGCGCGCTAGGATCGAGATGCTGCATTGAACAACCTCCGCAAACGCCATAATGCGGACATTTCGGATTTACTCGCTGTGACGATTCCTTAATAATTGGCCCTAGGGTTGCCGCTTCCCAACTCGGTTTTTTTCGATAGCTATTGAAGCCCACCACTTCACCGGGCAAGGCTCCTTCGACAAAAACGACTTTCCCCTGACTACCATCTTCATTAGTGAGATGACCAACGCCGCGCGCGTCCATATCGAGGGAACGGATATTAATTGTATTCATGATAAACAAGAGAGATGGCGTTCAAGCCATTGGGAATAGTAGATTCAAAGAGCCGAGATTATACCGTTTAATCGACAATTCAAAGCCAAGGGTCTATCTTAAAATGCCAAGCACTCCATAATTAACTATCTGCTATCAAGCAATATGTTTTAGAGCAAGGCATCCCGGCCAACGCCGCGAGAAGCGAAGCTGCGCTTCAGTTTGATTAAGGTCCCCTGTTGAATTTGACGAACCCGCTCACGCGTAATCCCCATCTCGTCAGCCAGCGTTTCCAAAGTGACAGGATCATCATTGTCGAGACCGAATCGACGCATGATCACAATTCTTTGTTTATCAGGTAATTTAGAGAGCCAATCACGAACTAGAACAGTCACTTCGTGATGCTCCGCTAAGGTATCAGGCCCATGTTCATTATCACCTGGCAACATATCTAAAAGGCTGCTTTGAGGATCGCCGTCCAAAGGGGTATCGAGCGACATCGCATGTTCAGAGAGCGCAAGTATGTCTTGTACCTCGTCAAGTGGTCGGCTAACTAAATGGGCAATATCTTCAGCGCTCGCATCTTTGCCATCTCGGTGCTGCGCTTCAAGGTGATACTTGGCGCGCAAAATTTGATTCAATTCTCGTACCACATGAACCGGAAGACGTATCGTGCGCGCTTGATTCATGATTGCGCGCTCAATACTCTGTCGTATCCACCACGTCGCATAAGTTGAAAATCGAAAACCGCGTTCGGGCTCGAATTTATCGATGGCATGCATCAATCCCAAGTTACCCTCTTCTATCATATCAAGTAAGGCAACGCCACGATTAATATAATGTTTTGCAATCGATACCACCAAACGCAAATTGTGTTCAATCATTTTCTGACGCGCCTCAAAATTACCTTGCTTCGCCAAAGTCGCGAAGTGTAATTCTTCGGCAGCACAAAATAGAGGTCGGGTACCAATTTGATTCAAATAATGCTGGGTTGTATCAGTAGACAACTCTGCAGCCAAAATATTTTTTATTTCATCAATGGGCGCTATCGCGACGACTGGCACTTCTTCAAATTTGCTTTCTTCTGCCTCGTCAGCTTCCGATCCACTATTATTCAGATCATCTACATCGTCAGTGCTGCGCTCCATATCTAATACTCTGTCTTCATGATCAGAAACTGTTTGCGACGTTTTTTGCGGAGAAGATTTATGCATGTTCAAATTCAATGAATTATTTAATGAAATATCTAAAAATATTATGGCAACACGCCCTAAACCGCCGCAATCACAATCAACTTTGCATCAGCGATTCGGCAATAACTTTAAAGGGTCAATTGGTTTTCCAGCTTGACGAATTTCAAAGTGTAGTTTCACAGTCTCGCTATCTGAATTACCCATCTCCGCAATTTTTTGACCTTTACTCACAGTTTGTCCTTTTTTTACAAGATTGGTTTTATTGTGCGCATAAACTGACAAATAATTATTCGCATGGGTAATGACTAACATGTTGCCATAGCCCCTCACCGCACCCACTTCATAAATCACCTTACCTGGAGCAACAGCAACAATCTCTTGCCCTAACTTGCCGCCGATATCAATACCTTTATTTTTTGGATCATCAAATGTCGCCAATACTTTACCAGCAGTAGGCCAAACCCAATTCATTTCTGGCACGGGTTCAGCTGGTTTCGCAGCAACCACGGCAGTTTCAGTTTTACTGTTAGCCACACTTGGTGCCGCGCCATCAGCTTTTTGCAATTCTTGCAGGTTCGCATCTGAATAGATCCGTTTGTCAGCTTTTGGTGAAGTCTTGTGCGTTGCTGGATTTATTGGATTGAGGTTACGCACTTCAATTCCTGAATTAACAGAAATCGGCGTTACTTTCACATCACCATTTTCTGCAGCGACCCATAAAACTTGATCAACCTTGATATCACTTGGATTAGCTAGATTATTCCAGGCGATCAGGTCATTAATATTCACCCCTTGTGCAATTGCAATTTTCGACAGTGAATCAC
>DLGN01000155.1:4789-21555 GCA_002482715.1 Oxalobacteraceae bacterium UBA7693
GCTTAACAATGTAACTTGGGCGACGCACATCCGCTGGCTTCGTTGCCGCACCTGTACTTGCAACGGTAGGTTCGGCTGGAACTTCTTTACTACGCTCAATAACAGGCGCTTGATTTGGCACAGAGCTGCATGCACCAATCAGCAAAACAAATAACAAGGCCAAGCTATTTTTAAGGATGCAACTTTGATTCATAAATATTTCTTAATTTCTTCTATAAGTTAGCTAAATACAATAGGCTGAAAATTTAAACTAAAAATCTAAACTAAATCACGCCTTGATGTAAAGGTACGAAATGACATTGCTCTAAAATTGTACTATTCCATTCGTGTTGAGAAGTACGCTCAACCAGCTGCAACACTTGCTGACGCCCACCGACAGGAGCAATCAGCCGCCCACCAATCGCCAATTGTTCAAGTAAAGCATGCGGCACTTCCAAACCCGCAGCAGCGAGTATGATACCGTCAAACGGTGCAACTTGTGGCAAACCTAACATCCCATCGCCATAGTGCAGTCGAATATTCGCTATACGCATTGGTCGCAAATTATTTTTTGCCAATTCATGCAATGCCTTAATTCGCTCTATGGAATAGACCTCTTTCGCCACCAACGAGAGCACTGCAGCTTGATATCCACAACCAGTACCAATTTCAAGAATACGATGTAGATTTTTACCGTTACGCAAAATTTCCGTCATACGCGCAACGATATAGGGCTGGGAAATCGTTTGGTGATGACCAATCGGCAAAGAAGCATCAATGTATGCCTGACTCGCTAAGCCAGATTCAACAAACAAATGACGGGGGATTGCCTCTAAGGCCGCAAGTACTAGGCTATCTTTTACGCCCTGTTGTGCCACGCGCGCAACCATTGCTTGTCGAATCTTATCCGACACCATACCTACACCGGCTGTCAGCGGTGCAACAGCCAAGGCACTAGTTTGCTTTGCAGGCGGCACCTGCGTACTTGGTTTGATCGTGGAAGAGTGAGAATTTTTAATGTGAAATGCAGCGTTTTGTACCGCAGTTTGCGGCATCGCTGTGGGTGATTTACTGACATTTCCTCGCTGTGAAACGACAGAGGCCAAACTTAAAGGGAAGCGCTTTTCATTCCCACTCATACCAAATCCACCGACAGCGCATGCATTTGTTGAGGATTCGTCAGATCAATTTGTAAGGGCGTGACAGCAACAAATCCTTTAGAGGTAGCATCAAAATCTGTACCCTCGCTGGTATCTTTGACCGCACCTACGGGTCCGATCCAGTAAATAACACGACCACTTGGATCATGTGCCTGAATTACTGGCTCAGATGCGTGTCGTTTACCTAAACGCGTCGCTCGCATACCTTGAATTTCATCATAATCCAGATTAGGAATATTCACATTGAGCAAAAAGGGTTTCGCTAAACTGGGAAAGCCTCGCAGCACCATGTCAGCTGCCACTTTCGCTGCATCCGCTAACTTTCCCCAGCCTTTATCCACCTGAGAAAAAGCAATCGCTGGAATTCCGAATAAATAAGCTTCGGTCGCTGCGGCAACGGTACCTGAATACAAAGTATCGTCGCCCATGTTTTGTCCCTGATTAATACCAGATACAACTAAATCAGGCGGCTCCTTCATCAAGGCAGTTAAGGCGATGTGAACACAATCTGACGGGGTACCATTAACAAAGTAAAATCCATTTTCAGCGCGGGATACCGACAGTGGTCGGTCTAAAGTCAGCGCATTAGAGGCACCAGAGCGATTACTATCAGGAGCAACCACGGTAATCTCTGCGTAGGGTCGTAGAGCACTCGCCAGAGCAAGAATTCCGGGTGCTAAGTAGCCGTCATCATTACTAATCAAAATTTTCATAAGTGCATTTTACCTGATGCACTTGAGGAAAATCATTGCCGCGATGATTTATTTCAGAGCGTTGGTTTTGCAACAAAGTGGATCAATCACGAACAAAAATAACTCGCTTTTATCGGCCAAATAAGCTGTCAAATGCGCTGTATGAGCGCATGCGAAAATGAGGAATTTACTTCTATGGACGGCTACAAGAATACAGTCATTCATCACAATTCAGAATCGGCGTACTTGAAATTGCTCGATAACATCTACTCGAAAACGACAGACTATGCTTGCCCAACACTCTCGCCAAGCCAATAACGATCAATATCTTTTAGACCCCAAGTAATCGCATCTTCTCGGGATACAATTTTATCTTGAATACCTGCAGCTGCCAGATCGAGTAAAGATGGGGAAATATAAGTCATCGATTTGGAGGAGAAAAAAACTCTGACCTTAGGTAACAATAACGACTTACCAATCTGCTGTTCGACGACCACACCGAGACGCCCAGACTGTAGCTTCACCAGAGTTCCGACTGGGTAAATGCCAATGCTTCGCACAAATGCTTGGAATACCACTTCATCGAAATGTCCGCGACTCCATTCTGACATTTTCTTCAAAGATTCAGCTGGGCACCAACCTTCTTTGTACGGGCGATTCGAGGTAATCGCATCATAAACATCACAGACGGCCCCCATTTTGGCATACAGACTAATCTGATCGCCTTTTAATCCTTTTGGATAACCTGAGCCATCCATTTTCTCATGATGATGCAAGCAAACATCAAGCGCAATCTCACCAACGCCTTTGGCTTCCAGTAACATCGCGTGTCCAGCACTTGGATGTTCTTTCACCGACACAAACTCGTCATCAGTAAGCCGACCTGGTTTGTTTAAAATTGCCGGGGGAACTGCCATCTTACCGATATCATGCAATAAGCCAGCTAAGCCAGCTTCACGCGTTTCATCATCGCTCAAACCAAGTTGACGCGACAAGGCAATCATCAATGCACAAACAGCAACTGAGTGCATATAGGTATAGTCATCAGCCGTCTTCAATCGAGCCAAGCCAATCAGTGCACCAGGGTTTCGCATGACGGAGTTTGCAATCTCCTCAACCAGAGGCATGGCTTGCTCTGCTTCGATCGCTTTACCCATACGGGCTTCGCTAAACATCGAAAAGACAGCACCTTTCGATTTACCGACAATCTTTGCAGCACGTCCGACCTCAGCATCCATCGAGACGGACTTAACTTCAGAAAATGACTTAGTTTTTTCAATTGGCGTGGCCTCTACCACAGGCTCTTCTCGGATGACTTCCGCAACTGGGATTCTGTCTGACGGTGGCAAAGGCTGCAGAACATCACAACCTTTATCTGTATCAATCCAGATTTCGCGAATATCTGCGTTATTTATTTTATCAATTGTCGCTTGATTTTCGATCAGAAATGACTTCTGCCAAAACGGAGAACTCATCCAAGAAACACACAGTTCCTGAACATACATGCCTTCTCGAATTTGCGCGCTCTTAATTTTCTTTAACATATTCCGCTAACATCCCGCACTCAAATTTGCACCGTACTGTGGGTCGGTCTTTTTAAGGAGTCTCTTATCCAAACCAAGCAGATACGAAGGTTTTCGCAGAGAAATTAAATCCATTTTACAGCAGTGCACTTCTTCTGACTTGCAAACTCAACAGGATTTTTGTTGATTTGAGGCAAATATGCCAAATCTTCGGATTCAATTACGTGATTATTTATTCGGCAGGCTCGACACTTTCAATAACGTCTTATGAAAATGAAAATCCTCAACCCGATTTACAGTGATGCAGACAACAACTTCATCGGCGCAAATATTTTATGCATGGACAAATTACCGATAAAACTTAAATTGTATGGGTGCTCAGATTTAATTTTTTCAAACTGAGAAAGCACATCGATACTTTCCAATCGGTCGGCGATCTTCCCCCACAAAATGAGACTAGGTACAAACGACTGTTGTGCCAAGGCTTCAAACACAAACTGCAGAAAAATTCGCCAAACTTTCGCATCCTCAGCGGGTGACACGTCGCTACGAAAAACCAAAGAAGCATTGAGCATCAAAAAACCATGTTTCAAGAAATTGTCGTGCAGCTGCATCATCGTTTGCACGTACTTATCGGATTCTTGACGCATCTGTTGCACGAAAGATGTAAGCGCACGACTACTGGTATCATCCAAAGTTAAATATCCATCAGCGACCAATAGCATTTTTATGAAGTTACGCAAGGATGTAGCACGATTCACCGACTTACTCAGCCCAGCACTTGCTTCTTGCGACCAAATCCCTGCAACAGCACCATCCATAAAACAATAACCTGTTGCACTCGCTTCTCTAGGGTAAGGCCCCTCACCGATCAAGACATAACGAATTTCTGAAATTGGCATTGAAAATGCCGCAAATAGCCGATGTTGCGTGGGTAAAAAATGTGTCTCGGCTAATTGAGATAAATACTCAGGATGCTGCTGCTCAATCGAATCTAAGCCCTGCTTTAAAACAACATGCCAAGAAGGATGGGCAAGTGCAATATCTTGTTGAAAGTAATCGGGAAATTCCATATTGCGCGAAGAATTATTTAATGCCGCTAGTCGCCTGAGGTGGTACTAAACCTGGTACTCGTTCCGGCTGATTAGCTAAGGGAGATGAAATAATGCCAGTGTGTGGAACTGGCGCAGGCAAATCAATCCGTCGTGAAACACCAGCCTCGCTCACGATGACGTGATCGGCGTGCACTTCACGCAAAGTCACACCGGGTGTGAATTCTTTGCCGATTCCTATCGTAAAACTAGGTTGTCCTTCAACTACAATAATGGCGACACTGTCAGGATTGCGAGGTGAGACGATCACACCTTTTAACTGATAACTGCTAGGCGCCGTTTGCGCAACTGCAGATTGTCCGAACAAATCTCCCCATTGGCCAACGCTTGGCTCGTAGTTATCAACGGTAACCGGCGCCTGTATGGGGCGAATCGAGGGTTTAAATATTTTCATTCCCCAATAGGTCAGCACCATACAAAGCATGGCAAACAACACGACATTAATCAGCAATGGAAGACGCTTCATGGAAATTCTCGCTCTACTTTTACATTCAAATGTTGATCTGCAAATCTAGTCAGGATTAACGAACCAATTGGTTAATTTCGATAATCGGCATTAGGACCGCCAGCACGATTAGCAAGACCACGACACCCATTGCCAAAATCAAGAGGGGCTCAAGCAATCCGGCGATGGTCAACGCACGTCGTTCCAGATCTTGCTCCTGCGCTGAAGAAGCACGTTCCAGCATCGCAGGCAGTTCACCAGTCACTTCACCAGCACGAATCATATGAATCAACATCGGTGGAAAATGCTTATGGGCAGATAATGCTCGTGCCAAACTAACGCCTTCACGCACACTATTCGTAGCGTCTTCTACCTGGGCACGCATCGCAACATTCGACAAAGTCTCCCTACTCGTTTGCAAAGCTTTCAGAATGGGAACACCAGAACCTGTCGTAATCGATAAAGTGCTTGAAAAACGCGCTGTATTCAAACTACGTTCAAATTTTCCATACATCGGAGCATCCAACAACCAAGTATGCCAACGCATTTTCACTTCTGGATTTTTCAAGGCGTGGCGACACGCAAACACCACAGCTGTAATCACAATCGCAAGCAGCCAACCGTATGCACGCACAAAATCCGAAATCGCCAACATGACAACTGTTAGCAAGGGTAATTTTTGCTTGGTGTTCGCAAACACCGAAACAATTTGCGGCACCACATAAGTCAATAAAAAAATCACAATCGCAAATGCAACCACAGTCACAATCGCTGGATAGGTGAACGCAAGTTTTACTTTTTGCGTAAGCGCGTTTCGACGTTCAATATAGTCCGCCAAGCGGGACAAAACTCTGGCTAATTGACCAATCTGCTCGCCCGATGCGACCAAGGCGCAGTAAATATCAGTAAAATCATTTTGATGCTGTTTTAAGGCATCCGACAAAGCAGAGCCAGCTAAAATTTCAGAACGAATCGATGCCACTAAGTCACGAATATAAACCCGCTCTGCTTGCTCCAACAAGGCCGAAAATGCCTGCTCCAAAGGTAATCCGGCATCGAGCAAACTGGATAATTGACGGGTAAACAAAGCCAACTCAACCGTCGACAAATGTTCGCCAAACATCGATTTTCCACGTTTCGCATCACCGCTTTGATTGGCAATCAACTCAACCATCACCGGAACTAATTGCTGCGCGCGCAAATCTGAGCGCGCTGCACGAGCACTATCGGCGGTCAGCACACCTTTTTTACTATTCCCTTGGGGATCTACTGCTTCATATCGAAATGCTGGCACAGTGAAACTCTTTCTTGAATTATTCTTTCGTCACGCGTAACAACTCTTCTCTTGTTGTGACACCTGCATCAAGCCAACGCTGACCATCTTCACGCATCGTCTTCATTCCATCACCCTGGGCGGCAATACGAATTTCTGCTTCAGATGCTTGATGATGAATCTGTGCAGAGATTGCCTCGGTAGTTAACAAGAGTTCGTAAACACCAACACGCCCCTGATACCCCGTATGACCACAATGCTCACAACCGGCTGACTTCCAAACGTCGCCATCCTGAACTTTGCAATGCGTACATAGCTTACGCACTAAGCGTTGTGCGACCACTCCCAATAACGATGAGGAAAGCAGAAATGGTTCTATCCCCATATCTAATAGTCGCGTCACCGCAGCAGCAGCATCATTAGTATGCAAAGTTGCCAACACCAAGTGCCCCGTCAACGATGCTTGCACTGCAATTTGCGCGGTCTCTAAATCACGAATTTCGCCAATCATGATGACATCTGGATCTTGACGCAAAATTGCACGCAATGCCTTAGCAAAGCTCATATCGATCTTTGCATTAACTTGGGTCTGACCTATACCCGCCAACTCATATTCAATCGGATCTTCAACCGTCAATATGTTAGTTGTACCAGCATTTACCCGTGACAATGCCGCATACAGTGTCGTCGTTTTTCCTGATCCAGTTGGGCCAGTAACAAGAACAATGCCGTGCGGTTGTGCGATCAATTGATCGAATTGTGTAAGCACATCGGGACTCATGCCGAGATGCGTTAAATCTAACTTACCAGCTTCTTTATCTAACAGTCGCAATACCGCGCGCTCACCGTGCCCGGTTGGTAAAGTTGATACCCGCACATCGACTGGCTTGCCGCCAATACGTAAAGTGATGCGACCATCCTGTGGTAGGCGCTTTTCTGCAATGTCTAACTGCGCCATGATCTTAATACGAGAAACCAAAGACGCATGGATTGCTTTCTTTGGCCGAATCACATCACGTAAGGCGCCGTCGACACGGAAACGCACTACCGAAATCTGTTCAAATGGCTCAATATGAATATCCGACGCGCCCTCACGCAAAGCCTGCGTCAGTAAGGCATTAATCATACGAATCACTGGCGCATCATCTGCGGACTCTAACAAGTCCTCAATCGCAGGCATATCTTGCATCAGCTTAGCCAAATCCATATCAGATTCAACTTCACCAACGACGTCTGCAGCGTCACCACCAGATCCTGCGTAGGCGCGGGCAATTTCCAACAGCAATTCCGCATGGGGAAGAATATCTAAATGAACTCGTCCAAAGCGCCGGCCAGCCTCCAAAATTGCAGCTTGCTTAGTCTCGCCCGAGACTTTCAACTCTACTGGAGCACCTTCCAGGTCATCGCGTCGATTGGCAAGAATAGAAAAATCACGCGCGAAGGCGAATGGCAATAATCGATTTTCAGACATACGATTTACTTGCCTTCTTTAACTAATTTTGAATTTTCGGATTTTGATTTATCAACGCCGCCCGATTCGGCAGGTGTCATTAAACGTCCTTTTTCCATTTTCAAGAAAGGAACATCAAGCTCATTTTGCATGCTACGCAGATATTGGGTACGTAGATAATCATAACGATCTAAGGAAACCTGATTGCTATCCTCTGCGGAACGAATCACAGTTGGGCGCAAGAACACCATCAAATTCACTTTCGAACGCTTCTGACTGCTGTACTTAAACAGATTTCCAATCAAAGGAAGATCACCCAAGAACGGTACTTTTTCTACACCGCCACGTGTGTCATCCCGAATTAATCCACCGAGCGCAATGATTTGTCCATCTTCTGCCAATACATTGGTTGCGATAGCACGAACAGTCGTCGTAATCCCAACACCGCCAGCCACAGGGGAGCCGATATTGGAAACTTCCTGGGCTATCGCCAACTTCACAGTGCCACCTTCGGAAATCTGCGGCTTCACCTTTAATTTGATACCGATATCTTTGCGTTCAATAGTTTGAAACGGATTAGAACCGGCAGTTCCAGTAGTCGCAGTTGTGTACTGCCCTGTAACGATACCCACATTCTGACCATCCATAATGGTCGCTTCTTCGTTATCAAGGGTGACGAGATTTGGTACGGACAACACATTCGAAGTTCCATCTGTTGCTAGAGCGTGCGCCAAAGCACCGATGCCTAACTGTCCACCGATCTGACGAAATAGTCCAACATTCAATCCTTTACCGACTAAGGCCGCTGCTTGAGTAGTCGCATTGCCAGCAGCCAGATTAATCAAGGCATTTTGATTTGGATACGAGGTCACCGCACCTAAACGATAATTACTCGTACTATCGCCGGTCGCTCCAGCCCATTCCACACCTAATTCATTCAGACGATCTGCCGACACTTCAACAATCAAAGTTTCAATATAAACTTGCGCGCGCCGTGCATCAAGTTGATCGATTACTCCGCGCAGATTTTTGTATACCGCATCACTTGCTGTAATAATTAAAGTGTTGGTTGCCGGATCGGCTTGAATAAAACCGCCACTACCACCTGCCTGACCTTGAAGCTTACTACTAGAGCTGATCGGCAAACTTAAATTAGAACCTGAAGAACTAAGTGCGGAATTATTACCTTGTCCGGTAGCAGCACCTGAACTACCTGGAGCAGATTGAGCGAAACCAGAATTACTATTTGTATTGCCAAGACCAGATTGTGAAGAAGTTTCTCCACTCAAAATAGCGCGCAAAGTTTCGGCCAGTTTCACCGCTTCGGCATTCTTCAAATAAACAACATGAACATTGCCGGGCTGAGTCGTCGGTTGGTCTAACTTAGCAACCAACGATTTCACCAAATTGCTACGTGCGACGGATGGCGATTTAATCAAAACAGAATTCGTCCTAGAGTCAGCCAACACGATCGTCCTTCCGGATTCTGCGTTTACTTGATTACTCTCCGTTAATCGCGTCACCATCGTCGCGACATCGGCCGCGATCGAATGTTTAATTGGAATAATTTCCAATTCTGGATTCGATGGCACATCCAATAAAGCGATCACCTCCGACATACGACGCATATTGTCAGCGTAATCGGTAATCACAATAGAATTGTTACCAGGATTCACGTTGATCACATTATTCGGTGAAATCAAAGGTCGTAAGGCCGTCACAATATTATTGGCTGCTTCGTAATTAATACGAAACACTTGGGTAATGATTTGATCACCTTTGACGCTTTTCGCCTGCGTGGGGCCGCCTTGTAGCTTTGCATCGGCTTCTGGTACAACCTTTGAAAATCCATCAGAAGTCACAACAGCAAACCCTTGCATCCGCAAATTTGAAGTCAACAATTTAAATGCTTGTTCTTTGCTAAGTGGCTTCTCGGCGACCAAAGTCAATTGTCCCTTAACTCGTGGGTCAATCACAAATGTGGTTCCGGTGTAATGACCAACCGCCTTAATCACCGACTCAATATCGGCACAACNNCAAAATTCAAGCTGGCCGCATTTTGATTATTTTCTTGTGCAGATGCAGCCATAGGTAAACCTAAACTCAGTAAACCTAAGCCACCAAAAAATGCAGCGTGAACCCATACGCTAAGCAATTTCTTCGGATACATTTTCGCGTGTGCTTCTGTTGACGTTTTAATTGTGTTCTTCATGCCTGTTGTCTCAGTTATATTCTAATGCGATGATTTGTTTGTCGCCCTCTTGACGACGTCTCCCCAGCAAATTCAGTAAATTTGCCATTTTTTCTTCTTGTCCTTGCTCAGCATAGGCTTTTCCTGAAAACCGGAATCGCCCCTTATCTAGCACTCCATTACCCTCTAACATCATTGGTCCTTTACTAGTATTCAAGACCATATTGGCGACATCACCTCGCCAATCTAATGTCACTGAGTAACTTCCCAAGGGTTTAATCGAGGATGCCCGTGATGCCATCTCGTTTAAGTCTAACTTCATAATGCCGTTGATTAGCATCTTTCCTTGTACCAGGCTCAACGCCAACTGCCTCCAATGCAAGACGATTTTTCCACTTGGTCCAATCGTATTTAATGGCGCACCTAATCCTTCTAATCGCTCTGGCGGCAAACTAATACTCGCTGGACTAATATGCCACTGTTGGAAATTTCCATTAATTTGTAATGGTGCAGACATGACCTGCTTGTTTTCCAACTCCACAGCTACTTGCCCAAGCAAAATCGCTGGCGAAATCCGCCATGAAAACCGACCTGGAAATAATGGCGTGACTGCCGATTTATGATCTACCGCAGCACCGACAAATGCAGACCCACGCCAAAAACTTCCTTGAATATCTCCTAAGCTGATGCGCCCAAGTGTTTGCCGCTCTAACGCGACACCTACCCAACTTGCAGGCAAAAAAACCAACACTGTTCCCAGTACACTGACTATACCCACTACCGCCAAACCAAATACTGTTTTTCTTTGCATACTAATTACTAGCCCTTTGCTGACGCAAAGTAATCACCACGCCGACTTGCGCTGGATCAGCCAGCGCTGTCACTTTCGCTTCGTCTACCGTTAATCGAGCCGCTTTTTGCATCTCTAAAATCCACTCCATCAAATTCGCATACGCAACTGCATTCACCTGAAAACGGACGATATCATTTGAAACTGTCAATGATTGCGTTTTTATATTACGCCGCATCAATGTCGACTCGATGACTTCACGCGTCACAACCGGAATATTTTCAGCCATTGTCTTTGATAAAGCGTCGTATTGCGAAGCCATATTCATCATCGTCGCCGCTTGCATTTTCAACGCAGGCGTGGAGTTTTCCAAATTGCGAATATTACTTTGGGCTGGTTGTATTCCGACTAAATACACCAAACTGGCCAAGATCAAGCAAGCTACGCCAATTAAGATCTGACGTTCACGTATTTCCCGCTTGCTCCAGTTAGTTTGTAATTGATTGATAGTCTCGCGAAGTTTCATCGTACACCACCCATATCTACCGTCAACTTGAGCACACCTTCTTTAACATCAAGCTTTAATCCACGTTCTTTCAAAAGTGTCGTTAGCTGATCAACTGGGAATTCAGCAGGATTCTTTGGGGTGATAAACAAACTTCGTTCACGATACTCAATACTATTGACCGTCGCACTCGCCTGTGCTGGTACTAACTGTCCCCATGCTGCGGCAAATTGTGCGCTTAATACGAGAAAGTCATCATTACCAGATTGGCCTGACATTTTTTTTGCCAGATTAATTTTCTGCTGCATTTGAAACACAGGATCACGTGAAACGGGCTCTTTGGGGAAAGTGGTTTGATAAATGGCTTGTATAGAATCTCGAATTGTATTCGCCTCACGGCGAAGGCTCATCCATTGCCAATTTAAAGCAAGCAAGCTGATCAACAACATCGTGACCAACAATATGATAGTCCAGCGCCATTTAAGCCAATCAACGCTCTGTTTGCCTTCTACATGTAAAGTCGAAAACAAATCGATGGTTTGATTCGAAACCTTGGCGATCTTATTTTTCCAATCAGCACGATGGAATTGAATTTGGCGTTGTTTTACACCGTCATTTGCGTCATCGTTTGAAATCAATTGCTGCAAAGACGACTCTAATTCAATAGGAACATAACACTGCAAATTTTGCTGCGGCACCAAAATATTGACGGCTGCATAAATCTGGTTCGCAAAATCTCGCTCCGACAACGCTTTCCCTTGCGAGTCAATACTTAATCCAAGTCTAATTTGCGGATCACCCTTAACGGATATTTCGCAAGTGAGATTATCTGCCGCCACCATTTCCACTAACACAGTACTGAAATCAGCTGCATGTCCGAGACAATCAGACACCGCATAAGCAGAGACTTTTCTTGCCGCAAAAGCCGCTCCGACGAGAAGCAATTGTTCCATCCAAGATTTAGCGACTACCGCAACAGTGCACTTTCCATTCAAAGGCTGAGAAGGAACAAATAATAAGTCTGTTGGATCGCTTAATAACTGTTCTTCCAATAAGTTAGGAAGTGCCGCTTTCAGTTTCGCAAAAGGCATCGGTGGAACTGCGACCTCAATGAAATTTACATCACTAGCCGAAACCAACAACACCAAATCATCAACGCCAGATACATTTTTCTGTATCGCAGACAAAGAATCACGTCCTTGTTGCAAAATATTTTTATCTGCTGATGCTTGGCAATATGCGACTACCTGCTGATCCAATGCACCAAGCCTGTCCGCGACTACTTTAGGTGGTAATTGTAAATAAAGCGTACTTGCCATGTTCTACTAAACCTTTTACGAAATTGAGCTGTCTTATTTTTGTTTTATTTCTTATTTCAATTTTCTCGCACCCATAAGATTTGTGTCCCTTTATCATCTCGCTCAAGTAATGCATCGACTTCCAACAACGATCGATTCAAGCGTACCCTACCATTCACGACAAAGAAATTGGTTTGAAAATCTAAAAAATTCTCGTCAGTTTGCTGCACTTTATCGGGAAAATTTAACTTAAATCTTTCAAAATCAAGAAAGTAAGCACGATCTCTTGTCGCTATCATCAATGCGGCATCGGTCATACTGACATTTTCCAGGCGTGCTGACAAAACTTCAGCAGTGGTCGTATTCACGTTGATTTTTGTCGATCTTGGCAGCACGGTCACGAAATTTCTTAAACGCGCAATAGTTGCAAGGGAAAAACCCGGAATTGACAACAAATCATCAATTTGACTAAATTTCAAGAATTGTACTTCGGAATTCAGACTTATCGGTAGGCTCCCCGGATTTTCTTTAGGATCTGGTGGATTTTTCCCATCACCCTTCCCACCTAGCTCTCCGGGTTGACCTGGCCCCTCCAACACTCTTTCACTAGTCAACGCAATTTGGGTAGCAACACTTTGTGCCAATGCCGGATCCAAGCGCAAATTACTGAGGAGTTTAGCGAAGACCGCCAGCTCGCGACGATCAACTTGACCATTCAAGGCCAAATTTGATAAATTAAACTTCGCCTGCGCATCACTGATTTGCCCAGACAGCGTGGCATCACTGTCTTCTGTTTCAGCCCTACCGTTCTCGACATATTGATCAAGTCGCGTATCGCCCAAATTGACCGCCAAAGGCTCGCCTAAATGATCGACTTTACTGATGCGTCGGTCTTCTCGCAAAATAAGACCAGCCCAATCCAAAGCACCACGCAAGACCCATTTTTTCTGCAACTGAAAACGTTGATTTTCTATCGAGCGCACTTGCACTTGCTGCTGCCAAAACAAACTAGCGACAATAGTAATCGCCAACGTGGTGAGTAATAAGGCTGTGACAACAGCGACACCATCTTGCTGTCGGCGAATCATGCCGCACCCAATAAGAAAATTTTCAATAATGGATTCTGTTGACCAAGTAGTTGCATGGTCACTTCAAGACCTGTCTTGCGCGGTTATGACTTTCCGGGCTTGCCGGGTGCTGGATTGAGTCCGTCATGAGATATGTCGGTACCAGCTACTCGCCAGGTGTTCTCGTCATTATTCCAAGTACGCATTTGAAAGACCGTGACGCCAGTCTGCAATTTCACCACAGGCATATTATCGTTACCATTAATTGCACTTTGCCAAAAAGAATCCAATAATTTCAGATCTCGGGTGGCGATCGATTCACGGCGAGTGAATACGCCATCTAGCATTTTATAGGCAACAACTTGCAACTGCGGAGCGCGATTATCTTCATAGACAGTCCGAATTAAAATCAACTGCGTATCAAATGCACGTAGATTTTCTCGCTTAGGTAACAGAGCATCGCTGACAAGATGTGCGCAATCATTTTCAAGTTGTGCAAAACTAATTTGCGCGCCACGACTTTGTTCCAATTCACTATTGAGCGTTTGACGAGCGCGGATAATACTATCCAAACCACTCCATCCCATGACGGCGATAATTGCCAAAATAGCGATAGCGACCAATAACTCAATCAAAGTAAAACCAGCAGAATGAACACGTTGACTATGGCGCATTGGGAACCACCTGAGTCAATTTTGCAAGCCTACGCTGTAAATTACTGGCATCAAACACCAGCACTTCTACTCGCCGAAATGAGGGGTTCGGCGTGGTCAAAACATGCTCTTCACAAAGCAAATCCAGCGCACCTTGTGGGCAAGGAAAAGATCTCTCACCAATTTGTGGCCACTCTTTACCAAGACGTATCTGCGCAAGGCGATTTTCCGCAGACCAATTCGCCATCATGGTGGCGCGCAAACCACTGCTATTTTGTGCCAAGCTAGCGACCGCACGTAGACTTGCACCTAGCACGGTGCCGACAATCACTAAGGCAACCAAGACTTCCAATAAGGTAAAACCACCGAAGCGATGGCAATTTTGTTTGTGATGGTATTTCACGTCCGTTCCTGTATTCAGCGCCATTTGCATCACTCCACAACAAAATGGCCAACACCATCTGCATTGATAGCGACCTGATCATTTCCAACACGGAGGATCATCGTAAATGGGCGACTTAC
This sequence comes from Oxalobacteraceae bacterium UBA7693, assembly GCA_002482715.1. Taxonomy (GTDB): domain Bacteria; phylum Pseudomonadota; class Gammaproteobacteria; order Burkholderiales; family Burkholderiaceae_D; genus Undibacterium. The sequence goes on from DLGN01000155.1 coordinate 19,450, forward strand.
AGGTTCACGACCAAAAACGATACGGAGCGTTTCAGATCGTACTGGATCGGCTGAAAGGATACTTACTTGCGTTTCTGGGAAGGTGAATGGACGCCCGCGTAGCGTGTCAAGATCAGTAATTTTTTCCCACTTATTGTCGTTTAACACCAAGAACTGATATCCCTGTTCAAGGACTTCAAAAGCGGTTTGCCGATTGCGTACAATTGCTTCTTCCCTAGCTAACTGCAGCAGCAAAGAGACACGTTGCGCATCGGTTTGCAATCGTTGATGAACACTTTGAACTGCATTCAATGACACAGCACCAAGCATAATGCCCATAATGACTAAAACAACCAATAACTCGAGCAGTGTAAAACCTGAGTTAAATAATTGTTTCGGCTTTTTTATTTGCGCGTCCACAAAATAGACGCTTACAGATCCCACGAACCGATATCGGCGTCATACCCAGCACCGCCTGGTTTGCCATCTTGTCCATACGAGAAAATTTCCACATCTGATTTCAAACCTGGAGACATATATTGATAGGAATTTCCCCAAGGATCTTTCGCCAATTTGGAAATATAACCATCTGCTTTATATCCGTTTGCTGCAGGGCCAGATGATGGCTTAGTGATCAGGGCTTGCAGTCCTTGTTCAGTTGTCGGATAACGGAGGTTATCCAACTTATACATCTTCAATGCACCGAGCATCGTTGAAATATCTTGTTTCGCCTGTAGCACTCGTGCATCGTCAGTTCTGCCCATTAATTTTGGCACCACCAGACCTGCCAAAATTCCCATAATGACCAAGACAATCATAATCTCAATCAACGTAAAACCTTTTGCAAATGCACCTGTACGACTTTTCTGTTTTCTTAGCTTTAATATGCTCAAATTCTTCATTACATTCTCAATACGTTAAATTACTTATCAATTATTCGCTTAGCCATTCTTTGCTTACCGTCACCTTGATCGAGAGATACCCCTAATACCACTTCATGCATTTTTTCATAGCAAATCATCTCAACAAGAAAAAGATAATAAAAACTTACGATGTAAATCGTATCATGAAACAAACCGGAAAATTCTATTTCATCGCATAAGAAAAAAATTATTCCACCACTCGCACACCGATCAGCATTTTAGTATGGCATTTTAAATACACCTTCCATTTAAGCTGCTACTAAACAATCAGATATAGATTAATTCCGGCGCGGAAAGCCCTGGGCCAAAATGCGATCCCATACGATATCTTTTTGCTCTTGGGTCATAAAAACCCAATCAGCGACTTCCGCAACCGTTCTACCACAGCCACGACAAACATCATCAAAAGTAGTTGAACATACCGCGACACAAGGAGTATCAGGTCGATTATTTTTTTCCATCATGAACAATTCAATTTATATGACACACAACATCCAAAAGCGACTTCATTTTTTACAACATCATACCGTGATTTAATTTTTTAGCACACGAGAATGGCAGAACTTGATTGACCGAAGCAAAGATCAGCAGCAAAATCAGGCCTGTAAGTCTTTAACGCTGAGCAACTTAGGTATTTGATCGATTATATTTGATCGATTATTTACTGAGTTCCTTTGGCAATCTCAATAGAATAAATTTTCCATACTGAGCACAACAACATGACCCAAGACTTTTTCCAGGCATTCATCCTTTTGATTTTAGTCACCGACCCATTCGGAAATATTCCGATCTTCGTTAGCGCACTTTCCACAGTGACCCCAGAACGTCGCTGGCGCGTGGTGGTACGGGAATGCGCGATCGCTTTCTTCTTACTTCTATTGTTTATGTTTTTCGGCAAACATTTTTTACAAGCACTACAGCTATCTGAAGTAGCGTTACGCATCGGTGGTGGCGTCATTCTTTTCCTGATTGCCTTGCGCATGGTATTCCCACAAGAAGGTGGCGTGTTTGGTGCAACCGAGGGTGATAGTGAGCCCTTTATTGTGCCATTAGCGATTCCCGCTTTAGCCGGACCTTCTTCGTTGGCGACAGTTTTACTATTTTCGTCCAACAGTCAATCTGACGTGGTCGTTCATGTTGGCGCATTAGTTGCAGTTGCGCTGGTTTGGCTAGTGGTTTTACTCGGTGCTGAACGTATGCAGCG
>DLGN01000371.1 GCA_002482715.1 Oxalobacteraceae bacterium UBA7693
TCGGTCTGGAGCGCCAAAGACAAGGAATCCGCCATTGTGATCGTTGACGACAAAACTCGTAAATTGAAAAAAGTGATCCGTGATCCAAAACTGATTACGCCAACTGGCAAATTCAATGTCAACAACACCCAACACGATGTGTATTAAGGAGAAAACGATGAAACTCACTCTTTCAACTTTGTTAGCGACATGTGCATTAGCCTTAGCAAGCTTGCCTGCGATGGCCGATACGGGCGCTGACCTCACCAAGAAAAACAATTGTATGAGTTGTCATGGCGTCGATAAAAAAATCATTGGCCCTGCTTTTAAAGATGTAGCGAAAAAGTACAAAGGCAATGCCGATGCGGTTGCGCTACTTTCGAAGAAAGTAAAAGACGGTGGTAGCGGTGTGTGGGGGCCGATTCCTATGTCGCCCAATAAAAGTATCAGTGACGCTGATATTAAAACCATGGTGGAATATGTATTGGCGCAAAACTAATCCGTTGCCAAACTAAAAAAAGCGTACGAGCCGTAAGGTTTGTACGCTTTTTTCACTCTTTAGTTTTTTAATTTTTTAGTTTTTTAATTTCCCTTATCAACAGCTTTACATGAACTTATTGCCGACATCCGCTAGCTTGCTTTTCGCTATTGCATCATGCTATGTGACTATGCAATATGCCTGCGCGCAAGATGCTGTCGCTCAGCTAAAAATACAAAGCCAATCAGAAGATGGCAAGTACCTGCTTAGCGCTGACAATCAACGCAGGCAATTGGATGTACGAGATCAATTCAATCACAAGTTGCTGCGGCAAATCCGCATACAGAGCAAACAAGGCAAGCTAGCGCAGGTGACATCGATCACTCACCATCAACAACGGCAAAGCTTCGTTGTAGCGCTACCCAATATACAAGAGTTATGGGAGCTGCGTTATCACCCTAAAGCCGATCCTGTATACGAGGGATGGGTGCACGACTATCAAATGGGCGAAGGGATAGCGGATCACGGAATATTTGCAGTACGTCGAATACGATTAGACATTGCTATCGACTGTGTCGTGTTTGATGCAAGCGGGAACCATGTTGTTGGCACGAATGGTAAGGGCAAACTACAAATGATTAATTTGGATATACGTCGAAAAATGGTAGAGCATCAATTTCCCCATCCGGTTTATCCATGCGAAAGCGTGCTAGAAAATACCAAGACGAGGTCGATACTGCATTTGAAGATGAAAGACTTCTCGCTAAATGCATCAGCGCCAACAATTCACATTCTCTTGCTTGATATGAAAACAGGTCAACTATTAAAGCATTGACCTGTACCTGTTATTACGATTCCCAATAACAATCGCGTTTTAGAAACCAATTGCCAAAGACGCGTAGTAGTAACGTCCAGGCTGGGTATAAGCATCGACCACCAGCGAGTTAGCAGCCAAACCTTGCACATCAGTCCAGTTCCAATATTTCTTATTCGTCATATTATCAACGCCTAGATTGATGCGCCAATTTTTCTGCACACGCCATTGAACTTGTATATCCATTGTGGTGGCAGCAGGTACTAAGAACTGCCGTATTCTTGGAGGAGCGGCAGGCTTCGGTAAGTACGGGCTACTTAAATCAGCTTCTTGTTTAGCAGCATGGCGACGCGCATTCAATTGCCAATCCCAATGATCTGTGGTGTAACGCAAGCCTGCAAATAATTTTGCTGGATTAATCGAACTGAGTGGCGTGTGCGCTACTTCATCTGTGCCTTTGGTCTGGCCATAGGCGAATGGTGAACTTAATTCACCACCTGCGATTTTCATCCATTGGACTTGCCCACGTATTTCAAAACCAGAAATTTTCGCTTTATCGACATTCACAGTTTGAAAGATAGCAGGATCACCCGCAACACCGCGACCACCTAAAGGCTTTTTATCGTAAATTAAATCTTGATAACGACCACTAAAAACTGCCAGATCGATATTCACATCTTGGAATAAAGCCCTTAACCCCAACTCGATATGTTGACTCTTTTCAGGTTTCAAATTTGGATTTGCTAATAATACGGCTGGCACGGTACTGCTTTCAAATACACCGTTAATTTGCTGCGCGTTTGGCGCTCTAAATCCACCGGCAAAACTGGCATACGCATTCCAGTTTGGATTAAATTTATATAGCATCCCCAATTTGGGTACGACCGCAGAATCAGATAGTGAGGTCGCAGCTAGCTTTGACGGTGGGAAAAATCCAGACTGTGTTTTGACTTTAAGATCAAACCGATCGTATCGAATACCTGGCGTAATAATCCATTTCCCAAAAAAAATTTCATCTTGCAAATACACTGCATTACTTACATCACGCGTATCTGGGAAATATTTACGTGGCGTGAAATCTGCATTTCCTGGATCGACCCCGTCGAAAAAATTACTGACATCAATACGCGAATAATCGAAACCATAGCTCAGGCGTTGCGCCCAATTTCCTGGCATCTTAAATAACTTATCGGCCTGCAAACTAAATTGCCACGCTTTCTCTGCATACGATACTTTACGTATGCGATCTGCCAAAATATTTCTATGCGTCACACCATCATCTTGTGCGCTACTGTCTTGATAACTGAGATGGCTTTGCAGATGATCTATCCAGTCGTTCTTCAAATCATAACGAC
>DLGN01000382.1:0-7558 GCA_002482715.1 Oxalobacteraceae bacterium UBA7693
CACAAACAAGATTAAGGCAGCCTGTTTGGTTTCACTGACATCCGCAAATATTAAAATCAACACCGCAGCCAGCACGCTAATGCTATACATAATCACAAACTGCCTTAGCAAAAAGCGCAAAAGTATTTGATCGCGACGTGCCGCAGTTCCAGTGCCGGGAGCCAAACTCAACAAAGCTTGCTCACCTCGAGTTTGGTAAAGACTATAAAACAGCATAAAACAGAAAAACAGTGGAATGAACAGAATCATCATGCCAACAAAGCCTATCCCGAATCCCATCGCAAAATCTTTAGACGGCCGAGCTGAGAAAAAATCGAGCAAAGAAACAGCTAAAACACCGCCGGCAGCCATCGAAAACATTTGAAAGCAAATGGTTGTCCAATGCAATCTCGATCCGAATGCAAATCCTAACAAAGTATGTGAATTTGCAGACAAGCGGCTCTTCACACGTTTGACGCGATAGGACATCCACGCAAGACAAATCGCCGAAAAGCTTAGGGTAAAGCGATTATCGACCATACCTTGTCCCAAGAGACTAGCTCGATAAGCCAATAGCTTTTTATGCCGATTAAATAGTGCATCATGCTTCAACGAAAATACCCAGTGAATCCCGCCGAACATCAGCAAAATAGCAGCGATCAATAAACTTGTAGAAACTGACCATCCCAATTTCCTCACAATTAATTCGTCAAAATCAGCATAGCCTGCACGCTGCAAATACACTGGTGATTGAACGAATAAAACCATAGGGAAAATCAGCCATTGTGACCGCACGACTAAAATCAAAAACATCAACGCGGTGACCGTAAAAAAAGCTGGCCACATTGAGAATTTTTTACGGATAATCCAAGACGCCATCGCAGCGATTATTGCAAAAATAATTATCGGCAAAATAAGTGCAAGCTGAATATGCGATTTGTGTTTTGGCACTAGCCCAGCATTTGCAGGAGAAAATTGCAAACTCGCGCTTTGCACTAGCGATACAAACCACATAAAGCACAAGATAGCCATGTTTGATGCGATGCCGTATAACAAGGCATCCAAAAAAATACTGTCGCTTATTTTATCTGGACGAGAAAAATACAAAATCGTGGCAATCAATTCCGCCACCGCTTGTACAAATAATAAAGCAATCAGCAATGTTCTCTTACTATCAACATTCATCCTTGCATACAAGGGTTGCATCCAAATATTCAAAATATTTTTCATTTGGTCATCTCGATAAAAAGATCTTCCAAGCTGAGGCGCTCAGCGCGTAAATCAGCACGAGATAAGAGTTCGGTTGATTGCGCCGCACTCCATTGACCTAACACCCGCGAATTAAGCTCGTCTACACGACACGAGCGTAAAGTTTTTTGCGGCGACAATTGTTCAATGAGATGGGTACTACCTGTCACTTGCAAGCTAACTTCCATCAAATCATCAAGCGTCTGTTGATGCACAATGCGCCCATTTGCCAAAAAGGCGACAGTCATCGCGACACGTTCTAAATCGGACAAAATGTGTGTGGAGAAGACGATTGTGGTATTTTTATCGATCACGCTATCGACGATTTCACGCAAGAAATCACGCCGACCTGCAGGATCTAAACTAGCCACTGGTTCATCTAAAATCAATAGCTCAGGCTCGTAAGCCAATGCACGAATGATCGACAAACGCTGCTTTTGTCCTCCAGAAAACTGACTGATCACTTTATCGTAAGGCAAATTCCAACGCTGCATCAAAGCATCAACTTTGGCATCGTTCCAACGTGGATAAAGCGCCTTAAAATAATTCAACATTTGACGTGGTGTTAGCCATTCAAACAAATCGCTATTTTGTGGAACATAAGCGATCTTTGCCTTTGTCTCATCCGACATATGACGAACGTCTTCGCCAAATAAGTACACCTCGCTCTCAGGCTCCACATCACGCAAACCAAGCAGGCATTCAATCAAAGTGGATTTGCCTGCACCATTACGTCCGAGCAATCCAACGATGCTACCTGCTTCAATTTCCCAATCTAGATTTTTTAAAACACGCTGCGGCTTAAATTGTTTACTCAAGCCTTTGATACGAATAGGTGCTTGCATGATGCGTCCTGATGAATGCTATGGTCGAAGGAAATATGTCTAACGAATACGGATGACTGAGCTGCATAAAGAAATACCTGCACAAATCTCAAATGCATCAATCCATGATTAATCAGCGAATTTGATGCACTTCTAAACCTTGTTTTCTCAATAAATCGACTACACTCTTTTCACCGGCTAAATGACCCGCACCGACCACGACAAATAACTTCTTATCTGCTTGCATCATCTGATTGATTTTATTCACCATGCCTTCATTACGATCGTCCATCAACAATTTCATCAAACGTTTTGAACCTGGATTTTTATTCGCTGAATCGACAAATAGTTTAGCAACCGCGTCTGTGTCTGCGGCTTTCCAAGCATCGACGATCTTTTGCAATTCTTTTGGCATTTCACGTTTTTTAATCGAATCAATCAAAGACGCAATTAAGGCATCGCTTTCTTCATCTGTCAGATTGCTAACAATATCCGCCTGAAATGCCAAGCTTTCTAATTCCACCAAAGATTTTTTATCCGCCTTTGCGCGTTTGATGAAGTGCATATCAATTCCTTGCACAGGATCAAATCCCAATTGCATACCCACCTGCACCGCGATTGCGGAACTAATCATGAATGGCTTCAAGGCCTGCATTTGTTCTGCACCTGGACCAAACACCGTTTTGAAATCGTTCCACGTTGCTGGCGTCAAATGATTTTCTAATTTGTCCGGCGCGGTGTACATCAACTTTGGCATCATTGCTTGTGCAGCAACTGGATCAGACGTATCAGCCTCAACCGCAACTGTGTCTGCTTGCAGATAGGCCGCTTCAACTTTCGGTGACATCGGATAAAAATCTGCTTTCGCAATATGAATAGAGCCAAAAAGATAAGCGACCTTGGAACCTGACTTAATTTCAAAAAGCAGACCACGCGTTGCATCAGAACTCAGAGTCGCGGGCTGCGCTGTTGCTGAACTATTGACAGTCTGGGCATCACTTTTATTGGTAAAAAATGCTAGTACAATCAAAATACTCGTCATCAGCATTTTGTAAAATACGGCTGAAATCTGTTGAAATAAACTCATAACAACTCCACTCAATAATTAATTAAAAATTTTCACAAACACACTCAAATCCAACTGAACTACTCTCTTTTTTGCTTGTTCTTTCACGAACCCATTAGCTCTTTCAGCATTTTTAACACCGCGCTTGGTGCCAACTTTAGTTGCTGAGATTCAAACACGACGCGCTCCAAACTTGGACGTATTAACTCGAGTCGATCTGCAGCTTGATCAGGCGCATCAGCACGCTCTGCGACCACCATCCCCATCCCACGACGGCGTGTTAGCCAGCCGTCACTTTCCAACAAGCTATAAGCCTTCGACACAGTCATAGGGTTGACCCCAAGCTGACTAGCAACTTCGCGTACCGACGGCATTGCATCACCAGCGCGAATCTGTCCACCAAGTATCTGACGTCGCAGCTGCTCTACCATCTGCCGGTAAATAGGCTCACTACTGCCAGTAACAATTTGGAAAATGTCGACTGGTAAATCCCGATCTGAGCTCATACAAAGGTCTTCTAAAATTTACTGTATGCATATACTAATACAGTAATCATGTAATTTCAAGATTTATTTTTAACTATCTTAAAAGCATAAGTTCAATTCTTAGATAGTCGAATTTGAAGTAACACTACAACGATATTCAATCTTTCTTCTAAATTTTCAGCTGAGCAAGCGACTAGCTTCGGCTACACTGATGTTTCATCTGCCATCATTTTTAAATCGCTATGACCATACAACTCAAAACAGAAGTTCGCAAACAAGCGACAGAATCATTGCAACGTTACTTCGATCTGAATATGGAAGAGAAGTTAGGCAATCTACAGGCCAATGCCCTACTCGATTTTCTACTCGAAGAAATTGGACCAAGTATCTACAATCAAGCGGTCAATGATGCGCAAAATCACTTACAGACGCGCGTACAAGAATTAGACTTCGATGTACATGCGGAAGAATTCGCTTATTGGGGACGGCAGAAAAAGTCGCGCTGATTTAAACCCGATATTAATTCGTATCACTGAGCGAAGCTTGCCATTCAGCCAGATATTCAATCCGTCAAATCACTTGGACAATTGATCAAACCACGCCATGAAAAATAGTCTCGATTATAGCCAGCAAGAATTACAAGACATCTTGCAAAAAACCACTGAACTGGTTTTGCAGCAGTACGCAAAACTAGAACAACAAGATGGCTTTCATGATTACCCGCAAACCGAGGTTGCTTCATGGTTTGACGAACCCTTACCGCTGCTTGGTAGTGATGCGATAGCTTTATTGGATTTGGTGAAGCAACGAGTACTCGATACCGCCACTGGCAATCTTGGCCCGAATATGTATGCGTATGTGATGGCTGGCGGCAATCAGATTTCGACGATCGCTGATTTTCTTACATCGACAATCAACCAAAACGCAACCAAATGGCACCTCGGACCGGCCATGACAGAAATCGAAAAGCGCGTGGTTAAGTGGACCGCCGAGATGATAGGATATACAACTGAAGCTGGCGGCGTCATGGTCAGCGGCGGCTCAGCGGCAACACTGACGGGTTTAACGGTGGCGCGCAATGTATTTTGTCGCCAATATAATGTGAATCAAAACGGTCTGTTTGGAATGAAACCACTCACCGTTTACTGCAGCGCTGAAACGCATAGCAGCACCGACAAAAGCATTTCCTTACTCGGCATCGGCACTAAACAATTACGTCGTATCGCAACTGATAGTGAATTCAAGATTGATCTACAGCAGTTACAACAGCAAATCGAAGCCGACATTGAAGCTGGATTTTTACCATTTTGTATCGTCGGCAATGCTGGCACCGTCAACACGGGGGCGATCGATGATCTGACTGCGCTAGCGCATATCGCGAAGCGATTTCAAATGTGGTTTCACGTTGATGGCGCATACGGTGGTTTAGTGTCATCTTTACCTGAACTCAAAGACAAATATGCCGGGATGGAACTGGCCGATTCGATCGCACTCGATTTCCATAAGTGGCTATATCAACCATTCGAAATTGGCTGCACATTGGTGCGCAACTGGGATGTCCTGAGAGAGTCTTATTTTAAACAAGCCGACTACCTGGATACATCGCTTGAAGTGAAAACTGATCGTTTAGAATTTAATGAGCATTATTTTCAGCTATCTCGCAGCGCCAAGGCATTTAAAGTATGGATGTCATTAAAAGCCTATGGCTTTACGCAAATTCAGGCGATGATGCAAAAAGATTTAGCGCTAACTCGTTACCTAGAACAACAAATTCAATCATCGACAGATTTTGAGTTAATGTCCCAAAGTGATTTAGCCATCGCTTGCTTCCGCTATATTGGCAATCAACTCGATACCGCACAAATCATGGCGATCAATCATGCGTTGATTCCTGCTTTAGAAAAGGATGGCAGAATTTTTATCACAGGCACACGCTTGCGCGGCGAATTTGTTCTACGTGCCTGCATTATCAATCATCGTAAAAATACCGAATCGATTGATTATCTACTGCATGTCATCAGAGATGTGGCGAAAACTTTAGCTACGTAGTAAAAGAAATGGATGGCCGTTCAGCATGACCAGCCTCTACAAATTACTTAGCTAATTTGTACAGCAGTGTTTGACTGCCTTTCGTGGTTTTCAACGGAAATAGGAATCGATATGGTAAATTTAGTTCCTACACCAAGAATCGAATGCACGCTGATCTGTCCGCCCAATAAGCCGCTAACAATGTTGTAGCAGATATTTAATCCGAGACCAGAACCGCCTTGACCAAATTTAGTGGTAAAGAAAGGATCAAAAATTTTATCTAGATTGCGCGGTTGTATACCTACACCATTATCGCTAAACTGAATACTCACGTATTGCGGATTATCTTTATCGATATTCGCCATCAATATTAATTCGCCACGTTCTTGCTGATCAAATCCGTGTAGCACGGCATTATTAAAAAGATTGGAAACAACCTGAATTAACGGCCCTGGATAACTATCTAATATAATTTCAGCAGGAATATCAAGCAGAAATTGAATCTGCGTTTTTTTGATTCTCGGCTGCAAAGTGATCGCCAACTCTTCCATTGTTTTCAGCAGATTAAACTTACGTCGGTTCTCACTCGCTTGATCAACCGCAACAGTTTTAAAACTGGTGATCAATTCCGATGCTCGATGCAAATTTTTCGTCAATAAATCAGCGGCTTCCGCCATCTCCGATGAGAATCGCGTTAGTGTCGATTTTTTGATGCTCGCGTCCGTGCATGCAGCCTTAAACTCATCGACTTTTTCTGTTACCGTCGTCGATACAGTATAAGCATTTCCAATAGGCGTATTTAATTCATGGGCAATCCCTGCTACTAAAGACCCCAAGCTCGCCAGTTTCTCTTTGCTGATCAATTGACGTTGCGCTTCCTTCAGTTGAAGCAAATTATTTTCAAGCTGCTGCTTTGAGTTTTCCAACTCTACAGTCCGGCTTTGCACGCGACTTTCTAACGATAGATTCAACTCGGTAATTTCTTGAATTTTTAGCTGCACGGCATCAACCATGCGATTAAAATGTTCAGACATTAAAGCGAGTTCATTCGTACCCGACGCTGCAATTCGCATTTGATAATTTCCTGCGACAATCTCTCGACTAGCTAAAATCATCTGCTGTAGTTTTTTTGTAATTTGATGTCCAAAAAAGACAATGGCGAGAAAAGTGAGGAGCACAACCACCAAGGTACGAATTAAGGAATTACGACGTTCTATGGTTGTTGCGGTAATAATATTTTCTGTGGACAATCCGTATTGTAAGAATCCGACTTGATTTCCGGGAAGTAGCAAGCGATTACGTACATTGATCGTACCCGTCAGTGCTGCTCTCTCATATTGATTGATTTGATCAGGGGTTGGTGTATCTGCACCCAAAGGGCGCGTCGAAATGAGTGTCTTACCTTCAGCGTCGGCAACCAGAACATAGATCAAACCATTCTTCGCTTCTTTATCGAGAATTTCATCAAGGAAAGCTTGTACAGTCCGCAAATCTTTATTACTCGCATAAGTGGATACGGTCAGATTTAGTAACTGCGAGGTTTGTCCAACACTAATCTTAATATTTTCTAATAAAGCGGCATTCAAAGTTCGATTGCCTGTATAGAGCACGTTAGCGACCAGCAAGCTTGATGCGAGAAAGGCGATCACTGTGAATTGTCCGGTGATCGTTAAAAAAAAGCGCAGAAATAGCCGACGCGTCATGGTCATCATCAATGATTGAGTTTTCACTCATTCTGGATTAATAGAAACGATCTACAAACCAGCTTGGATTAACCCGCGTCAGTTTGGTCTTTTGTCAAATGGCCAGATTGCTTTGCTTCCCTATAAACCTGAATCCAGCCTTACCAACCAATCACTTTGGGCGTACAAGCGAAACGGCATGAATAGATTCTAAGCCAAGAGTATTCAAAGATTATGACAAGTTCC
>DLGN01000382.1:7630-8114 GCA_002482715.1 Oxalobacteraceae bacterium UBA7693
TCTACTAGGGCGTGTTGATATAGCAAGACGTTTAAGCAATCACACAATTTACTCAGGCACGATGGCGGTCACTTCAATCTCCACTCGTGCTCTGTCTTCTATTAGCCCTGCAACCTGCACCGCTGCCATGGCGGGGAAATGCTTGCCAATCACATCGCGATAAGCTGCGCCGATTTCTTTGTATGCCGCGACATATTCTTTTTTATCAACCACATACCATGTCATACGCACGATGTGCTCAGGTTTGGCACCGCCTTCAGCTAATACCTCGACGATATTTTGTAAAGCTTGTCGCGTTTGTCCGGCGATATCATCACAATGAAATTGCTCTTGTCCATCCCAACCTATCATCCCGCCTACGCAAATCGTACGGCCTTTGGCAGCGACACCATTTGAATAACCACGTGGTCTGACCCAGCCTGGTGGTTGTAAAAAATCCATATTCATTCCTTTCAGTATTTTTTGTAGGGTGCGCCGTGCGCAC
>DLGN01000382.1:8140-8796 GCA_002482715.1 Oxalobacteraceae bacterium UBA7693
GGTGCGCATGGCGCACCCTACTCAAGCAGATTGGCTTGCTAAGTAGTTCTGCATTCGTTCACGCAAAGCTATTGGTAATGGAATCGCTTTACGTTCTTGTACATGCGCCATCACCAAAACGAGCTGTGCTTTCAATCTTAAATCCTGCTCTTGTCCTAGCATGAGAATTTCTACCGTGGCAGAAGCGCGTCCTAACTTGGTCACACGTAATTCAGCGACTAACTCATCACCCATAACACTGGTTTTCACGAAATCGGTTTCTATATGTACTGTCGGTAAACCGACTCCTTGTACCATGTGCATTTCGTGAAAACTCATTCCCAGAGCTTGCGCGCACCAATCTTCCACCACGCCATTCATCAATTCAAAATAGCGCGGATAAAACACGATGCCTGCCGGATCGCAATGTGCAAAGCGGATACTGATGGGAGTGCTAAATACCAAGCTCATGCCTGCGTGTCCTTGTAGTCTTTCAACATTTCACGGGCGATGATGAGTTGCTGTACTTCGGTTGCACCTTCATAAATGCGCAATGCACGGATTTCGCGATACAGTCTTTCTACAGGTACTTCACTCATCACTCCCATGCCGCCAAACATTTGTACCGCCGCGTCGATCACTTGTTGCGCACCTTCGGTTGCGACCATTTTTGCCAT
>DLGN01000369.1 GCA_002482715.1 Oxalobacteraceae bacterium UBA7693
CCACAATCAACACCTTACTTGCGCCGAGATGAATTGCTGGTGAAATTGGCGCCAATTGGCGCATAGATCCATCACCACAATATTCTAGATGTCCACCCAAATTCAAGGGAATCGATGGAAAGATAAAAGGAATGGCAGATGACGCCAGCAAGTGTTGAACACCTATAAAATCACGCTGCGACAAACGCTGACTGCGAACCCAAGGCGCAATATCTTTTAAGGTTTGATAAAAAGTCAGGTGATGTCCCGTTGTATAGGACGACGCGGTGACAGCCAGTGCTTGCAAGTCATCAGTCTCAAACGCCCGATCGAGGCGCTCCATGTCTAACATGCGATGCAACAATCCAGCTAGTGGAGAATTATCGAGTAAAGACGCAGGCGGCGATTTACGCCATTTGTTTAGCAACCAGCCAAACGACATAATCGATAACCAACGTGCACCGGAACGGATCACGCCCAAAGAATCAGCGCGATACACTTGCGCAGCTTCAAAGTGACTCCACACATGATGAATACTGTTCACCGATTCTTGAAAATGGTCTGCACGAGATGCTAGCGCGGTTGCGTTAATAGCGCCAGCTGAGGTTCCGCAGATAATTCCAAATGGATTCTTTTTCGCACTCCAACCTTGCTCAAGCAAGATGTCAGAGATCGCTTTCAATACCCCAACCTGATAGGCGGCACGAGCACCGCCTCCGGTCAGAATTAAGCCAGTCTTGGCATTACTATTCATTCCTGTTCGACTCCAAAAAGCAAACTTTTTCTATGCTTGTAGTGTATTCGTGTACAACACAAATGTCTGCAAGAAAACAATAAAGTGTGATTTTTGGAGCGCAAAATTCAGGATTTATTTTGGCTGCATACGAATTGCGCCATCGAGACGAATCGTTTCACCATTGAGCATCATGTTTTCAATGATGGACTTTGCCAATTGAGCATATTCGTTTGGCTTACCCAAGCGAGATGGGAATGGTACCATTTTGCCCAAAGCATCTTGCACTTCTTGCGGCATACCCAACAACATTGGCGTTTCAAAGATACCTGGTGCAATCGTCATCACACGAATGCCGTTGCGTGACAAGTCGCGTGCCATTGGCAAGGTCAAACCAACTACAGCGGCTTTGGACGATGCATAAGCGGCCTGTCCCATTTGACCGTCGAAAGCTGCAACTGAGGCTGTGTTAATAATGATGCCGCGTTCATCTTGGATCGCATCAGTTTTACTCATTGCTTCTGCTGCCAAACGTGCCATGTTAAAAGTACCAACCAAGTTGATATTCACCACGCGTTGAAACAATTCCAAAGGATGTGCACCCTCTTTGCCGACGGTTTTAACAGCAGGAGCAACACCCGCGCAATTAATCAAGCCGCGCAATGTGCCCGCTGCGGTTGCCGCAGCAACGACTGCCTGACCATCAGCTTCTTGCGTCACATCGCATTTAATGAAAGTAGCGTTCAATTCTGCGGCTAGCTTTTGGCCCGCTTCTACTTGCACATCGGCGATCACAACTTTTCCGCCATTTGCAGTAATCATACGTGCTGTTGCTTCGCCTAAACCTGATGCGCCGCCAGTGATGATGAAGACATTGTTTTGAATTTGCATACTTTCCTCTGCTGTGAATTTAGTTGAATAAGAATGTCGTCAAAAAGCCAGCACCACTCAAAATTTAAGTGTCATGACAATGACGTTAACGTAAACGTCAATTATCCAACTTTTCGCTCTTTGTAGAAAGTAAAAAATACACGGGCAATAAAAAAGGCAGTGATTGCGTCACAATCACTGCCTTTCCATTCAACCACCAAAACCTATTATCTCAAGTCAAGGGAGCATTTACTTCGACGCGGCCTCACTTGCAGAAGCCGCATTCACTTTCACAACGTCCAAACCAACCGGCGCTTCTATCTGTGGCAAGACGTCAGCTTTGTGTGAAACCACCGGCGCAGCTTGCACTGGCGCTTTCAACCAAGGAACTAAAGGGAACAAAGGTACTAGTAGTAAAGCAACGATATTGATAATTTTAATCAAAGGATTGACCGCAGGGCCTGCAGTATCTTTGTAAGGATCGCCAACTGTATCACCCGTGACCGCCGCTTTATGCGCCTCGGAACCTTTGCCACCAAAGTGACCATCTTCAATATATTTCTTAGCGTTATCCCAAGCACCACCACCAGTTGTCATCG
The DNA here is from genome assembly GCA_002482715.1 of Oxalobacteraceae bacterium UBA7693. Taxonomy (GTDB): domain Bacteria; phylum Pseudomonadota; class Gammaproteobacteria; order Burkholderiales; family Burkholderiaceae_D; genus Undibacterium. The sequence goes on from DLGN01000369.1 coordinate 2,182, forward strand.
AAATTGCGACGAACAAACCAGTGATAATGGTTCCCATCAACATCCCACCTAAAGCAGCTGGACCAAGCGTTAAGCCGACCAAAATTGGGACTACAACTGGCAACAAGGAAGGCAAAATCATTTCCTTAATCGCGGACGCAGTCAGCATATCGACCGCTTTATCGTACTCTGGCTTACCACTGCCATCCATGATGCCTTTGATATCACGGAACTGACGACGCACTTCCACCACGACCGCACCAGCGGCACGCCCCACGGCTTCCATCGCCATCGCACCGAACAAGTAAGGAATCAAACCACCGATAAACAAACCGACAATCACCTGTGGATCAGACAAATCGAATTTCACATCCAACCCAACTGAACTCAAGGCATGTGTGTAATCGGCGAACAATACCAATGCGGCCAAACCAGCCGAGCCAATCGCATATCCCTTAGTCACCGCCTTAGTCGTGTTACCAACAGCATCAAGTGGATCGGTAATCGCACGCACAGACTCATCCATGCCTGACATTTCTGCAATACCACCTGCATTATCAGTAATCGGACCATAGGCATCCAAGGCAACGATAATGCCTGCCATCGACAACATCGAAGTCGCAGCAACAGCAATACCATACAAACCGCCACCAAATTTATACGACACTAAAATCGCCACACACACTGCCAACACAGGATACGCAGTAGATTTCATCGAGACGCCAAGACCCGCGATAATATTCGTACCATGCCCGGTCGTAGACGCTTCAGCAATATGACGCACTGGCTTGAAATCCGTACCTGTGTAGTACTCAGTGATGTAGACCATCAAGCCAGTCAAAACAATACCAACTACGGCAGAGACCAGCATTTGCTGACGCATCACGTCATCTTTAAAAAGCATATAAGTGACTGCGACGAAGCCGATCAAAGACAGACCAGCAGCCCACCACAAGCCTTTGTACAAGGCTGACATGATTTTTTTGCCGGGTGTATGTTTGACCAGTGAACAGCCAACTATCGAAGCCGGGATCGATACCGCTCCCAACATCAGCGGATAAACAATCGCCTCTGTCACCGCATTGGTGACCATCAAAGCACCGAGCAACATGGTCGCGATCAAGGTCACGACATAAGTCTCAAACAAATCGGCCGCC
>DLGN01000053.1 GCA_002482715.1 Oxalobacteraceae bacterium UBA7693
GCGGTGCCAATATTCGAGGATTTTTAAATCACACCAGCTACCGTCAAAGTTCCCTGTCTGTGGGCGTCATGAATCGTGGCGGAACCAATCGTCATATGACCAGGTGCGGTTTCGATCAAGGTGTCCGGCTTGACTCTACCAGTATCTAATGCCAATGCAACCGGAAATGGCTTCATGGTAGAACCAGGTTCGAAGGTATCCGTGATCACGCGATTGCGTAATTGCGCACCAGTTAATACTGAACGGTCATTTGGATTGTAGGTCGGCAAATTGACCAATGCTAAGATTTCTCCTGTTTGCACGTCTAGCACAACTGCACCGCCTGCTTTTGCCTTGAATTTTTCCACTGCATCTTTCAAATGCGTGTAGGCAATGTATTGAATTTTGCTATCGATCGACAGCTTCATATCTTTGCCATCATGTGGTGGACGTACCGATTCAATATCTTCAACCACACGTCCCAAGCGATCCTTGATCACGCGACGGCTGCCAGTTTTACCAGCAAGATTTTTTTCAGAAGCTAATTCAATACCTTCCTGCCCTTTGTCTTCCACATTGGTGAAGCCCACCACATGTGCCATGACTTCGCCTTCAGGGTAGAAACGTTTGTATTCTTTTTCTGTCTTCACGCCCGGAATATTCAGCGCGAGAACTTTATCCACCAATGGCTGCTCGGCTTGACGTTTCAAGTAAACAAACTGACGATCCAAAACCAATTTTTTACGCAACTCTTGCTCGCTCATATCTAATAGCGCAGCTAATTGCACAATTTTTTCTTGCGGCGCTTCGAGCACACTTTCTGAGCTAGCCCAAATGGCTTTCACTGGTACAGACGATGCCAATACTTGACCATGTCTATCGATGATTTTGCCGCGTGTGGCTGACAATTCTAGGGTTCGTGCATAACGGCTAGCTCCTTGCTTTTGCAGGAATTCCGTCGACATACCTTGCAACCACAGTGCACGCACAATCAGCGCAACAAAAGCGGCGAATAAGAAAAACAACACTAAACGCGAACGCCACACCGGCAATTTAACCGCCAGCAAAGGGCTGGAAGAAAAAGACACGCCTTTACCAGCAGCGGTACGTGAAGAAGATGGACGACTCACTTGACCACCTCGGCAGTCAAATACTGTGTACGGGCGGGTGTTACATGCGCCATTCCCAATTCTGCGCTTGCAACTGCTTCGATACGTGCATGCTTACCAAAAGTTGACTGATCTAATTTCAGCTGAGTCCACTCAACTTCATATTGCTGGCTCAAGGTTTTTGCGCGTTCAATCTCAATAAACAGACGACGTGCCTGATACTGCGAATTAATTAAAGACAGGGCAGAAACCACCAATAGTAAGCCCAGCAATAAGTTCAGACGCGTACTCATCAGCTTGCTCCTATGCGTTGCGCAACGCGCATAATCGCCGAACGAGCACGCGGATTACGCAGAACTTCTTGTTCAGTTGGCTTCATGCGTGAGATCAAACGCATTTGCGGTTTAGGCAAATCGACATCGCGAATCGGCAGACGCCGATCTGGTTGCGCTACTTTGACTTTAGAGGCAAAAAATTGCTTGACGATGCGATCTTCCAAAGAATGGAAGCTAATGATTGCCATCCTTGCATCCGGCGCCAGGCTTTCGTAAGCCGCAACTAAACCGATCTCGAGGTCTTCAAGCTCTTTATTGATGAAAATCCGTATAGCTTGAAAGGTGCGAGTTGCCGGGTCTTTGCCCTTCTCGCGAGTTTTGACGGCGTGTGCGACGAGTTCGGCAAGCTGCCGAGTACTTGAAATGGACTCGCTCGCCCTGCGAGCAACAATCGCCTTTGCAATCTGAAAAGCAAACCGTTCTTCCCCATAATTTTCTATAACCTCTCTAATTTTTTGTTCATCTTCATGCGCTAACCACTCTGCCGCCGAAATACCCCTTGTGGTATCCATGCGCATATCCAAAGGACCATCATTTCTAAAACTAAACCCACGCTCAGCGTCATCGACTTGCGGCGATGAGATCCCAAGATCCATCAACACGCCATCGACTTGATTGATACCTAAATGTGTCAACTCTGCACGCATATCGGCAAAGCTCTCATGCACGACAGAAAAACGTGGATCATGAATTTGTTCGGCATTTGCGATCGCATACGGATCTTTATCAAACGCAATCAAACGACCTTGTGGTCCCAATTGACTGAGTAATCTGCGACTGTGACCGCCGCGCCCAAAGGTGCCATCAACATAAATGCCGTTGGCACGTGCGCCCTGAATATCGAGTGCATCTATAGCCTCGTCCAGTAACACCGTGTGGTGAATCAGCTCTCCCGGAGTAGTAACAGTCATGATGTTCGATCAGAAGGAGAAATTGCTTAATGCGTCGGGCATGCCATCAGCGATTGCCTTGGCTTCGTTTTCAGCGAGTTTGCTGGCATCCCAAATTTCAAAATGCGAACCCATACCCAAAACCATGACGTCGCGCTGCATGCCAACCGCATTGCGCAGCTCAGGTGCGACGAGGATGCGGCCATTGCCATCCATTTCCACATCACAAGCATTGCCCAACAAAATACGTTGGTACGCACGCGCAGCCATAGGCCAGGCAGCGATTTGTTCGCGATGCGACTCCCAAGTTGGACGGGGGAATAACAAAAGGCAGCCATCGGGATGGCGAGTCAGAGTGACGCGACCTTCGCACTGCACATTCAAGGCGTCACGGTGCTTAGCAGGAATTGACATCCTGCCTTTCGCATCGAGATTGAGTGCAGAGGCGCCTTGGAACACTGGATAACCCTAAATTTGAAATCGATCGTAAGAAACCTGGGTGAAAAACTTTACGGTGAATTTGCACCACAAAAAAACACTTTTTCACACTTTTCCCCACTTTAGAGGATCACTTGAGCATGGTCAAGCGAATTCACACATGAAAATGTGAAATTAATGAATAAAGTCAATGACTTAGCACACACACTTAAAACAGCGCGCAAAGGAATATCTCAATAAATTAGAGACTTACGAAAGATACTGAAAGTAGGACATTACATATACCCATGTGTTTAGGTATAAAAATAGGCCGCGAAAATGGCGAATAAAATGCCACAGCAAGTAATTGCGGCGGAGCAATTTACTGAGACTAGGGAAGTCACAGGATCCGAATACGAGGGGAAACTTGTGCTTATTTACGCAAATTCCACAACTCAGCCAAAAACAAACAAACAAACAAAAAATACTTGTTTCCTACTAGGGCGTGTTGACCTAAATAAGAGAAGCGATAAAAGATAAAAAAGAGTGAAGCAAACTCAGACTGGCATGTTCGCACCTTCCAGCAAAGCCACGAATTCTTCCAATGGAAGCGCTTGAGAAAAATAAAATCCTTGATATTCATCGCACTGACATGACTTTAAGGTCTCAAGCTGCGTCGCATTTTCCACGCCTTCAGCCACTACTTTCAGTCCTAAAGTTTTCGCCATCGCGACAATCGCCAGAACGATCGCCGTATCATTCGCATCCTTTGGCATGTCTTGAATAAAAGAACGATCAATTTTCAGGCTATTCACAGGGAAACGCTTCAAATAAGCCAAGGATGAATAGCCAGTACCAAAATCATCAATCGATAAGGTGTAACCGGCCGCATTTAAACCATCCATATGATCGATTGCCTGCTCATGGTTATTCATCACCATGCTTTCAGTAATTTCGAATTCAATACTTTCAGGCATTACCTTCCAGAATTCTGTCACTTTCTGCAGTTCTTCCAACAAAAATGGGTCATTAAACTGCGCCCCCGACAGATTGATTGCCACTCGGCCAAATTCCTCTTTGGCTGCCTTCATTTGCGCAATATCGCGGCACACGATATCCAATACCTGCAGTCCCATCTTGCCAACCAATCCAGCCTCTTCCGCCAATCCAATAAACTGTGTTGGTAGAATGATGCCGTTATCTGGATGATTCCATCTTATCAAA
>DLGN01000003.1:0-3389 GCA_002482715.1 Oxalobacteraceae bacterium UBA7693
GCAAGCGCGTCTTGATGTGCCGTCGTGCTCAAACTGATCAGTATAAAAATTCTTTCTTAGCTTGCTTTTCCCACTTGATTTTCCAATCGATGAATTGTTCCGGCGGCATCGGTTGAGCAATAAAATAACCTTGCACCTCGTCGCAACCAGATTCAACGATTACGTCCCAATCTTGCTGAGTCTCAACGCCTTCTGCTACTAGATTTAAGTGAAAGATTTTACCTAATTGAATACTTGAATTGAGAATCGCTTTTGACGCTTCGTCTTCGCTAGTGCCATGGACGAATGCACGATCTATTTTTAATTCAGTGAATGGCAATTGTTTTAGATTTTCCATAGTGGAAAATCCAGTTCCGAAATCATCAATCGACAATCCAAATCCCTTTAATCGCAAACGCGTCAAAATCTCCAGACTCACTGTCAAGTTAGCCATCAATCGCGTCTCTGTCAGTTCCAAAATAAACTGAGAAGGGCGAATACCCACCTTTTTCAGAATCGCTTCGAATTGTTCTGGCAAATCGAGTTGATTCAAGTTATCCATCGATACATTGACTGCCAATTTTAATTGATGACCCTGGTTGTACCATTTGCGTAAATGGATGGCACTTTTCTCCAAAATTAATTTACTGAGATCATCGATCATGCCGTTCGCTTCCATCACAGAAATGAAGGCATTTGGCCCTAACAGGCCGCGCTTGGGATGTCGCCAGCGTGCCAGGCATTCAGCGCCAATGACGCGACCAGTTTTGATCGAAACTTTAGGTTGAAAGAAAACTTCCAAACAATCTTCAGAAAAACCGGCCTGAAGTTCTGCTAAATTGAGCACGGTAACTTTTGATCTTTTTGCTTGCTCAGTAGGATGCGGAGATTGCTTGGTTAACGATTCTAATAATTCGCTCTCAATAAGTGGTTTTCGAAGAGAGCCAATTAAATTTAACCCATAAACTTTCACTAAATTTTCAGCGGCTTTCATGACGCTTTTATCCACCGCACTTAAAATGATAACGTTACCTTTGTAGGCGTTTTCCGCCGCAATTCTTAGGAAGCTAATGCCATCCATTCCGGGTAGCGACAAATCACAAATTAGGACATCGGGCTCATAGGTACGTAAGACAGCTAAAGCTTGATTCCCTTCGTTACAATTAGAGACCCTCGCAACGCCAAGCTTGCGCAAGCTGGTACAGGTCGTCTCCATATCGCTGATTTCGTTTTCCAATACTAATACATGTAAATTTGCTTTGAGCGGCGTTGAACTAGTCGGACTTTGGACAGATGTGTTTAGATCTGGCTGATTTTGTATTGTTGCTAATTCCGATGTTATTTTTAAACTTGGTGATAAATATGACTCGACTTCTTTTTTTATCTGATCGAATAGTTGCTGCAACTTTTGGATGATAGGCGCCGCATCTTCAATTTTGCCAAGAATTTTTAGTTCTTCGAGTTGATGGCATAGTGCGCCAAACTGCATGGCGCCGACTGTTCTGGCGCTGGACTTTAGTTTATGCCCCAATGCGCTCAATCCGATCAAATCCTTATCTTGCGAGAATTGCGCAATTTCAATCAGACCAGCTTGCGCTGAGTCGACAAATTTTTGTGCGAATTTCCCAATTTTTTTCCGGGGAATTTCCAACCAAATTTGCCAGCACATTTAAATCGATCGCAACTTGTGCAGTATCTTGTTTTTCAGCTTGCGGTATCGTTGGAGCTACATTTTCTGGCGTTTGTGTTGTTATTGTGAGCGTGGGTTCCTCTGTGAAAGCTTTGTCAGAGGTATCGCCTAACCAACGCAAAATCGTCGCATAAAGTAAATCGGGCGCGAAAGGTTTCGCAATAAAGTCATTCATGCCTGCGGCGAGACAATGTATGCGGTCTTGATTCATTGCGTTTGCGGTAATCGCAATGATAGGCAGTTGTGCAAATTCTGGTATTTTTCTGATACGTCTACTCGCTTCTAAGCCATCCATGACAGGCATTTGTATGTCCATCAGCACACAATCAATTTGCTGATTGATTTCTGTTAATTGACTTATTGCCTTTTGCCCGTCGTCGGCCAGAATGACTTGGCATCCTGCTGCCTTCAATAATTCATTGCCGACTTGCTGATTGAAATCATTATCGTCAACCAGCAAGATTTGAATTTTGTGGTGTTCTGTAATTTTTCTTAAGCGCTGTAATCCATCTTTATTGATATTGGTTTGTTTAAGCTTGATCGGAGGACCTTTTATGTGCTCTAACAACGCTGTGAACCAAAATTTACTACCTTGCCCTAAGGCGCTTTCAACGCCGACTTCACCGCCCATTAAGATCGCCAGTTCCTTACTAATCGCAAGGCCTAGACCCGAGCCGCCATATTTTCTGGTGGTTGAACTGTCCGCTTGTTCAAATGAGCGGAACAGTTTTGTTTGCTGCTCTGCACTCATGCCTATCCCGGTATCGCTGACTTCAAATCTGACTAACCAGCCGCTGGGTGTATCAAGTATTTTTTTAACGATGACAGCTATCTCACCATGCTCAGTAAATTTGATGGCGTTGTTGGTATAGTTAATGAGAATCTGGTTGAGTCGATGTGGGTCACCATGCATTTGTCGTGGAACATTTTGATCGATTGCAACGCGCCAACTTAGTTGTCGTCCCGCGACTTTTGTGTTCATCATCGCGGAGAGTTTTGCCATCAAATCATCGAGACTGAAATCAATGCCCTCAATGCGCATTTTTCCGGCCTCAATTTTTGAGAAATCAAGGATGTCATCTACAATGTGCAGTAAATGTTGCCCTGATAGATGGATTTTTTGCAGGTAGTCTAATTGCTTAGGATCTGTCGCACTATTTAATGCGAGATAAGTCATGCCTAATAGTCCGTTCATTGGCGTCCGGATTTCGTGGCTCATATTAGCAATAAACGCGCTTTTTGCTCTGTTCGCTTCTTCTGCGAGCTCACGAGCTATCGCTAATTCTCGGGTGCGACTATCAACCAATTCCTCTAAGTGATGTCGATGTTTATCTAATTCTTCGCTGAGTTTTTTCTTCTCATTAATGTCTTCTTGCGTAGAAACAAAATGGGAAATGCTGCCATCGGCCTGTCGCAAAGGCGAGATGGTTGCATACTCGATCGAAATGGAGCCGTCTTTGCGACGATTAATAAGTTCACCTTTCCAAGTTTTCCCGGCGCGGATTGTGCTCCATAAAGCAGAAAAAATTTCTTTCTGCGTCAAGCCAGAATTGAGAATATTGGGATAACGTCCTATCGCTTCCTGACGGCTGTATCCGGATTTGCTCACAAAGGTGTCGTTGACGTATTCAATTTTCCCGATTACGTCAGTGATGATAATCGCTTCGGTACTTTGTTCAACAGCCCGTGATAGTTGATTGAGTTGAGCCTCTGCAAGTAG
>DLGN01000003.1:3396-7628 GCA_002482715.1 Oxalobacteraceae bacterium UBA7693
CGTTGCGTAATATCCTGAATTTGTGTCACGAAATTGACTGGTGCTCCATTCACGTCTCTGACAAGTGATACATTGACTTGCAACCAAACGAGGGTGCCATCTTTGTGGTAATAGCGTTTGTGTACTTCGTAGCGTTCAATCTCGCCTTGAATTAATTGTTGAACCTGTTGCTTATCGAGATATTCATCATCGGGGTGAGTAAATTTTCTGGTGTACTGATGTAGTAACTCCACATCGCTATAGCCGAACATATCGCAAAGCACACGATTAACTCTCAAGAATTTGCCTTCAATATCAATCAACGCCATACCAATCGGCGAACTACCAAAGGCTTGTTCCATCAACGCGTGATTTAAGCGGCGCTCTTCTTCCGCTTGTCGGCGTTCTGTGATGTCTTGTACGGTGCCAGTCAGGCGAATGATCTTGCCTCGCGTGTTTTTTTGCTTGCGGCCAGTTTTTGCCCAGATGGTGCGCAGGCTGCCGTCGGGCAGGAATATCCTGTATTCAAAAGGCTGGTATTCATCACGCTCTTCAAACGCTTCCTTACAGGTGCCGATGACAATTGATTGGTCACTGGGGTAGACCGTTTTTTTAATCATTTCAAACAAATCGCCATTGAATTCAGCGGGATCACGCTGCCAAATTCGTTTCATTTCATCTGACCAGGTAATTTTATTGGTGCTGGCTTCCCATACCCAATGTCCAACATGCGTCGAACGCTCCGCTTCTAATAGATCATGCTCACTTTGCAGTAATGCTTCTAAGGTTTTTTTTCTTTCGGTGATGTCTCTTGTAATGCCGATATAGTGCGTGATTTGCCCAAGTTCATCGACCGCTGCGGTAATCGTGAGTTCGTTCCAAAAGATGCTTTGGTCTTTGCGGTAATTTAAGATTTCGCCGAAGAATGGCGTATTCGCATTTAATGCCTGCGCAATCGCGTTGATCGTAGCGGGGTCAGTTAATGGACCTTGCAAAATGCTGCAAGTTTTACCGAAGATATCCTGGATGCCGTATCCAGTTTGCTGAGTGAATGCATCGTTAACTGACACAATTTTTCTATCGGGTGTTGATACAATCACACCTTGCGAAATGGCTTTTAACGCGAGATCGTTGATCTGTAACTTGGTTTCTGCCTGATGCTTGTACAGCGCCATTTGAATTACGGCGCGTAATTCCTGATCCGAAAATGGTTTGGTGATGTAAGTGAATGCCTTATAACGATCACCACTCGTCATTGTTTCGTCGTTACTTTTTCCCGTTAAAAAAACCACGGGTAGCGCGTGTTGCGCGCGGATGTTTTCAGCTGCTGTAATGCCATCGATTTCACCGGTGAGTTCCGTGTCCATCAAAATAAGGTCTGGACGAAGTTCTCCTGCTAAACGAACTGCATTGGCGCCTGAGTTAGTTTGCCCAATCGTTTGGTAACCAAATAATTCAAGTTTTAACTGTACGAATATCGCTACCAGTTCGTCACTTTCTACGATCAGAATTCTGGGTTTATTCAACGAAGACCACATTCAAAACTCCGTAGTAGCGGGTATAGAAAAAACCAAGTAGTGCAGGTTGGTGGTGGTTGTAAGCTTAACGATGCTTCAGCGATAAACCGGAACGACAACTGTGTAGCACAAGCAGGTGATGGTAGATTCAGAAGAAAGTAATTTCTGATTCTGTCGCATTCGTAGTTGCAGAAGCAGTCGATTTAGACTTGTCATGCCGACGTAATTCTTCTTCCATCGTATAGGTATCTTTCAAGCCTTCTACCCAGTCGTCTGTGCTTGGAATAGTCGTTTGATGCAGATCTTGTGCCAGTTGTTCTAATTTGCTCATATCGTCGCGTACTACTTGTAATATTTGACTGATGCGATCTTGAAATTGCAAGGCAACCAATAAATTTTCAACATCGGTGCGAATGATATTGCCGTGATGCCGCATTTGTTCTGCAGTATCACCCAAGGTTTGCACGTGCGATAAAACATCTCGCACCACATCGCCTGAAATTTCTAAGATTTTTTTATCTTGAACCGCTGAACGATCTGCGGTGGTGAGTGCCACTTTGGTCACATTGGAAATGTGATTGACTCTTTCCGCCATATGTTTGCCAGTCTCTGCTGAACGCTGTGAAAGCTTCCTGACTTCATCTGCGACCACCGCAAAACCGCGTCCTTGAGCGCCGACACGGGCCGCTTCGATCGCTGCATTGATCGCTAGTAAATTTGTTTGTGCGGCGATTTGTCCGACATCTTGCGCCATGCTAGACATGTCGCTAGTTGCTTTGGCTAAATCGCGAATACAGGTGAGCAACTCGTCTTTACTCTCTATCATTTGGGACAATGAATTAATCAGAGGCGCTAATTCTTTTTTGCATAGCTGGAGTAGTGTGATCGTGACGTCGGACTTCTGCGTATTATGCCGGTCAACATTGCTTACGCCTTCGAAGCCAGCTTTGTCGAGTTCGTTGACCATGGAAGCAAAGCTATTGATCAGATCATTGACGGAGTTTTCTGATTGTGTTCTGACTGATTCAACATGGGCTTCCCAAATTGGCAAGACATTCGTTAACAAATCACGTAATTCATTGACGGTATTAGCGCTACTGCCTAATTGCGCATTTTCGAAATCATCTGCATTTAACATCGCAAAACTGCGTAGCAGACTGAGGACCAATAAACCAATCGCGATGGCAGATAAGGCAAACAAAGAAAAGCTCAGCAAGCTAGCTTGTCGCCACGCTAGTGTGAAGCTAGTGGCAATGCCGATGAACCCAGCCAGATAAGCAAAAGCCGGTTGACGAAAAAAATCTTTTTGCATAATGACTAATCCCAGGTAATGCTTGCATTAATTCACTTGTCGGTCGATAACTGAATATCGAAAACGGGTTCTGCATGAAGCTCAATATCTGTGTGCGTCTTTTATTACTGTCAAAAATTTGAAGCGTCTAAAAATGGCTGGTGATTGGTGATACGAAGTCTTAATTCCTCTGCAAATGATTTTAAACAATATTTTGCGCTTCTTGCATGAAAAAAACTGCGTCGCGGAAATTTTTTCTTGGCTAAATTTTAGGAAGTTAAGTAATTAACAAATAGTTCCGGCGCTCAGTTTTATCGGTAAATCAGATGACGGATTTAGCTTTACAGTAGTTTCTACTAGGAGACTCAGCGCTTTTTCCAAGGTTTCTATAGACATACTTGCTGCGCCAGGGTGATGACAAGCTTGTGAGGGCAAGTAAGGAATGTGCACAAAGCCTGCATGTTTTAAATTTGGATGGGTGTTGGCATAATGCATCAAACCGTAAAAAACGTGGTTACAGACATAGGTTCCTGCAGTTTGCGAAATATTCGCTGGAATATTGTTGTCTCGCAAATTCTTAACCAATGCCTTGAGCGGCAGACTACTAAAATAGGCTGCAGGGCCGCCTACCACTATGGTTTCATCAATGGGTTGTGCACCGGCATTGTCGGGAATGCGGGCATCATCAATGTTAATCGCAATTCTCTCGATGCTGATGTCTGCTCTGCCACCAGCCTGACCTATACAAATGGCGATCTCTGGTTGATGCTGGTCTAATAAAGCATGCAGTTGTTCAATTGCATGACCAAACTCACAAGCTAATTGCGCAATCTGAATTTGATGCGTATTGCCGAATTGCCGCCCTTCGAATTGTTTGACAACTTCCCAAGAAGGGTTGATTGCTTCTTGATTAAAGGGGGCAAATCCTGTGATTAAAATGGTAGGCATAGGTGACATAGTCGGCATAATTGGCAGAATTAGAAATTTACACAAGCAAGTACATCAAAATAATATTGCAAATTAAAACCGCAATCGCCGTGGGAATTTGATATTTGATGACCTGATATTTGTCTTTTAATTCTAACAGTGCGGCAGGGATGATATTGAAATTGGCTGCCATCGGTGTCATTAAAGTGCCGCAATAACCAGACAGCATGCCAATTGCTACGAGCGGTGCTGGACTAGCGTGATGTTGTTGTATTAAGAAGGGCAAGGCGATACCAGCAGCCATCACAGGGAATGCCGCAAATGCGTTTCCCATCACCATGGTGAACAGCGCCATACCAACACAATAAATCACGATCAGTGCGAGACGGCTACTTGGGTCTATCAGCATCGTGACTAAACTTTGAATCGATTGCCCGGTTTTAGCGGCGACAAACACGCCACCTAACATGGCCAACATCAAAGGCAAGATCAGTGCCCATCCCACCGCATCGACTAGG
>DLGN01000005.1 GCA_002482715.1 Oxalobacteraceae bacterium UBA7693
CCGCAGCCAAAGTCTGCAAAGAGAAGCGTGACTTGCCCGACTGCACGGTCATCTTTTTGTTGTCGAGCTTCAGCGTGACGTCGTTGTCATCTGGCAGCGCGCGCAAGATGTCGAGCAACTTACGTGCTGCAACTGTGGTTGCGGTGACTTCGCCACCAGAACCAATTTCCGCGTGCGTGGTGATCTGCACTTCGATATCCGTCGATAAGAAGGACACTTTTTCGCCGTCTTTGCGGATGAGGATATTGGCCAGAATCGGCAATGTGTGCCGACGCTCGACAATACCACTCACAATTTGCAGGGGCCGTAATAGGGTATCCCTGTGAGTTTTTACCAATTGCATTTTTATATCCTCACTAATGAATTCAATGTTAAAGGATGCTGCATCTATCGCAACTCATTACTTCTTTGCATTGGGAGGACTTGCGAAAAACTGCCCAAACTTCTGCGGCCAATTTTACGTAAATCCTACGCCGATCTTTGCTGCTGATTACTACTTACTCTGATCTATATTCCCTTCTCCCGCAAGCGGGAGAGGGGATACTCAAGTTGCCTATTAACCTTTTAAAGTCTGTTCCAACACATGAATCTCATGGTTGCACTCGGGACTCTTAGCGCGATCTGCCGTGATCTTGCGTACTGCATGCAACACCGTAGTGTGATCGCGCCCGCCAAATAATTCACCAATTTCTGGCAAACTTTTTTGCGTCAATTCTTTCGCTAAATACATCGCAATCTGACGTGGTCTAGCGATATTTGCTGGACGACGTTTTGAATACATGTCGGCGACTTTGATGTTGAAAAAGTCGGCGACGGTCTTCTGAATATTTTCTACTGAGATCTGGCGGTTCTGTACCGACAACAAATCTTTCAATGCTTCTTTGACGACATCAATCGTGATGTCTTTGCCGTGGAAACGTGAGTACGCCAAAATCTTACGCAATGCGCCTTCAAGTTCACGCACATTTGAACGCAAATGTTTGGCGACAAAGAAGGCCACGTCATCAGAAAAGTTAACGCCTTCGGTGTACGCTTTCTTCAGCAAAATCGCGACGCGCATTTCGAGTTCGGGCGGTTCAATTGCGACCGTCAAACCGGAATCAAAACGCGAGATCAAGCGATCATCCATACCCGTGATTTCTTTCGGGTAGGTATCGCTGGTGATAATGATTTGCTTCTTCGCGGCAATCAAGGCTTCAAACGCGTAGAAGAATTCTTCCTGCGTTCGGCTCTTGCCACCGAAGAATTGAATATCATCGATCAGCAACAAATCGAGTGAATGGTAGTAGCGTTTAAATTCATCAAAGCCTTTGCGTTGATACGCAGTCACCACATCGCGCACATATTGCTCGGCGTGAATGTAGCGGATTTTCGCATTCGGTTTGTCGTGCAAAATCTGATTGCCAATCGCGTGAATCAAATGCGTTTTGCCTAGACCAACGCCACCATATAAAAACAGCGGGTTGTAAGATATGCCTGGATTATTCGCTACTTGTATCGCTGCGGCACGCGCTAATTGGTTGGCTTTACCCGTAACAAAACTATCGAAAGTTAGGTCGAAATTAATCCGTGCATTGTCACGACGTGGCGCGGTTTCTGGCGGCGGTTCGTTCGGGATGCCGTCGGCTTGTCCGATTTGCGAAGTGCGTTGTCCATGATCAGCACCATTGCCTTGTCCAGCGTTGCTTGGTGCGGTCGTGGTTGAAATGGGTTTTTTACCTGCGCGCGGATCGATGATGAATTCGACATCGACAGTATCATCCCAAAATTGCGCGGCAAATTCGGCGATGCGGCTGGCGAATTGGGCTTTAACCCAATCTAATTTAAAGCGATTAGGCGCACCAATGCGTAGATGACCTTCTTCAAAGTCAACCATCGTCAAAGGCTTAATCCAAGCACTAAATTGCTGAGGCGTGAGTTCCTGTTCAAGTTGTGAGGAGCAGGCTTGCCAGAAATTTTCCATGAATCGCTTTACTGTTTACTTATTACTTAGGTTTTTGTTCTTTTCAAAATCGATTGCTGATCCAGCGATCGACTCCACTTTTAATTGAAAGTTACCGAGATAACTTTCAGATGACTTTACTTACTTCTTCACTTTTTTGCACTTACTTCATTTGCCTTAAATGGCCCTTATTGATTATAGCGGAGCAATTTGAACCGTTAAGCGTCAATTGGGCATTTTGGGTTTGTGGCGATTAATTCGAACGCTACCAAACGCAAGTCGCATGTGAAATAAGTATTGAAATTTTGCCTATGTGAAGCAGTCATACGGCAATACTTCAGACCTCGCTATTCTACTCTTCACAGGCAGAGTTATCCACAGGCGAGGCCAAATTTCTTTTCGTTAACAGTTTCTAAAAACGAAGAAAAGAGGTCAAATGGATTGACAGCGGCTTCTGAAATAGTGTCTAATTACGGGTTCCCTACCCTGTTTTGTTAGATGTGTGCTTTTATTGTCTTGACGCTATCTAGATAGTTTGTTGATGATAAAAGCGAAGGCACAAGATGAAACTAAGCATGAGCAGCGGTTTTGGGGCAGTAATCGTGTGAATAGCGTGTTGCTATTGTTTATATAGTGCTTCTCCATAACGGGGCATCATCAAAGCAACGGCGCAATGCACTATTACCCGTAATTCCGATTTATTTTTTGCTCAAATAGTGAGATCAACATGAAACGTACTTATCAACCTTCCAAGCTGGTCCGCGCCCGTCGGCACGGTTTCCGCGCCCGCATGGCCACCGTCGGCGGCCGTCTTGTCCTGAAGGCGCGCCGCGCCCGGGGACGCAAGCGTCTTTCCGCTTAAGCCGCCCGGCCGGCCCTCATTGCCGGCCTTTCGGGATGGCTGAAACGCACCAGAAAATCGTCCCGCTGGACCGCCTGAGGCGGCGGGGCGATTTCCTGCGCGTGGCGCGGATGGGTACCAAATGGGTCGCCCCCGGGCTGATCCTGCAGGCGGCCACCCGCCAGGACGCGGCGCCGGATGCCCCGATCCGCATCGGCTTCACCGTCAGCCGCAAGGTCGGCGGCTCGGTGGAACGCAACCGGGCACGCCGCCGCCTGCGCGAGGCCGCGAGGCTGGTGATCCCCGACCGGGGACGCCCGGCTATTGATTATGTGCTGATTGGCAGGCATACTACGCTGTCGCGCCCGTGGGCCGACCTGATCCACGACCTCGAAACCGCCCTGAGCCGCATCCGGATCGACGAGACCGCACGATGAGAACGGCCTTAAGCTTCCTGCT
>DLGN01000385.1 GCA_002482715.1 Oxalobacteraceae bacterium UBA7693
AAATACCAAATTGATGCCCTGAGTACACTGCTGCCAACGGGATGCTTGTTGGATGCACACGATTGCCGCTAAAAATATCGACAAAGTCGGGAGTTTGTGTCTGTGCCGCATCTATCCCAAACTTTGCAAGCATAGGTGTACTGGCTGCGATCAAATAAGGGGATTTTAATGGACTCGGATGTAAGGTGGTGAAGAAGGGCGCACCTAAGTTAGCAAAGCGATTATGAAAGCGAAGCTCTGGTTGCATTGGTAAATCTGAATTACTCATGAGAAGTAGGCGATGCCAAAAAATAAGATGCATCTATTTTGACAGAGAACCCGCATTCATGTTGAAACGGCGACAGACCTTGCGATCTGCCGCCGTTCATTATCGTGCAATAAAATTAAAGCTAGTTACCGTGACGTTCCACAACCTTACAGCCATCGAGTAAGATCGATAAGCTAATGACCAATACTAATTCACCTTCAGCCGAACGTGCTGTACCCGTGATGCCAGGTGTTGAAATGCAGGTTAATGGCTTGATGACCAAGTCCGAGGTGCCATCAACAGAGTCAACAGAAATGATATACGGATTAGGTGCTGCAATGACGATACCAACACGTTCTGTGCTCTTTTCATAGCCCAGCACTTGTCCAAGAGAGCGAATTGGCAATGGCCGACCAAGATCACGCAATACTGGTTGGCCACCAACACTTTCGAAGGTCTCTGGCAATTCAACGACGCNNGTAAAGCAAGAGAAGCGCCTGCAGTACGAACCAACATCGTTGGAACAATCGATAACTCAATCGGTAATCGGATAATAAATGTCGTACCTTTGCCGAGCTGCGAGTTAATACGAATCGCACCACGATGGCGCTCGACTGCTGTTTTCACGACGTCCATGCCAACGCCACGCCCTGAAACACTTGACGCGACTTCTTTGGTAGAAAATCCCGGCAAGAAAACCAATTGAAATGCTTCGTCATCGGTACGTGCTTCGTGCGAACCAATTAAGCCTTTTGAAATGGCTTTTTCACGCAAACGATTCGCATCCATACCTTTGCCATCATCAGTAACTTCGATCATGACACTACTTGCTTCTTGCCAGGCTTTGAGTAAGATTTTGGCACGTGCAGATTTAGTAGTTTGCGCACGTTCATCTGCTGTCTCAATTCCGTGATCTAGGGAATTTCGCAGCATGTGAACTAAAGGATCATACAAACTATCAACCACGACACGATCAACTTCTGTTTCCGCACCAGAAATTTCCAAGTCCACATCCTTACCTAAATCTTTGGCAAGTTCTCGAATCAAGCGTGGAAATTTTTGGAATAAACGGCCAACAGGCTGCATCCGCGTTGCTAAGGTTGCTCTTTGTAACTCGGTTGAGTATCGTGAAGCGCGGTTAAGCGTCTCTGTCAGTGCGGACATCAAAGGCGCCGCATCACCATCGAAGGAGTATTGAGACAGTTTTTCAAGCAAGACAGCAGCTTGGTTTGCAGCCTGTACCGATTCACCAGCGACTTCAAGTAAAACGTCGAGCTTGACCGCATCAATACGAATACTTTCTTCTTTGACCGGAGCGTTTTGTTTTGTCTCATTGCTAGCTAATGAGGTTTTTACAGCCTCTTGCTCTTGCTTGACGATAGGATTGACAACGACAGGCTCTGGTAGTGTTCCAGCTGGAACAACCGCTCGATAATAAGCTTCCCATGGAACTTCGCCCTCCGCTGTCACCGTAGCAACTGTTGCTTGGGCAGCGTTACTAGTCGCAGGCGCCTGAGCTTCTGCCGCTTTGCTCACTAGAGCGCTGGAAGATGACTTACCTTCAATCGCATCATTGAGTAACTGTTCCAAGGCAGCAGGCATCGTGGAAAGTTGATCTGGGTCTGTACCATTTGATAGTGCAGTAAGTTGATCAGACACAAAACCACTAGCCTCAAGAGCTGCCTCAATCGCAATTGGCGTCACTGGAGATTGCCCAGTTCGCAAGGCATCAAACAAATTTTCAGTTAAATGGCATGCGGAAACCATGGCAGACAAGTTCATGAAGCCAGCTCCGCCCTTGATCGTGTGGAACGACCGGAACACCGCGTTGAGCGTATTCATATCTTCTGGATTACGCTGCAGAAAGAGCAAATGCTCCTCAACATTGATCGCCAGATCTAATGCCTCAACGACAAATTCTTTGAGCATGTCATCCATTTAGAAACCCAAACTATCAAGTAGGTTGTCTACATCGTCCTGCTCTAATGCAGCGTTTGGAACGGACGGACCTTCCATCAATTCAATGGCTTTTTCTTTTAATTCGGAAGGGGCGTTATCAAGCAAAATCTGCGCTAGTTCATGTTCAACGGCCTGCGTGATGATCAATACTTTTTTGATTAACTGACCAGTTAAATCTTGAAAATCTTGCGCCATCATGATGTCTAAAAGTCGCGCTTTTTCGGCATCAGTGGAAGCTTGCACTTTACTAGCGAAGGACTTTGAGTCTGAAGCCAGTAATTTAAAATCATCAACACTCATTTTGCCGCTAAATAGTGTGGTCCAACGCTCTTCGATATCTTTTGCATTTTTACCCAAACCATCTTGTTCGGGAATACCTGCATCAGTGGCATTCAATACTTTATTAGCCGCTTGTTCCGTTAGTGATGCAACATATTCGAGTCGGCCGTGGGCATCTGCAATTTGTGATGCAACGTCTGACAAGGAGCGGTCATAACCCAATTCGCGCATAGAGTCATGCATCATGCGAACCAAATTGCCCAATCGGTCAAACATTGGCTTGCTTGCTTCCTGGCCAGCAAGATCGAGTGACAGTTTGCTA
>DLGN01000095.1 GCA_002482715.1 Oxalobacteraceae bacterium UBA7693
ACTTGCGGCAAGAACATTTTGCCTTGGCCGAATAAATCACCAACGATATTCATGCCTGCCATCAAAGGGCCTTCGATGACTTGGATAGGGCGACCACCTGCGTTCAATACATTGACGCGGGCTTCCTCTGTATCTTCTACGATCCAATTTGTGATGCCGTGCACCATCGCATGCGCTAAGCGTTTTTCGACAGCGTCATTGCGCCATTCCAGCGTGGCTTCTTCGCGTTTGCCACCGGCTTTGAGCGTTGCGGCGAACTCGATCATGCGTTCGGTCGCGTCTTCTCTACGATTCAGCACGACGTCTTCCACGCGTTCGCGCAACTCGGCATCCAGTTCACTATACACGCCGACCATACCAGCATTGACGATACCCATGGTCATGCCGGCTTGAATCGCGTGATACAGGAATACGGTATGGATCGCTTCGCGTGCCGGGTCATTGCCACGGAAAGAGAAACTCACGTTCGATACGCCGCCGCTGATTTTTGCGCCAGGTAGGTTTTGATGTATCCAACGTGTCGCTTCGATGAAATCAACCGCGTAGTTATTGTGTTCTTCGATACCGGTCGCGACCGCGAAAATATTCGGATCGAAAATAATATCGTAAGGATCGAAATCACAAGCGCTGATCAATAAATCGTAAGCGCGTTTGCAAATTTCTATTTTGCGTTCGTAAGTATCGGCCTGGCCTTTTTCATCGAATGCCATGACGATGACAGCAGCGCCGTAGCGCTTACAGAGTTTGGCGTGATGCAGGAATTGTTCTTCGCCTTCTTTCATCGAAATCGAATTGACGATGGCTTTGCCTTGTACGCATTTCAAGCCTGCTTCGATCACATCCCATTTGGAGGAGTCGATCATGATAGGTACGCGCGCGATATCGGGTTCAGAGGCGATCAGATTTAAAAAGCGTGTCATCGCGGCTTGCGAATCGAGCATCGCTTCATCCATATTGATGTCGATGACTTGCGCGCCGTTTTCTACTTGTTGACGTGCGACGGCCAAAGCTTCGTCGTATTGCTCATTCAAAATCAAACGGGCAAACGCTTTGGAGCCAGTGACGTTGGTACGTTCGCCGACGTTGACGAAGAGCGACTGCGCATCAATCGTGAAAGGTTCCAAGCCCGACAAGCGCATCGCAGGTTCTATGGTCGGAATAGCGCGTGGTGTTTGGATTTTGAGAATGTCGGCAATCGCCTTGATGTGCGCGGGCGTAGTACCGCAGCAGCCGCCAGCGATATTGATAAAACCTGCTTCGGCGAATTCTTTTAATAGCGCGGAAGTATCGGCGGGTAACTCATCAAAGCCCGTGTCGCTCATAGGATTGGGCAAACCAGCATTCGGATAGATACACACAAAAGTGTCGGCAATCTTTGACAATTCTTCCGCATACGGACGCATCAATGCAGCACCGAGTGCGCAATTCAAGCCAACCGTGAGTGGCTTTGCATGGCGTACGGAATTCCAAAATGCAGGTACGGTTTGACCAGACAAAATACGACCAGAGGCATCCGTCACCGTGCCCGAAATCATAATCGGTAAAGTGCTGCCAGTTTCTTCAAAATATTGATCAATCGCGAACAAAGCGGCCTTGCAATTGAGCGTATCGAAAATGGTTTCGACTAGTAAAACATCCGCACCGCCTTCGACCAAACCTCGGGTTTGTTCCAAATAGGCTGCGACCAATTGATCGAAGGTGACGTTACGTGCCGCTGGATCATTCACATCAGGTGAAATCGATGCCGTCTTAGGTGTAGGCCCAAGTGCGCCCGCGACGAAACGTGGTTTGTCGGGTGTGGAATATTTATCACAGGCTGCGCGCGCAATTTTGGCAGAGGCGACATTCATCTCATAGNNCATAGGCCAGATGCGCCATGTGGTAATCGTCTTGTGCTACGGTGGTTGCGCCAAAGGTATTGGTTTCGATCAGATCCGCGCCAGCCGCTAAGTATTGCTCGTGGATTTCTTGAATCACATGCGGCTGCGTCAGTGACAGCAATTCGTTATTGCCTTTAACGAAGAGTTCGCGCACACCAGCCGGGCCGGTGAAATCCTTAAAGCGCTCGCCGCGATAATCAGCTTCGTTCAATTTATAGCGTTGTATCATCGTTCCCATCGCGCCATCCAGAATCAGGATGCGTTGTTGGAGTAAGTCGCGCAGGCGCGCTTCAGTGGCAGAAGATTTCAGAACGGTGGACATAGTATGTAGATTGATGGATCGCTAAAAACAAAAACCCGATCAGGCTGGTGAAGCGGATCGGGTAATGAGTGTGCGATTTGGTAAGAAATTACTACCTTTAGCTGCACTTATTACGCGCCCGCAATCTGAGTCTCAAATCGGCGCAGGAAAACAAGCGGAAATTATACTTTATTTCGAATGAACTTCCTAAACTAGCTCTGCTTACATAAATGCTATGACGCGGCTGTGTTAACGCGCTTTTACTATGGAAAATCAACTATTCCCAGCATTATTTTTTGCCAACAGTATGGCGGCTCTTATTAGTAAATAGAAAAAAGATATAAGAATGATGTCGATATATCCCCAAAAAAATAGGCGTATGCTGAAATAGCCATACGCCTTAAGGAGGGAACTGGTTTGAACTAGCCTATATCGACTCTGTTTTTCAAGCTGACTAGTTCTAAAAAATACTTACTGATAACTTACTAATTACTGATCAACTCAGCGACTTAGCTCGCCTTTTTACGTGTCGCAATCAAGCTCGCTATGATAGAGCTGGCCAAGATAGTACCGATGACCGTTAGAGAAATTGCAGTTGGTACATGTACCCACTTGACGATCAACATCTTCACACCAACGAACATCAGCACCAATGCAAGGCCGAATTTCAATAAGTGGAAACGATCAGCCATATCAGCCAGCAAGAAGTACAAAGCACGCAAACCCATGATCGCGAAGATATTCGAGGTGAACACAATGAATGGATCAGTCGTTACCGCAAAAATTGCCGGGATAGAATCAACCGCAAACACCACGTCAGAAATTTCAATCAAAATCAACACCAGCAGTAATGGTGTGAAAACACGCTTGCCATTTTGAATAATGCTGAATTTTTCGCCGTGATAATCCTTGGTGAACGGCAGCATCTTTTTAGCAAATTTCAATACTGGATTGGCTTCCATATCTGGCTCTTTTTCAGCCGCGACCATCATGCGCAAACCTGTGATTACCAAGAAAATACCGAAGATGTACAAGACCCATGCGAATTGCGAAACCACCCAGCTACCAGCCAAAATCATAATCACGCGCATCACAATCGCGCCCAGCACGCCGTATAACAAGACTTTGCGTTGATATTGCTCAGGTACAGCGAAATGTCCGAAAATCATTAAGAACACGAACACGTTATCGACCGATAAAGACTTCTCAATCACATAACCAGTCAAAAACTCCATGGATTTCGCCATCGCGATTGTTTCGCCAACGATATCCTTGAGGTAAACATACATCCCCAAGTTAAACAGTAAGGCCAAGGACACCCACACCAACGACCAAATCGCTGCTTCTTTCACGCTGACTTTATGCGACTTAGAACCACCAAGCGCAAAAATATCCAACGCCAACATACTAAGAACGAAGGCAATAAATGCCGCCCACATCCAGGGCTGAGCAACTGTTTCTAACATAAAATTCTTTCAATCAAGGGAAGGTGGTGGGATGAATCGCATCCCACCGATAAAGCTATTTCAGCAGAGGTCAATCAGAAAGCGACGACTTATTCTTTTTCCATAAATCCTAAGATCTGCAACAAGCTGGTGAACAAGTTGAAAATCGTGATGTACAAACTGACTGTTGCCATGATGTAGTTGGTTTCGCCACCGCGAATGATGTTGCTGGTTTCAAACAAAATCATCCCGGACATTAACAACACAAATGCCGCAGACACAGCGATTGACAAAGCTGGCACTTCAAAGAACATCGCGCCCAAACCTGCAACAAATGCGACCAAAACACCAACCGCTAAGAAGCCACCCATAAAGCTGAAATCACGCTTACTGATCAACACATAAGCCGACAAGCCCATAAAAATCACGGCCGTCAAACCCATCGCGCTCATCACGATGCCGCTACCGCCTGGCATACCTAAGTAACGGCTAATGATAGGGCCCAAAGTCAAACCCATGAAACCAGTTAAGGCAAAGACAGACGCAATACCCCATGCGCTGTTACGTAATTTCGCGGTCAAAAACAATAAGCCAAAATAGCCAATCAAGGTAACGATAATGCCCATGCTTGGCAATGCGAAAGCGATGCTAACGCCAGCAGTAATGGCGGAAAACAATAAAGTCATAGACAGCAACATATAAGTGTTGCGCAGTACTTTATGTCCGCTGATTGCGCTGCTATCTACATAATCGACTGTTTGCGCATCGCGCAAGGTGCTACGGTCTAAGATACTCATGGTTCTCTCCTAAAATCTGTTTTAACTCTTCTCCCAATTTGGGTGACGCAAGTGTAGGCCAACGCATTAATAAAGAAAAGTCGAATATAATTGCAATATAAATCGAAAAAATCGATGCATTCCAAATCCATTCCCAGGAACTTGAAAATGGCGCAATTAAATTACAAGCATTTATACTATTTTTGGATTGTAGCCAAAACTGGCAGCATCGCACGTGCCAGCGAACAATTACATATCACACCGCAAACCATCAGCGGGCAGCTAAGCCTGTTTGAAGATCTGCAAGGTGAGGCGCTCTTTGAGAAAGCCGGACGCAATTTAGAACTCACCGAGGCGGGGCGACTCGTCTTAGCCTATGCCGAAGAAATATTCTTATTAGGGCAAGAGTTGGAGCAAGTACTCAGGCACCATCCAACGGAACGCACGGTACAGTTGCGTGTAGGTGTTTCTGATGCGGTCGCGAAGGCGGTTGCCTATAAATTGTTGGAGCCAGCACTCAGTTTGCCACAGACATTAAGGATCAATTGTCGCGAAGGCAAGCTCGACGACCTATTAGCCGAACTGGCAAGACATAAACTCGATATTGTGATTACAGACACACCGATGCCACCGAGTGCGAACGTGCGTGGTTTTAATCATCCGCTTGGTGAATGCGGTCTGAGTTTTTTTGCCACACGCGGCTTGCGCGAACAATACCCACAGCCATTTCCGGCATGTCTGGATGGCGCGCCGATTCTATTACCAGGTGAAGATTCCGCATTACGTTCCCGCCTGATGCATTGGTTCGAGACACAAGGGGTACGCCCACGGATTGCCGGCGAATTTGATGACAGCGCATTGATGAGTGCATTCGGCGAAGCGGGTGTCGGCTTCTTTGCAAAACCGAGTGCCATCGCTGATATGGTAATGCGCCAATACGATTTGGAATTAGTGGGTGCCACCAACGATATTACCGAACAGTTCTACGCAATTTCGGTACAACGCAAGATTACCCACCCTGCTGTCCTAGCGATTAGTCAAGCAAAACCGCTGACTTCGTTTGAACAAGACCTATCAACTTCAACACCAACATCAGCAACGGAAAAAACGCCACGAATCAAAAAAAGCATAAAAAAATAGCGATCAGTTTGTCACTGACCGCTATCTCTTATGTAGCAAATATCTAGCAAATATTTTATTACTTCGGATACTTAATTGTCATTTCTTTCAAGACATTATCCGCACGATCAACTTCTTTCATTACCCACAGCATGTAACGAATATCAACGTGAATAGCTTTGGTGATCGCTGGATCGAAGTACCAATCTTTGGTGATCGATTCATAAGTCGAATCAAAATTCAAACCAATTAATTCACCGCGCTTATTCATCACAGCAGAACCAGAATTGCCGCCAGTCGTGTCTGCGCTAGATAAGAAATCGACCGGGACTGTGCCAAGGATTTTATCCTTGAAGACACCATAACGCTTTTCCTTAATCGCTTGCAGCAGCGGGGCTGGAGCGATAAACGGATCTTTGCCTGTGTGCTTTTCGACGATGCCTTCAACCGTAGTGAAAGGCCCTTTGGTCAATCCATCGCGCGGCGAGTAAGAACCAACATTACCAAAGGTCACACGCAAGGTGGAATTGGCATCTGGATAAACTGGTTTGCCTTGTGACTTTTTCCAATCAATCACTGCCTGCATGTATTGTGGAATGATGAAATCGAGATTGCCGTCCACTTCTTTGCGGCGATTTTCTAAAGACATACCGATATCATGCAACTTCACAGCGAGCTGAACGAAAGCATCGTCCGATTGCGCAAACGCAGCGCGATCTTTATCCATCCACGCCAAACGCTTTGCCGTTTCTGTCAATTGCGTTTTCTCATACAAACTTGCCGCTACTTCCGCTGATGGTAAAAGCGCATCCAATCCTGCTGGACGTACTGCTAATTTTGCATAACGCGCCAATCCCGCTGTCAAACGTGCGCGATCAACTTTGGCAACGAAAGACTGCTCAAGGCGTGTCAAGCGGCCTTTGATAAAAGCCAAATCACGTTCTTGATAGCCACCTTCGCGTTGAGCGTTTGGCTTCTCCTTTTCAATCGCTAAACGATATAGTGCGCGTGCACTAGACAACAAATCACTATTTGTCGCAACCGAATAAGCCAACTCTTCTTGCGACAAAGCCATATCTTCCGTAATCACCGCGTCGAGTTTCGCCAATAAGGCTTTTGCTTCTGCTGGATTTTTGCTTGAACCGATTAACCAATTACGGAAAGCCGCATCCTGTGTATCTTTGATTGCCGCGATGTCTTTACGCGCGAAGCCATCGATCAAACCTTGTGTCTTTTTCAGACGATTATTAATACCTTTCACCACACTGGCGTAACGTACTTCATCGTCAGCATTGCCTTTGGTCGCAGCTTCGATGGTGGCGATATCGGCTAACATTTCAGCAGCGCGTACAGGGTAATCCGTGTCACGTGCAAAACGGATTTCAGATGGTAATTTGTAACGACTGGTACGGCCTGGATAACCAGCCAACAAAATCGGATCACCATTTTTCAACCCTTCGGCAGACACCACCAAAAAGTCTTTTGATTTATACGGCACATTCTCTGGCGACGGATCTGCCGGGCGGCCATCTTTACCAACATACGCACGTAAGAATGCAAAGTCGCCGGTGTGACGTGGCCATTCGAAGTTATCGATATCACCGCCATAGTTACCGATCATGTCTGCTGGGGCATACACCAATCGTACGTCACGTATCATCATTTGACGAATGCGATAATATTCTAAGCCACGATGAAAGCTCGGCACTGAACAACGATAGGCCTTGTCTTGTTCGCAATCAGCAACGATCTTTTTGATTTTGCTTTGGATCATTTCACGACGTTCACGTCCCGACATTTTATCGGTCAAACCAGCAGTCACTTCTTTCGTGACGTTTTCCACTTTATCCGTGATGTACACGCGTGCGCTTGGGCCTGCGGCTAATTCTTCGGTGCGCGTCTTGGCTAAGAAGCCATCGGCAATATAATTTTTCTTAGCACTGGAATTGCGTTGAATCGCATCATAGGCGCAGTGATGATTGGTGACGATCAAGCCTTCTGGCGAAACAAAAGAAGCTGAGCAACCGCCAGTGGAAACAATCGCACTCATCGGATGTTTCGACAAATCTGCCAACTTTTCGGCAGGAATAGTAATGCCAACTTTTTTGAGCTCAGCTTTTAGCTGCGTCAATTGATAAGGTTGCCACTGACCTTCATCGGCGAGTGCGCATTGGCTGATGGCGAGTATCGCCGCTGGTATCACGAGTCTTTTGAACAATTTGATCTCCTTCATTAAGCTAAGTGCGCGAGTATATCCCTGTTCAAAGATCAGACCAAATCATCTGCATAGGTTTTGATTTGCTTCATATCTAAGATCATCAATCTGGCATACGATGAACTGATCTATTGACGATGAAACTTAGACGAAACCGTCCCAGCACCTTTGTTGCCGTCTCGCTGGAACAATTTTGCATACGTCCTATACTATTTATTATTTCCTTTTTTAAAACACTTTTAGATGCGCACCAGAGTTGTGCAAATTTTGCGGTAAAAAGCGTGACAAGCAAGCCTTAAAGCAAAATCACAATCCACTTACTTTAAGAGAAATAGATGGGATTTTTAAAGCAATTATTGACACTTATATCAATAAAGTATCGTTTTCAGATTGATGGGTGGTCGTTGTTTTCCATCATCTGGTATTGATGTCATCAAATCTTCTGATGAGATGTGCTACATTTGGTCTTGCCTTAAAGGAACAGACTTTCAACAGCGCAGCAATGAGCGGCAAGCTTTGTGCTGGATGTTCACGATATCGATTGACGGGCGCAACACAATTGAAGTTCTTCGACTAGTTCAATGCAGACGACTCATTTCCCTCAAACTTTGACCAAACAGCTAGTCGCTGTATTGATGCTATTCCTTTTCGCATGCTGCTTGTCACCACACAGTCAAGCGAAAAACATAACGCTGGTCATTCATCCGGCCGATGAAGAAAAAGGGGATCCACGCTTTAACGATGTCAAAGAAATTTTGCGTATGGCCTTAGAAAAGACCGTCGCCGAATTTGGCCCCTACGAATTACGCGCATCTAAGCAACACACCAATGGCTTACGCTATTTAAATAATCTGGCAAATGACCATGACTTAAACGTCGTCTGGAGTTCGACTACTGAAGAAAAAGAACAGAATTATTTAGCGATTCGCATTCCTTTACGTAAAGGGCTTCTGGGCTATCGCATATTGTTAGTCCACAAAGATAAACAAGCCTTACTCAAAAATGTACGCACATTAGCTGATCTGAAAAAGTTCTCAGTAGGACAAGGAGTCGGCTGGGACGACGTGAAATTATACGAGGCAAATGGAATTTCAGTGGTGGAAGCAAAGTATAGCAATCTATTCCGTATGCTCCATTATCAACGCTTCGATTTATTCCCCCGCGGTATCAACGAAATATTCACTGAATTTGAGAAAGAATCGGCACAGAATCCCGACATGGTGATTGATGAAAACATCCTGATTCACTACCCGTGGCCGTATTACTTTTTTGTCTCCAAGAACAATCAGGCTTTGCACAAGCGTCTTGAATCAGGGTTAAAAAAGATGCTGAAAGACGGTTCATTTGATGCGATTTTTTGGAAATACAACGGCAAAGCAATTGAGGCCGTGAATTTTAAGAATCGTCGCATCATTGAAATACAAAATTATTTGCTACCGAAAGCAACACCACTTCATCATTCATCGCTGTGGTTCCGTCCCAAAATGAAATGAGAATGCAATGGTAAAGTTAGCGGCCTTATCGACGTTCAAAAAATGCACTATCGCGCTGCCAGTGCTATGGAGCTTAGCGCTACTGTGTTCGGACAATGCTGCCGCACAAACAGATGCAGGGAAAGCGACTAGCAGCGAACAAAATAGTCATTTGCCGGAACCAGAAGTAGCGAGCAAAGAAGTGCCTGTCGTCGTCATACAGACGCAAAGAAGTCGCTCCAGCCTCAGTCTGCCCGGCACAACTTTGCAAAGCCTTTTACCGGGGATGAATCCGCTTAAAGGAATACAGCAGTTAGCCGGGGTTAACTTTCAATCGGCTGATCCTTGGGGAAATAACGAACAAAATTTTTCCTTATTTATTCACGGTTTCAGCGCCCAACAATTGGGCTACACCTTAGATGGTGTGCCCTTGGGCGATCAACAATATGGCAATTACAACGGTCTATCGCCACAACGCGCGATTAGTAGCGAAAACTTGCGTAATGTCATGCTAAGTTCTGGCGCTGGCGACTTGGCGACTGCCTCCACCAGCAATTTGGGTGGCACCATAGAAAGCTTTTCCAGCAACCCGAGCGACACACAACATTGGACACTAGCGCAAAGCTTTGGCAGCTACGGTGCCAGTCGCAGCTATCTGCGCTTCGACAGTGGTGAATTTGATCCATCCGCATCGCAAGCTTTTTATCTTTCTATCCTACGCCAACGCGCGCGTGCCTGGGATTTTGAAGGCATACAAAGTGGTGAACAATTGAATGCAAAGTGGATCAAGCATTTCGCAAATTCCAAACTCACTGCTTACTATAATTTCTCTGATAAGACTGAGCCGAATGAAGATAGTATCGTACGCAATGCTCAAGAAGGATTTGTGCCCTACACGCGCCCAACTACCTACCCCGATTTCGCTTTTGCGCAAAACTATTTAACGCCCAAGGGCGAGCCGCCGCGTGCTGATGGTCCTAACTATAGAAATTACTTCGGTGTTGCTCAACGTCGCGATCATTTAGCGTATCTCAAATTAGAAACGGAGATCAATCCAAGGAATAGTTGGAGCAATCAAGTGTACTGGCATCAACACGATGGCTTAGGTGCGGTGGCAGGACCAATTGAAGTTGCTGGTTTGCCCGCGCTCTTTAAAGTTTATTTCCCAACACAAGATTTGAAGCAAACCTTTGGCGGTTCTGGCTATGCGGTGAGAACGACAGAATATACGATTAATCGCGCTGGCTTAATTTCGAACTGGCAAGGCCGATCCGGTGCGCATCAATGGCAAACTGGAATATGGATAGAACATAATCGTTCTGATGCTTACCGGCGTTGGTATCAGCTAGATCGCCAGCAGCCACTAAGTCCCTATCAACGCCCGCGTGATCCACTCATCACACAATATGGTAGTGCAATCGACAATCAGGTCGTTCAACTACATTGGCAAGATGCATGGCAAGTACAAGCGGCAATCACTTTGCAAGCCGGATTTAAATCTAGTTTGCAATTTGCGGAAGGCTATTTTCCTGTGCAACCCAAACTGGGTGCGATTAATGGCGGATCAAGCGCGCTGCCAGAAGGAAAAATCACGACAAAAGCTTGGTTTCTGCCACAACTTGGCGCGGTATGGCGTTTGCCAAATCAAGATCAGGTCTATGTCAATTTGCAGAAAAATTTACGTCAATTTATTACCTATGGCGCGGTCGGCGCCTCACCGTGGAGCTTAAATAGCCAAAGTGCCTTTGAACTATTCAAGCGAACGGCAGAACCAGAAACCGCCATCAGTTTTGAGACTGGCATACGCACGCGTCGTCATTTCTCAGAAAATTTCAAACAAACAATCGGACTGCGCTCGATAGAAAATCAGCTCACGCTTTATCATGTGAATTTCCGTGATCGTTTACTGCAAATCAGCCCGACGCCGGTAATTTCTTCTATCGTCAACGGCAATCCGATTTTAGCCAATGTGGGCAGCGTCAAAACCTATGGGATCGATATCGCCAGCACGCTGCAATTTGGTTCAAACCTCTCTCTGTTTAATGCCTTGTCTTACAATCATTCCAGCTATCAAGATGACTATTTCAATGGAGCGAATCGGGTCAATACCAAAGGCAAACAAGTACCCGCTAGCCCGAACTGGCTCAATAAATCCATGTTGAAATTTAAATGGAATAGCCTTGAATGGCAATTGATTGCTGATTTTGTTGGCAAACGTTATGCCACTTATACTAACGACTTAAGTGTTCCCGCCCATTTTCTAATGCATCTGGGCGTGCAATATCAATTGCCTTGGAAATGGCAGCATGGGCAAAACCGTCTTAGCCTGCATCTCACCAATTTAGCTAACCGTCGCGGTACCTCAACGCTTTTAGTCGGTGCTGCGAATAACACTTACAACACATTTCCAATTCCACCACGCCAGATTTTTGTGAGCTTGAGTAGTGGCTTTTGAAGCTTAGTCATATCAGCTCAGATCACCGTCATTCTCGGTATTTGAGTGGCAATTACAACAGTATTCACGTCGCACATCGAATATTTCTACTCGGAATTGTTTCCGAGTGATAAGGTTTTATTCATCGCGCTTGCCATGAGTCAATGTCAGTGCTAAAAACTTAGAATATCTACACGGGAGTGTGCTATGAAACGAGTCATCTTAACTTTCAGCCTATTATTCATGGGATTCTCAGCCTCCGCTGGCGTTCTATCTTGTGACGATCTAAAGGCCAAGATAGAGAAAAAAGTTGCGGGCAAAGGAGTGAAAGACTACCCCATGATCGTGGTTAGCAAGGACACGCAAATCAAAGGGCGCGTATTGGGTAGCTGTGAAAAAGGGACGATGAAGGTCATACACCAAAAACCTGTCGCCGCTAAACCTGCAGAAGGAAGTACCTAAGACCTGCAATATAAAAAAAGGTGTGCCACTTCACAGTCGCACACCATTTTCAATGATCCAATAGAATTCTCAATAATTTACGGCTGCATACGTTTATCTTCTAAAACATCACCAGCAGCCAAAGCGGTTTTCTCATGACCTGGCTCACGCCATTTTTCCCTTAAAGCCTCAGTCTGCCATTGTTGCATCGTTGGCAGCGCTAACATCCGTTTAACATAGGCACTCGCTTGCGGATTCATCGCGATCCCATAAGTTTGAATACGAAAAATCACAGGCGCAAAAAAAGCATCGACGGCGGTAAATTTTTCACCTGCTAAAAATGGCCCGCCAAAACGATTCAGTCCCTCGCACCATAGCTCATTCAGACGGTCAATTTCAGCTTGTAATTCCGCTTTAATTTCTTTTAAACGTATGCGCAAACCGACGTGCATCGTGCAAGTTGTACGTAAATGGCTAAAACCAGAATGCATTTCAGCGGCAGCGCAACGCGCCCAAATTTTCGCCTGAGGATCTTCGGGCCAGACACCAGGATGGCGGTCTGCCAGATA
>DLGN01000213.1:0-12188 GCA_002482715.1 Oxalobacteraceae bacterium UBA7693
TCGTGCCTTTTGCTTCAATGTGTGGTTGCGTGAATCGCACCAGTCACCCATGTGGTTCTAGCGAAAATGGTGTTGCTGTTTTCGCCCAAGTAGCACTGCTACTCCAGAAGCATCTCAGTACCGCTTTGTGTCCAATTGATGGGCAGATCTGTGGCTACCTTTCGGTTCCAACCCCTTGTGGCTCACATTGCAGACGACTCATTTTAAAAAACTGTTGTGATGGCAAAACTACGCGTCCAATCAGGCCTAATGGCTTGTCATCCAACCCCGTTTGCTGGCTCACGTAGCATTGCCAAACCTTAAGTGAAGCATCGCTCCACCGAAAATACTTCACCTGTTTTAAGCATATGAAAACAGGCTCTTGCTAATTTATGCGCCACTGCTTTAATCGCCACAATGCCGTTACGTTTGGCTTTCTTGCGCTGATAAAATTTCTTCGCAGCTTCGCTGTAGCGTATTGCAAAGTTAGCTGCCTCGACATACGCCCACGCCAAGAAGCGATTACCATTCTTGGTATTGCCTTCGCCTTTCTTCTTGCCGTTGGACGTATGTATGCTACCAACACAACGGCAATACGACACATAATTCCCGACATCCTTAAATCGTTCTATCGAGCCCGTTTCCAACAGAATTACGGTTGCCAGTACATCACCAATTCCTGCCACACTCTTGAGTAATGGAAAGCCTGGGTGATGTCGACAATGGCTTGCCAGCGCCTTCTCAATCAGATCGATTTGTTGATCTGTCGATTGCATCAAACTTACATTGGCTTTCATCGCCAATGACGCCATTGCCTCCAGACCCATTGCATCAATATCATTACAGGACAATTTCTTAATGAGATTGCTCGACAAATGCGCGCCTCGTTGTTGATCCATTTGCGTTTCGATTGACAAGATATGTGTCGATCGTTGCTGTACTAATTGCATACGCTTACGTGCCAAATCACGAACTGCACGCTGTTCTTTCGGCATAATGTGCCCAGTTGGCAATAGGCCTAAACGAAACACATGCGCCAAATGACGTGCATCGGATTCATCGCCACGATGCTTTAATCCGTCATATTGCTTAATAGCCGCTGTATTTGCCAAGTGCACTTGAAAACCTTGTGCTTGCAAGCCATCCACTAACCAATACCAATTGAAAGTTGACTCCACCACGACACCAGCCAATTGCGATTGATATGGCAATAATGCGCCACATATCTCGTCAAAATTATTTGGATGCTTTCTGCTATAAATGACTTTGTCAGATTCATCCAAAATAACCACAACACTATTGTTCGAATGTAGGTCTATGCCGCAAAATAACATACCGTCCTCCCCGTTAAAGTTTCGTTTCGCAACTCAACTTTACTCCAACGACATACGCTATTGGAGGGAGGCGGCTAGATGATTATCAGGCCTTACATTTGACATGAGCTTGAGGTCAGTTCCAACATTCAAGCATGACCAACTACCATGCATGAAAATTAGAGCTGATAATCATCTAGCCGCCTCCACTCAACAGTGTTTGCCCTGGGAGTAATTTGAGCAGTGAAACGAAATGTTAACCAGACGAACATAGTTGATTTTCAGCTGAAATCTCGCCACGAATATGCACTCGGCATTATCTTTTAAAAATTCTTCGTTGAAGAAAAGCATCGTAATCTTGCCGTTCTGTGCAGATCAAATAGATATATATATGCTTGCGACTCTGTTCAACTTCATAGACCACTCTATTCTTTTCCATGATGACCATTTGTCGCCAGTGTGTCATTCCTAGTGCGGCTAGTTGCGGTATTGTTGTTCCCAGTAGCGGGTTTGTTTCTAGCATTAAAATGCTGTCTCGAATACCGACATAAATTTTGTCTGCCAATGGTTTTGAGAATTGGTTTTTAATGTAGGTATGGATGTGCCATAAGTCTTCTTCCGCATCGTCCAACATGTACACGGTGTAACTCACTTGAGTATTTCCTTGTCCATTTTTGCGAAGACTTTGCGAGCAGGTTTAAATTGCCCTTCTTCAATTTGCTTGCGACCAAGCGCTAATATTTTCAGCAAGGCCATCGTATTTTTAGTGTCCTCATAGCTTTTGATATCTTGTATGACACAGGTCGCTTCGCCATTTTGGGTAATGATGAGTGGTTCATGCGTCTCAGTCATCTCAGCAATTGCCTTGGCTGCGTTATCTTTGAAATAGCTGATAGGTTTGACTTGTTCTGAAAGGCGCATGAAAAACTCCCTTAAATAGATTGCTTAAAGTCAGTTTAAAGTCTTAATTTAGACCTGTCAATGCGCAGAGATGAGCTAAGATAGATAAGTAGATAAGGTCATAGATAAGGGTCAAACCTTACATTTGACATCACACTTTCGCCATCCTAGACTCTATCGTAATTAACCCGACGGGAGATTGAAATGGCGAGACCATTACGCATAGAGTATGCAGGTGCTTTGTACCACGTCACTGCCCGCGGGAATGCACGAGCGAATATTTATGGCAATGACGATGATAGACAGCGATTTTTATCGCTGTTGAAAATCGTGGTGGATCGCTATGATTGGTATTGCCACGCTTACTGTCTGATGGACAATCACTATCACCTTTTGATTGAAACAAACCGAGCCAGTTTGTCTGATGGTATGAAATTGCTCAATGGTTCTTATACTCAGTATGTCAATCGGCAGTATCAACGCGTTGGCCATGTTTTTCAGGGCCGATTTAAAGCGATTTTGGTGCAGAAAGAATCCTACCTGCTTGAATTGGCGCGCTACATCGCCTTAAATCCGGTACGTGCTGGTATGGTGCGCAGTGCCAAAGACTGGCCGTGGAGTAGCTATCGTGCTACTGCCGGATTGGCAGAAGGCGCGGCATGTCTGACGACCGATTGGGTTCTGGGTGGATTTGCCAAGACCAAGAATATCGCCCAGCAGCGCTATCGTGAATTTGTACAGCAGGGCAAAGGACAGCCTTCTCCTTGGCAGAGCCTGAAGAACCAAATCTACCTCGGTGACGACGATTTTGTACTTACTATGCAATGCAAGCTCGATCCCGAACAATCACTCAAAGACATCCCCAAAAAACAAAAACAAGCCCCCATCAAACCATTGGATTACTTTGTGAATTTGGAAAACACGCGAAACGAAAATATAGCACTGGCATACTTAAGTGGGCACTATACACTTGAGCAAGTTGGTACTCATTTTGGGGTATTTACGCGACGCTTAGTCGGGCTGTGAAACAGAAAGAGCGTGGTGTTGATTGATTGTTGAATGTCAAATGTAAGGCTTGGCCCCCCCCAATCCGGTGCCGCATAATTTGAATAAAATTGCTCTAATGATCATCGGATTGGGGTAGAATATTTTGCTTAGGTGGCTTGAATTTCCTATCCGTTTTCCTATCCCTTACAATATTCAGAGATCAGCATACGCTTGCAGACTTTCCGAGGTTTGGGGTGTGCGGACGCCTCAATTGGCTCGCTTTCTTATTTAAAAAAAACACTTCTCCATGATCTCTGATCAACTTCTATTTCTATTTAGTGCCCTAGGCGCAGTGAATGCCTTCTTCTTGGCGCTCTACCTTTTTAGTCGCAGATCGCACGGCTTGGCCAATCTCATGCTGGGGGGATTATTACTGGCGATTGGTATTCGCACCGGAAAATCGGTGTTTTACTATTTCAATGACAATCTTGCACTTGAATTTGTGCAACTAGGTTTATCTGCTTGCCTCTTGATTGGGCCTCTGACTTATCTTTACGTGTGTTTTCACCTTTCGGATTTGACGCAAGCTTCGCCGCCGCGATGGCATTGGCATCTGTTATTTTCCTTCCTTGTTATTGGAGTCGGAATACTACTGCCCTACTCTCACTATCCTTTTTACTGGCACGGTTCGCTCCGCGTAATTCATGCTTACTGGTTTGCTTACTTACTGGTTGCCGGTTGGCGGCTTTGGCAAGCGCGCAAGTGGCTAGGCAGCGGAGAAGGCGGCATTTCTCGATCTAGATTTCTCTTACTCAGTGTTTATTTTAGCAGCGGCTTGATTTTGCTTGCCTACCTCAGTACGCCATTCACTTCTTACATCGTGGGCGCAATTTCGTTTACCTTTTCCATCTTTATCACTGGAATATGTTTCCTCTTACACAGGGAGGAAAAAATCGAAACCGCTAAAAAGGATAAATACCAAGACCGAAAATTGACCGAAGAAGATGCGAACGCGATCGTGGCTAGTTTAAATCAAATCATGCTTGAACAGCAACTGCACTTAAACCCGAATTTAAGTTTAACGCTATTGGCGAAAAAGGTCGGACATTTACAGACCACCGTATCGCAAGTACTTAATCAGACCTTGAGTAAAAGTTTCAATCTCTACGTTAACGAGTTTCGAATTGCGCATGCCAAGGAGCTCTTGCTCACCGAGATGCACCTGAATATGGAACTGGTGGCCGTTCGCAGTGGTTTCAATTCCAATTCGACTTTCTTTGCCGCGTTCAGGAAGATCGTCGGGCAAACCCCTGCGAGTTTTCGCGCTACGTCCACACTTTCATCTCCTACTCGCTAGTTTCAGCTCAGTAATTTGCAGCGTCACCCGGTGATGAAACATGTCTCCATCCTACCGTCATGTCATAACATTCCCAAGCCGCCAACAGATGCCTGAGTATAAGTAATCAGGCATCTGTTGCACGCTAGACGAACGCACGACAGCGTTTTCGTCCTCGCCATCGCCATGCATTGTGTCCGCTCAAACACGTCCGAATAGGCGCTTATGTATGCGTACCTATGCTTACTTACGCTCCGAAATCATGTATTCGGAGTCCGAAATCGTGCATTCAAACCGCAAGTGCAACGCTCTCTTCTACATTGATGCTCGGCGAAGCCATGAGCTCACACATATGCTTCAGCTTGTCCAACAACAGACCAAAGAACATATCCAATCCATTTTAGGTGAATCGATGAATCAGAAAACTCTATTGCACGCCATGCGCAATTTGGCTACTTTTATAGCTATTTTGTGTGCCGTACCCGTGTGGAGCTGGGCCTCCACTCTCGTGCCCAGTTCAGACTTAAAGCTTACTACCCAGTCTACAAGCCAAAAAACCGATACACAGCAGCTTACGGAAACGCTCATGGACTATATGGAAGGCGTGGCGAATGGCGAACCTGCCAGATTGCGAAAAGCCTTCCATCCCGACTTCAAGCTCTATACCGTCAAACAAGACGATAGCCTTCTTATTCGCTCGGGAGAGCAATACATTAGCAATATCAAGTTGGGTGAGAAAATTCCGCGCCAGGGGCGCATCCTATCGATTGACGTCGAAAACAATGTGGCCACTGCCAAAGTCGAAATAGTGATGCCCAAATTTAGAGTCTATACCGACTATTTTTTGCTCGTGAAGTACCAAGGCAGTTGGAAAATAATACAAAAAAGCTACACCTTTAAAGATATTCCTCCACATAAAAATAGAATCCTGTTTATCACGTCCAATCAACATACCTACGGCGAGACCAAACTCAATACCGCCAATCACTTTGATGAAATCGTCACCGCCTACGATATTTTCAAAAAGCAAGGATACACCGTGGACTTCGTCAGTCCAGAAGGGGGCGCCATCCCCTTGGGCTATATTCAGACCTCGAATCCTACCCACAAAGAGTATCTGTATAACGCTGATTTTATGCGCCTACTTCAGCACACCTTAAAACCGGCACAGATTAACCCGACTGACTACCAAGCCGTCTACTACAGCGGAGGGGGCGCGGCGATGTTTGGGGTGGCCGAGAATGTAGAGATTCAAGCCATCTCGAGCAAAATTCATCAACAAGGCGGTGTGATCTCAGCCATCTGTCATGGCACTGCGGGTATCGTTAATTTGAAAAACAGCCAGGGTGTCTCACTTTTCGCCAACAAAAAAGTCACTGGTTTCCCCGATCTATTTGAAGACACCAAGGCCGACTACTACAAAACCTTTCCCTTCTCAATAGACAAAGAAACCAGCAAGAACGGGGGTAATTTTGTTTACTCTAAAAAATTTGGCGACAACTTCTTTATCGTAGATGGACGAATCATCACAGGACAAGACCCTTCAGCCACCGCGTCTGTGGCGAACAAGGTCATCGAAGCTTTACAAAAACCCTAATCTCACCAGGACATTACCACCATGAAAATAGTCATCCTTAGCTGCCTTGCCTTACTTCCCCTCACGGCAATCGCCCAAACAATGCCAGACCCGATTACGACTCAGTCTATCGAAAAAGTGCTCAGTGAGCTCAATGACCCCAACAAGCCAGGCTCCGCTATTGCCATTGTAAGAGACGGAAAATTAGTCTATCAAAAAGCCTTCGGAAGTAGTGATCTCGAGCATAAGATCCCCACAACCGTTGACACCCAATTTCAAGCCAACATCTTTGCTGGGGAATTCATCGCTTTCGCCACGCTACACCTAGAAGAGCAGGGCAAACTTTCTCTCGAGGATGATATACGCAAATATCTTCCCGAGTCACCCGACTATGGAAAAACAATCCGCATTCGTCATCTATTGAGTGCCACCGACGGACTACAAAGCTACCAAGTGCTAAAATCACTGGCCGGATGGGAGTCAAGAGAAGCCGATAACATCGACGCTCTACTGCGCCTGATTTCCAATCAAAAGAAATTGAACTTCAAGCCCGGTGAAAATTTCTCTAACGGTGCTGACACCCGACTCCTGATATTGATGAAGGTGGTGGAAAAAGTCTCGGGAATGTCATTTGATGCGTATGTCAAAAGCCAGCTATTTGCGCCGCTAGGGATGCATAACACCGTATTTCAAACTGAGAATTCGGCTCCTGTCAGTCAGCTCGCGCTACCGTATCGCCAACAGGGTAGCGATGGAAAAGGGGCGTATAAACTTGATTTTGATCGTGCCACCGGTCCATTCATTCTATACACCTCAATTCGGGATTTATCGACTTGGAAATTGAACCAGTCCTCACACAAGTTAGGCAGCAAATCGCTAGTAGATAAACTATACGCGCCGATTCGACTAGATAATGGGAAGACGCTCAGAAGGTCCGGCGGCATTGCAAACTTTACTGGACAACTCCCAAGCTTAGAAAGAGGAATGCCAAAGACTTATCTAGTGGGCAGTAGCGGGGGATATGGGAGTTCGATTTGGAACTTTCCGGAGCACAAATTTACGGCAATTGTATTAAGTTCTGGTTTGGCTTATAACGGCAGTTACGGTATGAGAGTCTCCTATAGTCAATTGGAAAAGCACTTTCCCGAACCCGAAACCATCGATTACACCAAAGTCGCCCGTGTCAAACTCAGTCCTGTAGAGATGTCGGCCTATGCGGGCAATTTTTGGAGTCCCGAATTGACCTTTCCTGCCAAAATTTTCATGAAAAATGACAACCTGTACTATCACAGATTGGGCGCACCGCTAGAACGCGCACTCATTCCCCTAGGCGACTCAGTATTCCAAATGCAAATCGAGGGTGACGACGTACATCTCCTTAAATTTGTCGACAAACCCTCTGGCAAAGACATCCATTACACAATAGGAAAGAGCGATCCTGTGGTGCTCGAATCGTATCAAACTGCGAAGTATAACAACAGTGAACTGGCTCAATTTACCGGTGTGTTTTATTCTAAAGAGCTTAATACCTCTTATGTTTTCGAGGTCATTGACGGCACCCTCATTGCCCAAAACCTTGCCACCGGAACGAGCACATTTACGCCGATTCACCCAGACAGATTTTCGGGGAACAAACGCTTCCTAGGTGGGATCAAATTCACTCGAGATAATAAGGAGGGGGTGACTGGATTTCAAGTAGAAGTCGATGGCGCGCGAAATCTTCAGTTTAAGAAGATGCGTGTCGCTTCAGAAAAATCACCCCTCTAAATTATCGCATCGGGTGGGTCAGGCCAAAAACTTATCTAATCAAATTCAAACTTCAATGAGCAGAAAGGTCGCACAGCTTGGCACCGCATTGCCACAGCAAAAAACGGAGGCGTGCCCCCAACTTCGTTTTTTGTTGATCGTCATCGTCACCATAAATATTAGCCTCCGCATTTCCGCGAGCGGTTACATGGTACAGCGCACCGACAAACTCAATTCGTAAAGTCCTTGCCATTGCTATCTCTCCGCTCGTTCAAGTTACCCCGAGTGTTGACGCACATCCAAAATTAGCCAGGTAAACGTATTTGGGGGTCAAATTTGTGTGCGCGCCAACACGCGATAGCACAGGCATGTGCTATCTGTTTCGTGGGCAAGCAGCTTGCTGCTTGAATTCCCCACTACACCCTCGCCGTACAAGTGGTCTGTCTTCAGCGACGCGCCCCCGATTCAAAGATTCGGGGGCAGGCTCTAGCTAACGCAATTTTGCGTGAGTCATGTAATTGAAAGGATCAATCAGCCAAATCGAGAAGTTCCAGTCTTTCTTTTGCAAGAAGATATCTAGCACGGACATCATCAATTTGCTGTTGCGTTAGTTTCTTACCGTAGGTACGAAGCCCACCTTCGGTATCATTATGATGAATTCCCATTGCAAGCTTGAGATATTCTAAAAGCAAAGGCTGCGCATCAAGATAGGATATGGAATTGAGAGCCTGAGAGATTTTGTTGGCCTCAGCCCATTCCCCTTTTAAAACATGCTCTTGCATGGTAATACTTGCTTTTGGGAAGATAGTCCCTACCCCTGTAATTCCACCGCATGCGCCAGCAAGTCCTGCATGCACAGTGACGGAGTCAACGCCTGCCAAAATTTTTAAATCTTTGTTCTCTACAATCAGCGTTTCGATAATTGAAACATCGAGAGTCGATATCTTAAGAGCGACTACTTCCGGCAGTGCAGACAGTTTTCTAAGCAGATCTGTCGACAGTGCATGATATCCGGCAGCATCAGGATTGTTGTAAGGCATGATTGTTATGCCTACTTTTTTTGCGGTTGCTGCAGCAAGCGCATAGTACGCATACATTTCTTCTTCAGAAGGCGTTGCCTTGGTTTTTGGCGGCATGACCATGACGGTATTCACACCAACTCCTGCCAGTCCTTCAATGATTGTCGCAAGCTCTTCTTTCGTTTCTGCTGCGGCGCCACTGATCAAAGGAACATCGGCTTCTTTAGCAACATCAGAAAGGGATTTAAGTAAGGCGAGTCGCTGTTCTGGACTCAGATAACTATTTTCACCCAGCGTACCAGAAGCGACCAGTCCACCAAATCTGCTGCCGCCCTTACCTTGCGCTTTTAACACTGATGCGGCTTGCCTTTTTGTCTCATCAAAGTCAATTTCAAGGGCACCGGATTCAGACTCTTTTAGCCACGTGAACACCGCTGGCATTACGGTATATCGCCAATCTTTACTATTTGTTTCCATCATATTTCCTATTATCTAAAAACTTTATTGTATAAATCGCACCAAAAGAATCATGAATTGAACCGCCTTAGTCAAAACTGGAGGCTTTTTGGCTTACACCATCAAAGGGCTTAAGTGAACACTCAAAGCCTATTAGAGACCAAAAAATGCTAAACATCGGTTGATCCCTGAGCGCATCATTTTTCTTTTGACTTCGGATAGTTTCAATCACCCTACTGTTGAAAAAAATAACTTCTGGCTCAAAAGCTTTCTTCATGGAAGTTGCGCTGCCTAGCTCTGAAGTTTTTGCTATCGAGATCGCATT
Source organism: Oxalobacteraceae bacterium UBA7693 (assembly GCA_002482715.1). Lineage (GTDB taxonomy): Bacteria > Pseudomonadota > Gammaproteobacteria > Burkholderiales > Burkholderiaceae_D > Undibacterium. The sequence goes on from DLGN01000213.1 coordinate 9,638, forward strand.
CTTATCTTTTATATCTGAACAACCGGAACAACAGACACCCACTCATCAATTTTCCTTTAACCAAGAAGGATAGGAAATTAAACCAACACAATTGGCATATTGCAAGTATACCGTTAATATATTAACGCATTTAGTCGAGATATTCTACCCCAATCACCTGATCGTACGTGCAAGCTCAACCCAATAAAAAATTTGAAGACATCTAATCCAAAAAGCCATAAAAATAAAACAAGCCTTAGCTTGCCATTTCTGTAAATTACGATCCAAGCGTGATCAAACAAATACTCTCTTTTGATGCAATTACTCAATCAATTCATTCAAACAACAAATGCAAACGGGGGGCAGCTCGAACATTAATACATTTCGTAAGAAATCTGTGGTCGCCATAAACATATGGCGACACCTTTACGAATAGAATTTCCTGGAGCGGTGTATTACGTCACCTTGCGTGGGGATAGGCGTGAGAACATCTTACTAGTCAGACAGAGAGGTAATGTCAAACCTAAGGACTGATCTCGTTCTTCGCTGTTCTTTTAAAAAACTGTCGGTTATTGCAGCAGGGCGTTGATGTGCATTCACTGTAGGCGGCGTGGCAGTGAAAACTTCAAGAAGCTGGGATTTTTTAGTGCAACAGAAATTAAAAGTTGGGTTGCCCCCTACAACTTGTCTTATTATTGTTGTTAGTGAATGCTAGATGCTTCAGAAAAAACGCTATTTTGATAATCTTAACGAATTTTTTTCCGAATAACTGGGGCGATTGCGATGACGGAAAGCAGCTTTAACGAAACTATTTACCTGTCCATGAACGAAGATGTGCGACTCGGGGTCGAGCGCGGCTATTTTCGCTCAGGTCTGGAGCATTACGAGTTGCACGGTAAAAGAGAGGGCCGCAAGATAGTGCGCTTTGATCCGAACAGCCATTCGATTCAGGACTATACCCGGCTGGTACGCACGCTGATTGATGGCCACCCAGACAACCTTGATTTGGCGATGGCCAAGGCGGTCGGCTCCAACACGCTAGAGAGTTTTCGTGACTTTGGTGACCGACAATACCACGTACTTCGCCGTTTTGGCTTGCAAAACGGGCAAGCCATTTACGATCTTGCCTGCGGTTCTGGTCGCACCGCCTCCGCCTTGTTGCGACATAGCTGGCATGGCGAGTATCGGGGAGCGGACATCATCCCTGATTTGGTCAACTATGCCAGCTCATGTAATCCCGGGTTCCGCTTTTTTGTTCACCCCGATTATTCGATTCACGCCGATGACGATAGCCAGGACATGATTTATTCTTGGAGCTTGTTCACGCATCTACAGATTGAAGAAACTTTTCTGTACGCGAAGGATTGCTATCGTGCACTCAAACCCGGCGGCATCTTTATATTTAGCTTTTTGACGCTGCAAGAACCCAGTCATCGCCAAATTTTCTTGAACCACGTTACAGAACTCGAAAATGGCCACCCGCGTGTACACCTGGATGCCTTTTTGGATCAGGCCACAATCATCACGCTGTTTACTCAAATTCTCAATTTCAAACACGTGACGTTTATTGATGCAAATGATCCATCCACCACGCCGACCGGTAGTTTTGGACAGGCGTTGGCGGTGTTTACCAAATAACGGTTCGATAAGCAGTTTGCTTGCTCGAGCGTTAGTTAAGTGTTTGTTTCCCTCGTCGAAACACGAGAACGGTGCAAAGTCTTGACATGACACATTGATGATTTAATCACGGTGTTGTGTTTGGCGTAAAGCAAGTCGGAATCGGATTATTTGGACGCTCAGAATCCCAAGTCTCAGACAATATCTAAAAACCTTGTCCATCTCAAGTGACGCTCAAAGAAGGGATTTGCGTGAGCTATCCATTGCGCATAAACGCATCTTCCCATTGAGTTTGATGGAATAGGCTGAACAAGCCGACAATCACAAAGCCGCAATGGTCGCAGCATACTAGTCAGGGGCCTACACGATGGCTGAAATCGCGAGTTGTTTTGATGTGCATTACGTGATGGTGAGCAGAGCTGTGCGGGCGGCGGAAGGGGAATTTTGATGGATGTATTCATGTTGGAACTGACCTTATTTTCCCTGACTCCATTTTCCTATGAAAAATCACTGATCTGCCGGAAAAAATCGATCGACCGTACTCACGAATTCCCAATCAATTTGCCTTGGAATGCGTGGCATCTTGCTTAGCTTATAAAATTCCACGACACGTTCGGCGTATTCGTCAAGACTTGCAACAACGCCTTCGGCAAAACCATAATGCAATAAAATGCTGGCCCCCAATCGCGAGGAAATGTTGGTACCGGGCATGGTCACGACTGGAATCCCGTTTTGAAGGGCAAATAAGCAAGAGCTACCGCCACTGAGGGGAGCCGTATCGAGCAACACCGCTGGGCAAAAATCCGTAAATTGGGACACGATTTCGACATTATCCGGCAATAGCCCTAGGTAAGGATGGGGGGTGATAGTCCATAACTGTAGTTTGCAAGCCAACCGTGCCGCCAATTGCGCCGCAAAATACAGAAAACTCTTCGATATTTTAGGGGTGACACTC
>DLGN01000213.1:12244-19892 GCA_002482715.1 Oxalobacteraceae bacterium UBA7693
AATGTGGATAAAATTGGTCGGTGGCGGCAACCAGCATCGCAAAGGTAGCGCCCGGCACGAGCGGTCTGTTGACTGCGATAGAACTGGATCTAATAGCTGACCGTCAATGAAGGGCAAAGGACAACTTTCAGCCACACCGGCCCAAGTCAATTGGGTATTCGCGACGCCGTTTTTTAAGAATTCAATAAACGTTACAGGGTTTTGTAAGCCATGCAATTCGATAAACACCCGCATCTTTTTTGCGCGCAAGCTTTCCACTAATTCAGCTTCACAAGTGTAGTGGATCATCACCGCGTTTTTAAATTTCTTGGCTGCCTCCAACATGGCGGGAATGGCGGTTCCATTGCGGGATAACAAAATCAGACCTACCCGGTCTAATGCAGCATGTGACTGCGCAGCAATTGCTTCCAGCGCAAAGTTCAAGCCAATCACATTGGCATCACAACCAAGCCAAATGCCTTGGCCAGCGGGCAAAATTTCACGCTGATCGAACGGAAAGTGCTGCTGTACATAACTGAGCTGGGCTTGCTCCAATAATCCGCGCTCGGCCAGTAGTCTGCGCACGGGCATGGTGGCCAATTCATCCTTACCCAATCGGCCTTCAATCGCGGCGCGACAAATTTCACCTTCATAGCCTTGCATTGCATCAAACTGCAAACGTCCCGCCAGCACACAGTATAGCTTCACCAAACTTCGCACCCCGGGCAACGACAGTTGCGTTAAGCGGGGCACATCAAGCTGAGGCAATTGTGCTGCTAATGCAATCACGTTAGCGAGCCAATAGTCGTCATCCACCTCAGGTAAGCCCAACAAAAATTCATGCGCCGCATACGGTGCTTGCCCGGTTGGCGTCGGTACTAACTGGCTCATCATGTAGCCATAGCTCTTAGCATGTTCGGGTTTGATAAACGATGGCAGTGGAAGGGTTAAATCAGGCACGCAAGTTCCTTCATGTGAAACCAAGGGAAGAGCACAATTTTAATGCAAGCTGTCGATAAGTAGGATGCGAATTGACACATTGGCTTCAGATCTTTGTTCTGGGGAAATCAGAAGCGCAACGACTCACGAGTCCTTGTGTCCATGGCGAAAGAGGATTTTCATACGACGCTAGTCAAAAAACTTAGCAACCTTCGTCACTGAGAACTTTATCGTGGCAAACTCGATTTGGCTAATCGGCTGTAGTTTACGATGTTACTGCTTGGCGATGAAGTGTCGACACTGAAGCTTGAAGTCTTACTCAATCACGATCACAAGCACGGGGTCAAGCTTTACATTTGACATTCATCCACTAGCATCTCTTGGTAGTAACCGTTGAAGGGAATTTATCAAAGGGAAAGCGTCAGTTAAACGACCTATACACGCAGCGGGTTAATCGTCGGTATGGCACGCTGTACCAAAGCCTCGCGATGGAGCAATAGTTCAAACGCTTGCGTGACTTTAATCTGACATTTTTCGCCAGTCTTAAAAATCAAATTCAACAACATAGGAATCGAATGGCGAAGCAAGCCCTGAAGATTTATATAAAGTCAAAGCCTCTTTCAAATCTGCGTAAAATTCATTGACATAAGGTCTTAAATTCACAGGCAAGGGATCGCCACCACCGTATCTCCATTTCACTTTCACGTCTCTTGGGGTGATGTACTCTAACCTACAATCAAAACAAATCGCTAGTAAAGCGCCGCGCCAGGAACAGTGAAACTCCATTATGTAAGGTTCATCACGGCGTCTCCCACCGAGTTTTCTAAAATACATATTTCGTTCACGATCGATGATCCATTCATTTGACTGCACTCTGTTATAGGTAAAAGGATTTTTGTCCGTCAATTGATATTTTTCATGATCCGATGGGGAAATTTCTTCTATTCCCAATGCCATTTTTGGTTCCTTCAAATTTTGAATGATATCTTAAAAAACTACGCTTCCTCAAAGGCGATAACTTGACGATCGAGATCGCACAACAGCCCTATCGGGATTTTGTACAGCCTGGCAAATGGCAGCCGTCTACTTGGCAAAACCTGAAAAATCAAATCTATTTAGGTGATGATGAATTTGTACTAGATGTGAAGTGCAAGCTCAACCCTGAACAGTCACTTCATGACATTCCCAAAAAGAAAAAGCGAGTGTCGATTAAATCATTCGATTGTTTTGTCAATTTAGGAAAAACGATAAATGAAAATATCGCACTGGTGTAATTAAGCGGAGACTACTCCCTTGAACAAGCTGGCCAAGATTTTGGGGTAGGTTACGCGATGGTGAGTCGTGCAGTGGAACAGAAGAAAAGTCGTGTTGACTGATCATCGAATGTCAAATGTAAGGCCGATCCTTCTATTTTGTTCGAAGCCTTATTGTTGAGCACACTATGTTCAAAAAAACCTATTGTTGAATTGAGAATTCAAACGGAAAATTAAATTTAATCATGTATTATTCGGGCTCAATACAAAATTTAAATGCGTACCTAAAATGCAAAGACACAAAAATAAAAGACATAAAATGTAAAAAAATGGCGATCAATTGATCGCCATTTTTTTACATGTAAATTGACATTCGATTGCGCGTGAAAGTCATATTTAAAGTGTGAGCCCATCAAGCCTTTTATTCGAAATTAAAACCGAGCTATTTGACTTAAGAATGAATGGTTGTTTCTGGATTGGTTGGGTTGGGAAGTTTTCGCATTTTTTATTTAGATTTATCAGTTTAGTAGAACGTCAAATTTTTGTTCCTTATTTCTTCACCTTTTTTATACCAACTTTAAACTAAAGAGAAATTTCGTCATTATGAACATACGTACATTGTCATCCATCACGCTTGCTTTGTTATTGGCCGCCTGTGGTGGTGGAAGTGCTTCAACTTCGAACACGGCAACTCCTGGCGGAGTTAGCAATCCAGATACTACGGGAAGTAATTTGCAATGCGTCAACAAATTTACTAACAGTTGGAATTCAGTTAAGTACTGGGGTAGTGAAGTTAGTGAAGGTAGTCAACCTCAAGTTGATCAAGTTGCGACAGGCGGCGGCAGATATGTCGTCGCTGGTTGGGGCGCGGGTTATAGCAGTTCCGATGCGGTAACTTGGAAAGTGATTCCCGCGTTAAATAAAAAACAGATACGCGGTCTTACTTATGGTAAAGGTGTGTTTGTCGCAATTGCTGAGTTTGGGGGCAATAATGTTGCGTATGTTAGTTCAGACGGTGTTGATTGGAAAAGCTATTTGGTTAATGGCAAAAATGGTTTAGCAAAAGAATTGCCATTTTTTAGGACGACGGATATGGCATATGGAAATAACAAATTTGTTATTTCGGGTGGTGCTGGGACGATTATGAATAGCGCAGATGGTTTCAACTGGAAGAAAGCTGACACAGTCCCACCTAATTTAGCGGCTAGTGCTAGCCTATCATGGATCAGTTTTGCAAATGGTGTTTTCTATATGGGTGTGAGTGGCAATACTAACTTTCGCCAGATGTTGACCAGTAAGGACGGTGAAAATTGGAGTCTTATCACCATTAATGGAGATAGCATGTTCCCATCTGGTAATATTTCTGGCATGCAGTACATCAACGGACTGTACGTCGCTGTAGATACTGAAGGGGTGATTGCTAATAGTAGAGATGGCATTAACTGGCGCTCGGTAACTAAGAATCAAGAAGCGCTTGCTTGGGGAAACACCATTGCGATGGGAGCAGGTCAATTAATGATTGTTGACACCGCGACTGTAAAAGAGGGAGAAACACGGGTTTATACGTCCTGCGATGGTATTCGATGGAATTCTGCAGTGACGCGCATTGGAAATTTTGGGCATCGCATGGCTATCAGTGATAGTGCGGCTATCATTATCAATTCAGGGAATATGTACACTTCACGTTTTTGAAATTAGCCAATAACGATCGAACGAGGAAGAGCGATGAGTTTGTTCATTTACCCCAGTAGTCAAACAATGGAATCTATTGTTCGTATTTTACTGAGATAAAAATTTTCCTGTAACGCCACCACATGCCTATCTCAAAATGCCATCGAGCCTTTTGCTTCCACGTGTGGTTGCGTGAATCGCACCAGTGAAGCAAAGAGCCAGGCCTTGCATTCGACATTCATCCACTAGCACCCTACAATTTTTGTAAGTAAATTAGAGTGACAGCGAGATGGCGAGACCGTTACGTATAGCGTTTGTTGGTGCCTTGTACCAAGTTACTGCTCGCGGTATTGCGTGAGCAAGTATTGATGGTAATGACGATGATCGCCAGCAGTTTTTTACAGCTACGAAAAACCGCGGTAGATCGCTGTGGCTGGTATTGCCATGTCTACTCTACTGCCTGATGGATAATCACTATCATCTTTTGATTGAAATAAATTGCGCCAGTTTGTCTGACGGTATGAAATTGCTGAATCGCCCTTATACCCAATAGGCCAATCGGCAATATCAACAGGTAGGTCATGTTTTTCAGGGACGATTTAAAGCGATCTTGGTGTAAAGAGTATCCTATCTGCTTGAACTGGTGCGTTACATTGACTTAAATCAGGTACGTGCCTACATGGTGCGCACATTTAAGACCCGATCTGTCGATTGTGTGATCCCTCAATTGTGCCGACCTAGAATTTAGGGTTTGCTATCTAAGAAGTAGATCTTATTGCGGCCTGTTGCTTTGGCTTGGTACATCGCTTGATCGGCTAGTTTGATGATGTCGATGTCATTGTTTTGCAGGTGGCGCAGAAGGACGACGCCGATGCTGGCGGTGCAGTGGTGATGAATGCTGGTTTTTTTGTGCGCGTTTGTAATGTTTATTTGATAGGGTGCGGATAAGGATGCGAGTATTTCCTCTGCGATGCTGCAAGCTAGCTGTTCGGCTTGCGCCAGCTCGCTTTCTAAGTCGCTGAGGATCACCACAAACTCATCACCACCGAAGCGCGCTACGGTATCGACTTCGCGTACGCACAGGCTGATGCGTTGCGCCACTTCTTGCAGCAGTAAATCGCCCGCGCTGTGACCATATTCATCATTGAGTGGCTTGAAATTATCGAGGTCGATGAACAACACGCCGGCAAAACGATGATGACGTTTGCAAGCGGCCTTGGTTTGTTCTAGCCTATCGTCAAGTAGGCTACGATTCGGCAGGCCAGTGAGCGCATCATGAAAGGCCATACGCTGCACTTTTAATTCTATGCGTTTGCGTTCGATGGCGATGCTGGCGAGCTGTGCCGATTGTTCAATGATGTAGACATCCAAATCAGCGAGTGCATTTTTTTCCCGATGGTAGATGGCGAAGGTTCCTAATACTTGTAACTCGGACGAGAGTATCGGTTGCGACCAACATGCGCCCAAACCTGCTTGTGCTGCTAGTTCTGCAAACGGCACCCAATAAGCATGGCTGGCAATATCGTCCACCACCACACGCTGGCCTAAAAATGCCGCCGTTCCACATGAGCCAACGCCCAAACCTATCTCGACACCATTAATGGCTTGGTTGTAGAAGTTAGGCAAACTGGGGGCGACGCCATCCACCAGATGTTTGCCTTCTTTATCGAGCAACAAAATGCTACATAGGATGTCGGTATGCAGTAGTTCAACACCGCGCACGATGGCTTCTAAAATGCTGGGTAAGGGAATATTTTTGGCAAGCAGTTCCAAGGTGGAGCTGCGAAATTTTTCGTATTTCTCTAGTTGTTTGCGTTTGGTGATGTCGTGCGAAATACCTAAAATCCCGATGAGTTTGCCGTCGGCATTGTGTAAAGGTGTTTTACTGGTTTCGACTAGCTCGCGGTGCCCATCATTGGCAAAGCTTAGCCATTCTTCGTTGATGTGCAGGCCGCCTTTTTGCATTGCCAATAGGTCGTTGGCGCGGAAGGAATCGGCAAGTTCTTTGTTGACAAAATCATAGTCAGTACGACCAATGATGTCCTTTTCCAATGCACCAAAAAATTGTTCGAAGCGCTCGTTACAGGCAAGATAAACACCATCGGCATCTTTCAGCCAAATCAGTGCGGGCAGTGCTTGAAGGATGGCTCGCAGATTATCTTCTGTGAAGTTCTGCATCGAGAGCATTCGTTTGTTCATACATTTCCAGAATGAGTATCTTTGTCCATTTTTGATGATGTATTGCAAGCGCACGAATTACAAAAAGGTAACTTGAAATTCATCTCAGCACGGATCATAAATTCAAGATACGTGATTAAGGCCATTATTAAAGCTTTTGATTAAAGCATTTAGCACACGATTTAATTGAATTATTGAATGAGGATTCGCTTAATCAATACATCCTATCTTAAACCTATAACTCCTTAAGATTTGTGAAATATTGAAATAAACAGACACATTGAGAATGCTTGAGTAGGCTTGATTTTTGTTGTTATTGTCATGTTGGTGTAGAAATTTCTAGTGATGAAATTAAGTATTGAATCTATGAACACCAACCTCAAAAAAGCAAAAGCAAGCGACCATTAAACCATTAGATTATTTTGCCAATTTGGGTAACACGCGAAATGAAAAAATGGCGCTGCCATACTTCAGCGGACACTACACGCTTGAGCAAGTTGGCCAATATTTTGGGGTAAGTTATGGGACGGTGAGTCGTGTTGATTGATCATTAAATGTCAAACGTATGGACTAGCCTCTAAATGCTATGAATCGACAGTGATTCAAAATGTGATTGATTTGTGGTGATATGGAATGCCAAAACTAGGCATGACTTTGTTGGGCACATCGCGGTTACAATGATTAAAAGAAAATCATTGTAATCATCATGTTTGCAAAGGAAAATGCATGTCATCGACTCAATTGGGACAAGAACAAATTGCGGCTGGAGAACAGCAGTTTATTGACAATTTGGCGCAACGATTAAAGGCAAAAATCGTCTCCGATTACCCAAGCGGTGTGATGCGACGCGACGCGCACCCGAAAATGCATGGTTTGGTGAAAGCACAATTTGAAGTCGAGGCTAACCTAGCACCCGAACTGCAGATTGGTATTTTTAAAACCGCGGCTAACTGGCCAGCATGGATACGTTTTTCCAATCAAAATGCGACCATGCAAGACGATATCAAACCTGATATTCGCGGTATGGCGATCAAACTGATGGGCGTGCCCGGTAAAAAACTACTGGAGCATGAGCTAGATGCCCCGACACAGGATTTTATCGTCATCAGCACCAAGGTGTTTATCACACGTACGCCAGAAGAGTTTGATGCCTTAGTGAAAGCCTTGATGGGCAATCGGTTGTCGCAAATTTGGTTTTTCGTCTCGCATCTTCGTGCCACCATCAATTTGCTACGCGCAAGCAAAAAGGTTGCCAATCCTTTGCAGCTTGAATACTTCAGCACCACGCCGTATTTGTTTGGTAGTACTGCAGCCAAGTATTGCGTGCGTCCACATATTGCGCAAGCGGATCCAATCCCAAGCAATCCAAGCTCAGACTACTTGCGCGACGCCATGCGTGCACAATTGTCCAAAGGCGAAGCCCTCTTTGACTTCATGGTGCAATTGCAAACGGATGCGCAAAGTATGCCAATCGAAGATTCAAGTGTTGAGTGGGATGAGCGTGTCTCACCTTTTCGCAAGGTAGCGACGATACGCATTAACCAACAAGAATTTGATACGGAAGTGCGGCGCAACTACGGCGAAAACCTCTCATTCACGCCTTGGCATAGCCTGCCAGAACACCGCCC
>DLGN01000041.1 GCA_002482715.1 Oxalobacteraceae bacterium UBA7693
ATTCAAGACTTACCCGATTCCGCCTTCAAACAAGCCCTATTAGACTTAGCGTTTCTTGCAGTTAATCGCAATCACTAATTCATCACTCAATCACTATTCAATATCGCTAAGATATTTATGCATATTAGTGAATGAAAATGTGCTTGTCATCTTACGCCCAAACTATCGGGTTTATACGACAGGCGACACGCAAGTTCATGTCGCCTAACGCCCGAGACTTCCGAGTATTTTTTAACGAAAAAGTTGAGAGTTAGTCGCTTTTCTGCGCAAAAGCCTATCAATTACAAAAAAAAGGCGACATAAACTGACGCTAAGCTCATGCATCCGAAGTAATATCCTTGTTTACAAATGTCTTACTTAGTTGCATTATCACAAAGCATGTATTGATACCTCTTCTTTCCCTATAAAAAACTATGTCAGCTGTCCCGCCGAATTCCGCATCATCTCCACCTGCATCAGGGCTAGCCCGTGCGTTGGCTCAGGCTAATTTGCTAACACCAGCACAACTGGACGCGATACAAAAAAAAGTCCAGATAGAAAAAGGTAACTTTCTTGATGGCCTGCTACAAAACGGCGCAGTGAACGCTCGCGATTTGGCAACCTTCTGTTCGGAAACTTTTGGCTATCCTCAATTAGATTTAAGTGTGATTGATGAATCGATGCTGCCTGAAAAAGTCATCGATGCAAAAATGATGCAAGCTCAAAGAGTGATTCCTTTGGCAAAGAAAGGAAATAAGGTCTCAATCGGTATTTCCGACCCAACTAATACGATCGCCATTGATCAGATTAAGTTTCAAACAGGTTTAAGTGTCGATATCGTTATTGTTCAACACGATTTATTACAAAAACTCATCGATAAGATCAGCAAGACTTCTGAGCAAACCATTACAGATTTGGCTGGTGATGAATACGATATCGAATTTAAAGAAGACGACCTTAATTCTGGTGTTGCCGACACACAGGCGGCTGAAATTGATGATGCCCCCGTCGTCAAATTTCTACAAAAAATGCTCATCGATGCGATTAATATGGGCGCGTCAGATCTTCACTTTGAGCCATTTGAAAAATTTTACAGAATTCGTTTCCGTGTCGATGGTGAGTTACGTGAGATTGCACAACCACCGCTGGCCATTAAGGACAAGCTAGTATCCCGTATTAAAGTTATATCAAAATTAGATATTTCAGAAAAACGCGTACCGCAAGACGGTCGTATGAAGCTGGTACTCTCCGCAAGTAAAGCAATTGATTTCCGCGTAAGCACATTGCCAACTTTATTTGGCGAAAAAATTGTTATGCGTATTTTGGACGGTTCACAAGCGCAAATGGGTATTGATGCGCTTGGCTACGATCCAGATCAAAAAGAAATATTGATGGATGCAATCCAGCGCCCCTATGGCATGGTACTTGTGACAGGACCAACCGGCTCAGGAAAAACGGTGTCGTTGTACACCTGCTTAAACGTCATCAATAAGCCTGGTATTAATATTTCAACTGCTGAAGATCCAGCTGAAATTAACTTACCAGGCGTTAATCAAGTCAACATCAATGACAAAGCGGGATTAACCTTCCCTGTGGCACTGAAATCTTTCTTGCGTCAAGATCCTGACATCATCATGGTCGGTGAGATTCGTGATCTGGAAACAGCAGACATTGCTATTAAGGCAGCACAAACAGGTCACATGGTATTTTCCACTTTGCATACCAATGATGCACCTTCCACATTGACACGTTTAATGAACATGGGAGTGGCGCCTTTCAACATCGCTTCCTCAGTAATTCTGATCACAGCACAACGTTTAACACGTCGTCTTTGCACCTGTAAAAAACCAGTTGAAATTCTCGACGAAGTTTTATTGGCAGCAGGTTTTCTAGAAGAAGAACTGGATGGCACCTGGAAGCCCTATGGTCCAGTGGGATGTGAGCGTTGCAATGGTGCAGGCTACAAAGGGCGAGTCGGCATTTATCAAATTATGCCAATCACCGAAGCAATTGAGAAGATTATTCTGGCAAACGGCACCGGACTTGAAATTCGCCAGCAATCGGAAGCGGAAGGAGTCAAAGGACTACGTCGCTCTGGGTTACAAAAAGTACGCCAAGGCTTGACCAGCCTTGAAGAGGTACTTGGCTGTACTAACGAATAAAAATACAAGGAATACAAGATGGCAACACCAGCAACTAAAAGCACAAAACCTTCGCAAATCAAAGAAAACTTGTATTCTTGGGAAGGTAAAGACAGACAAGGTAAAAATGTCAAAGGAGAACTGCGTGCTGGCGGAGAAGCAATCGTTAGCGCAACATTACGCCGGCAAGGCGTGATGGTGACCAAGGTCAAGAAAAAAAGCTATAGTTCAGGCAAAAAAATTACCGACAAAGACATTACCTTATTTACAAGGCAGTTGGCCACCATGATGAAAGCGGGTGTGCCACTGCTGCAGTCGTTTGACATTGTTGGTAAAGGTCATTCAAATCCTTCCGTTTCTAAGTTATTAATGGATATTCGAGGAGATATTGAAACAGGAACTAGCTTAAATCAGGCATTCCGTAAGTATCCACTATATTTCGACCCTTTATTTTGCAACTTGGTGGGCGCTGGTGAGCAAGCTGGTATCTTGGAAGACTTGTTGACACGCTTAGCAATTTACAAAGAGAAAACCTTAGCAATTAAGGCCAAAATTAAATCTGCTCTGACTTATCCAATTGCTATTCTCTCAATTGCATTCGTCGTAACCGCTGTAATTATGATTTGGGTTGTGCCAGCTTTCAAAGAGGTTTTCACAAGTTTTGGTGCAGATTTACCTGGACCAACATTGATTGTTATGGGAATCTCCGATTTTGTCGTGGCGAACTGGTATCTGATATTTGGCGGCATTTTTGGCGCAATTTATTTCTTTTTTCAATCTTGGCAACGCTCATTGGAAATGCAGCGTTTCATGGATAAAATTTTATTACGAGCACCAATTTTTGGGGCAGTCATTCGTAAAGCGACAATTGCGCGATGGACACGCACTCTCGCAACCATGTTCTCCGCAGGTGTCCCCTTAGTTGAAGCTTTAGA
>DLGN01000092.1:0-681 GCA_002482715.1 Oxalobacteraceae bacterium UBA7693
CAGCGTTCAAGGTAGGGTTTAGCCGTTTTCCACAGATCCAAATCCGGATCTAACTGACGCCCCAAGCCTTCAATATTAAGCAAAGTTTTTTGCAGCAAAACGAGTTGCGGTTGCACTTCAACATTGAAGCGACGTGAGGTTTGGAACAAGCGCAATAACACCTGACCGAAAGAGATATCTTTCAATGGGCGATCAAAGATAGGTTCGCAACAAGCGCGCACTGCTGCCTCAAGTTCATCGACCCGCGTTTCTTTTGGCGCCCAGCCAGACTCAATGTGTGCCTCGGCAACGCGCTTATAATCACGTTGAAAAAACGCCAAAAAATTCTGTGATAAATAATCTTTATCGTAATCGTTAAGCGTACCAACAATACCAAAATCGAGCGCAATATAACGCCCTAAAGTAGCAGGCTCGATGGATACCAAAATGTTCCCAGGATGCATATCCGCATGAAAAAAACCATCGCGGAAAATCTGGGTAAAGAAAATCGTCACACCATCACGCGACAACTTAGCCAGATCAACACCGGCTTCCTGCAGCTTATCGATTTGGGAAATCGGAATCCCCTTCATACGTTCCATCACAATCACGGATGAGGAACATAAATCCCAATACATTTCAGGAACAATCAATAAATCCGAGTCGGCAAAATTACGGCGCAATTGACTACCATTGGCCGCG
>DLGN01000092.1:713-2963 GCA_002482715.1 Oxalobacteraceae bacterium UBA7693
GCAAATACTTATCAAACTCGCCAACGACTTCTTTTGCTTTCAGGCGCTTTCCATCCGCCCACAAAAACTCTAACCAACCGGCAGCGATTTTCATCAAGGCGACATCACGGTCTATGGTGTCTTTCATACCAGGACGTAAGACCTTTACGGCGGCTTCACGACCATCTTTTAGTGTAGCAAAATGCACCTGTGCAATCGACGCCGAAGCGACTGGCACACGTTCAAAGCTGGCAAATAATTGATCAGGATGGGCGCCGAGGGATTTAGTAATTTGTGCTACCGCCAAATCGGGATCAAACGATGGCACACGGTCTTGCAGTAGCGCCAATTCATTCGCGATATCCGGTGGCATCAAGTCACGTCTTGTTGACAGCACCTGTCCAAACTTCACAAAAATAGGACCGAGATCCTCTAAGGACTTACGCAAACGTTCGCCACGAGGTGCGGATAAATCACGCCAGAACAATAATGTTTTGATGAGCTTTGCCGTGCGCGGAATACGCAAGCCAGACATCGCGATTTCATCGATGCCATATTTCAGAACGATGCGAACAATTTTAAACAAACGTAAGGAATTTAAAATCATTGCTTAGCTACCTTCATCTTTTCTAATCTTTCCAAGCGTTTCATCAAGCGCTCTACATCATCACGAGTTTTGTTCACTTGTTCACCAAAGGCACGCACAGCGTGGGGACGCACCAACATAGGGTTTTCTTCTAAAAAATATTCAGCCAAGTTTTCTTGCAGATTTTGATGCGTACGTATTGCCGATTCAACGATATTCTTTCCGGTGGCAACCATACGCACTGCCGCTACATCACCAAATAATTTACTTAAATCTTCTTCCACTTCCCAACGCAAATCCTGACTTAATTGCGATAAGGTATTCGCAAAATCAGCGTCACCTTCTATCTTCACATAAGACACGGCGCGTTCTCGATTTTGTGCAATCAATGGCAGATCGGCGGGCTTGATTCGTAAAATCACCTGATCAGGATTCGTTTCGCTTTTTTCTTCAGCAGCTTGTAACAAACCGTCTGCGCCAATTTTCACACGCAACTGGAATAGCTCGATATCAATGCAGGCAATCTTGCCTGCATGTTTCTGTAATCGCGCCGCAGCCCAAGGTTCTTGCGCCAATAAGTGATTTACAAACAGAATAAAGGGAGTGGCAATCATAGGTATAAAATAAAAAACCGCGCATGACATCATGCGCGGTTCTTAGTTTAACAGCAAACCCTTAAAAGACCTTCAATCCGGCCAATTTCAAGCGTTTTAATCAACTACAAATTTGTCCGAAAACAAAGCTGTAGCGATATAAATGAAATTAATTCAACTGCTGGATACCTGCTAACAGCCAACCAGATTGACCATTAACTGGTTTCGCTAAGTTCCAAACTTCAGCAAATGCTTCTGGATTCGTCGCGCCGGCTTCTTTGATCATGCCAGTGAATTTAACGCTAGCGACATAGTCGTACGCTTGTGTTTCGATGCCTAACAATTCTGCATCCAAAGTCACCACATCCGTTTCATTCTTCGCAGCACCACGATCTTGCAATTCCAACTTCATTTCTGCAAACATTTCTGGTGAAGTGAATTCACGGATATCGTTGATATCACCGCGATCCCAAGCTGCTTGCAAACGAATGTAATTCGACTTGGCGTGACGCAGGAAACCTGTCACATCGAAATCCGCTGGAATTGCCCAGTTCCCCTGATTTGTCGCTGGGGCTGCATCGCCGCCGCCAAAGTTTGCTGTGCTAACGGAAGCTGGCGTAAATGCTTTTGGCGCATTATCTGAATATGAGTCAACGCGTGAACCGATTTCAGGTAAGGCATTATTGTTTGGCACACCGGCATAAGCTGGCTGTTGATTAAACATCGATGGCGCATTCGCCGCTGCGTTGCCCGCTTTTCTACGCGTAAAGAAACGATAGGCCATGAATGCAAGCAAACCGATCGCTGCAAAAGTCAACATCGAACCCAAGGCACTTGCCAAAGCACCGCCCATACCCAAAGAAGAGAACAAACCAGCTAACAGTGCACCACCGATCAAGCCGCCAACAATACCTTTCCAAGGCATAGCTGGTTTAGGAGGAACCGCAGGTGTCGCGGCGTTTGCAGCACCTGGCTTAGCAGCCTGCGCTGGATTCGCCGCATTTGCTGCTGGTGCTTTTTGCGTGACGTTATTTGATTGACGGCCAAAAGAACCGCGCTTGCCCATACGTTGCGCTTCCGCATCGGCAACAA
>DLGN01000414.1:0-2282 GCA_002482715.1 Oxalobacteraceae bacterium UBA7693
TCTGCGGGAGGCGAACTATAGCAAAGAATCCCCCATTTGTGCAAGCCTAGATTATTTGGGGCATTTATTCAGTAACAGTTAAAATACGCCTTTGATTTATTGAGCTCTTTTATTATGTTACGCCTTACCGACATACAACTCCCACTCGACCATACTGAAGCCGATTTAAAGAACGCTATATTAAAGCGATTAAAAATCGACTCCGATGATCTACTTAACTTCGACATATTTAAGCGTAGTTATGATGCTCGCAAAAAAACCGCTATCGTCTTGATATATACGGTTGATGTCACCGTACAAGATGACGATGCGCTACTACATAGAGTTAAAGATATACAAGGTCAAGCAAAAGTCGGCAAAACTCCAGACACCAGTTATAAATTTGTCGGCCATGCAAAAAAGGTAGATTTTCCACGACCAGTGGTGATTGGATTTGGGCCTTGTGGCCTATTTGCGGCACTAATTTTGGCTCAAATGGGATACCGCCCTATTGTCTTAGAACGCGGCAAAGCGGTACGGGAACGCACCAAAGATACTTGGGGTCTGTGGCGTAAGCGTGAATTACAACCAGAATCCAATGTACAGTTCGGTGAAGGTGGTGCCGGCACGTTCTCAGATGGCAAGCTCTATAGTCAGATTAAAGACCCAAAACACTACGGCCGCAAAGTATTAACCGAGTTCGTTAAATCTGGCGCTCCCGAAGAGATTATGTACGTCAGCAAGCCACACATTGGCACCTTCCGTCTGGTGAAAATGATTGAAGAGATGCGCGGCAACATCATCGAATTAGGTGGAGAAATCCGCTTTCAACAGAAAGTTACTGACTTTGATATTAAAGATGGGCAAATTTGCGGACTTATTATCAATGATCACGAGAAACTAGTAACTGATCACGTCGTCTTAGCAGTTGGGCATAGCGCACGCGACACTTTTCAGTTGATTTATGACAAAGGCATCTATGTCGAGGCCAAACCATTTTCAGTCGGCTTTAGAATCGAACATCCACAATCAATTATCGACAAGGCGCGCTTTGGGCCAAACGCAGGAAACAAAATTTTAGGTGCGGCAGACTATAAGTTAGTACATCACGCGAAAAATGATCGATCAGTGTACAGTTTTTGTATGTGTCCGGGCGGCACAGTCGTAGCAGCGACCTCCGAGCCGGGACGCGTGGTAACAAATGGCATGAGCCAATATTCGCGCAATGAACGCAATGCCAATAGCGCAATCGTCGTGGGCATATCACCTGAAATTGATTACCCCGGTCATCCTCTCGCTGGTATCGATTTTCAACGAAAACTGGAAAGCAAAGCATTCGAAGTGGGTGGCGGAACTTACAATGCGCCAGGCCAACTAATCGGTGACTTTTTAGTTAACCGAGCATCGACTGAACTCGGCAAGGTTGTGCCATCCTACAAACCTGGAATCACCTTATGCAATCTGGCAGACGTATTGCCCGCATTTGCAATCGATGCAATTCGTGAAGCAATTCCCGAATTCGATAAACAAATTAAAGGATTTTCATTAAAAGATGCCATCTTAACTGGTGTTGAGACTCGCACCTCGTCACCAATCCGCATTAAACGCAAGGATGACGATTTACAAAGTATCAATACACAAGGGATTTACCCAGCAGGCGAAGGCGCTGGATATGCTGGGGGAATCTTGTCAGCAGCAATCGATGGAATCAAAGTTGCCGAGGCTGTAGCACTAAGCATCAACAAAAAATATGCGTAAAAAAGCCGGGTTGAATAACCCGGCTTCCCAATGCAAATCCACATTCAAACTTAGCTTCGCAATTAGCTTACCAGATCTTCCAAGCCTGCCGCCAATTCCAAAATTGGTGGCATTTCGTTGAGCATATAATCCACAGAAATTCCCACTTTTGCCAACACTTCAGTAGGGATAGTCGCTTCCATTTCTTCTTTCGAGTATTTATTTTCTTCTGCACGAGCGCGCCATACCGCTAGATGAATAACGCCAGCCATTGGTTCAAATGTCGCGGATGCTAAAGGCTGAGGAAATCCTTTGATTACCGAAGCAAAATTATCTGGGAAACGCCAACGCCGCGCCAATTCGGCACCAACATCAGAAAAATCATATCCAAACGAGGTACGTTCAACGTCAAGTCGACGCGCATCCAAAAGGCCAGCTATTTTATCAATTTGCAGTGTTTGCTCTGGCATCGCTGCATGCATCACTAGTTGACCAATCGCATGCATCAATCCCACCGTGAAAGCAAAATCTGAATTGCCACCAATTTTCTTTGCAAGGCACTTTGT
>DLGN01000414.1:2302-2532 GCA_002482715.1 Oxalobacteraceae bacterium UBA7693
GTATGCATACTGTAACGCCAGAACTGTTTCAAATCGACGCCAGGCATCGCCTTAAAACCCCCAGTTAAACCACTGCTGATTACCAAAGTTCGCACTGTCATAAAGCCCAACATTAACACTGCATCATCCACAGTTCCGATACTTCTGGATGAATGATAGTAAGACGAATTAGCCAGACGCAAAATCTTTGCACTCAATACCTGATCTGCAGCTAACTTACGTGCGATATC
>DLGN01000414.1:2582-4396 GCA_002482715.1 Oxalobacteraceae bacterium UBA7693
TACGTGCGATATCATCGATTGACACATTATCGTCGTTAAAACTATCAATAACTTCTTGTACAACTTTTGGAATAGTGGGTAGTGCAGTTTGTTGCTGAAATAGTGCGTCGAAATTCATAAATATCTCCCAAGTATTACAGCATCCAAGACTATTTGAATCATTCACCAAAAAACTAGAAGTGATTTGGTGAATTTTCATTCTGAACGCAAATTTCATTTATCTGCAACTGCAACATTGCATCAAATTCAATATCAATTTACGTAAAGAAATAATACTCCGATAAGTGTACTAAGAAAATATTTTAATGCGTAGGCATAGAAAAAACGACACCTTACTCGTCCTTCACTCCATCAATACTCAATTCTTGAATTTTCCGACTAATCGTGTTTCGCCCGATCCCTAACCGTATTGCCGCTTCATTCTTACGACCATGCGTGTGCCGTAACGCCGCTTTAATCACGACACTTTCAAAATCACGACTGAGCTTAGACATAATTTCCTGCACCCCTTGTTGCAATAATCGATCAGCCTCACGTTCTAACGACGCGAACCAAAGCAGCTCGAGCTGCGAAGCCATCAGCGGTCGGTCAAGCGCAGAAACACTTCCATCGGACACCAAGGTAGCAGCGGCCAAAGGCAACAACTCAGTTGGCAAATCGGCGACTTCAACGACCTGCCCTGGCGCCATCACGGTAATCCAATTACACAGATTTTCCAATTGACGCACGTTTCCAGGAAAATCCAATCCGGAAATATACATTAATGCAGCTTCTGATAATCGCTTTGCGTCCACACCTAATTGCTTCGCACTTTGGATTAAAAAATGCTTTGCGAGAAGAGGAATGTCTTCACGCCTTTCACGCAAACTCGGAACTCGCAGGCGAATTACATTTAATCGATGAAATAAATCTTCACGAAACACACCTTCCTTGACGCGCTCTTCAAGATGCTGATGTGTAGCCGCGATCAAGCGCACATTTGCTTTTAAGGGTTGATGTCCACCAACCCGATAAAAATGCCCATCGGAGAGCACCCGCAGTAAGCGCGTTTGCAGATCAAACGGCATATCGCCGATTTCATCCAAAAACAAAGTACCGCCTTCAGCCTGCTCAAACCGACCACGTCTTGCGGTTTGCGCACCAGTGAATGCACCACGCTCGTGGCCAAATAACTCCGACTCCAACAGATCTTTAGGAATGGCTGCGGTATTTAAGGCAATGAAAGGTTGATTAACACGCGGACTATGTTTATGCAAAGCCCGCGCCACCAGTTCTTTACCGCTACCAGATTCACCTGTAATCAAGACCGTCACACTAGATTGCGACAAACGACCGATGGCACGGAAAACTTCCTGCATTGCTGCAGCATGCCCGAGAATTTCCGTCTCGACGTCAGTCACCAATTCAACGGTCGCTTCACGCGCACTTTCTTCGAGCGCACGTCGAATTAATTCAACCGCTTTTGACAAATCAAATGGCTTCGCCAAATATTCAAACGCGCCGCCCTTAAATGCAGCAACCGCTGAATCAAGATCGGAAAATGCGGTCATGATGATCACTGGCAGACTTGGCAAGCGCTGCTTAATTGTTTGCAGTAAATCCAAACCAGATGCACCGTTCATGCGTATGTCTGACACCAATACTTGTGGCGATTCTTCATCTAAGGCCGACAACACATCGTCTGGATTCATAAAACTACGTGTGACAAATCCTTCACGCGCCAGTGCTTTTTCTAACACCCAGCGTATCGAATCATCATCATCTACAATCCAAATATTCTTCTTCATTGATCAGCATCTCATAAATTAAGGTTT
>DLGN01000414.1:4458-5516 GCA_002482715.1 Oxalobacteraceae bacterium UBA7693
CGTTTGAGCGCATACAACTAGGCAATTCATGCGCGATTATGGTTCATGGCAGTGGAATCAAGATTCGGAAATCCGTACAGCCCGGACGACTTTCACAATCAATGACACCCGCATGTTGGGTAATAAATGCCTGTGCCAGTGTCAATCCCAATCCACTACCACCATCACGCCCTGAAACCAGCGGATAGAAAATCCGGTCACGAATATTCGGTGGAATTCCCGGACCGTTATCAATGATATGCAAGTCTAATGCCAGTCTGTAGCGAATTTTCGCTAATGTGATTTGGCGCACGACACGTGTCTTAAAAATGATCTCAGCATCACCTTCGGCCATACGCATTCGTAGCGCTTGGGCAGCATTATGTGCAATATTTAACACCACTTGAATCAGTTGCTGCTGATCACCTCGAAATTCTGGAATCGATAAATCATAATCACGCTTAATCGTTAAGCCTTTCGGAAACTCAGCCATGATCAAACTACGCACCCGTTCACATACTTCGTGAATATTCACATCGGCAATCACTTGTGGCAAACGATTTGGTGCCAACAAGCGATCAACCAATACCTGCAAACGATCAGCCTCTTTGATAATGACTTGGGTGTATTCACGCAATTCTTTTGCGTCTCGCTCAGGCAGCTCTAACTCTAACAACTGCGCAGCGCCGCGAATTCCGCCTAACGGATTCTTAATTTCATGCGCCAAATTACGAATTAATTCTTTGTTCTCTTTGTTTTGATCTTGCATGCGTTCTTCACGATCAAGCTTGAGCTGCTGTACGTTTTCACGCAATTCAATCAGGACGGGGGTCTCAGGATGATCAAGCGCAGTCACAATGCTGTGCACGTGTAAAGGTTCATGTCCACTTCTCTGCAAAATCATGTCTTGACGTCGATCCGCAAATTGCTGCGCAACTGCTTGCTCAAAACCACTTAAGAGTTCATCGCCATTCAAAAATAAATCTTTAAGCTGTAACTTGTAGAGCAATTTAAACGGTCGTTCCAACAAATTTTCAGCAGCGGGATTGGCATAAACGATGCATCCCTGTGGATCCATC
>DLGN01000312.1 GCA_002482715.1 Oxalobacteraceae bacterium UBA7693
GACTATCGCGACGAATCTGCGTTAAATCTGGTGGGACTTCCAAAGATGTGACTTTAGCCTTACTCGCACTCTTATAGTCAATACGATTTGATTCAGCAATATTTCCTACAAAACTACAACCAGTAGAAAAACCAGTCAATCCAATTACGCCAGCCAATGCCAAAGCACGAACCATCTTTTTATTAGCAACAACGCTTTTTGCCATGTGAAAATCCCTACGAATTGTAATCAATTAAATATACATGTATGCACGAGTGCTAGTCCCCTGCCATGATTAAACCATGCGCACTCGTCAAAAACTCTTATTGCAATACACCTGCTTCACGTAAAGCGGAACGAACAATATCATGATATTGACTAGAAAGGCTAACCAAAGGCAAACGAATTCCAGCTGGAATCAAGCCCATTTCAGCTAGCGCCCATTTGACCGGTACAGGATTGGGCTCAACGAATAACTTGGCATGCAGTGGAATTAGACGATTATTAATTTCAACAGCTTTAGCAATCTCACCTTGCATCGCTGCGACACATAAATCGTGCATGGCGCGCGGTGCAACGTTGGCAGTTACTGAAATGTTACCTTTACCACCACAAAACATCAAAGTCATCGCAGTTGGATCGTCACCTGAATACACTGCAAATGATTTTGGCACCATGCGCAGCAATTCCAGATCTCGTCCTACATTACCGCTCGCTTCTTTGATGCCAATAATACCTGGTACCTGTGCCAAACGAACGATGGTTTCATTCGACATATCGGCCACAGTACGACCAGGCACGTTGTACAAAATAATAGGAATATCAACTGACTCAGCAATTTTCTTAAAATGCTGGTACATACCTTCTTGCGTAGGACGATTGTAGTAAGGCACAACCTGCAAAGATGCATCGGCACCGGCTTCTTTGGCAAACTTGGTCAAAGCGATCGCTTCAACTGTGGAATTACCACCTGAGCCAGCAATAATCGGTACACGTTTATTCGTGTGCTCCACGGCAATACGAATCAACTCGCAATGCTCTTCAACACTCACAGTCGGCGATTCGCCAGTAGTGCCGACAATCACGATGCCGTCCGTACCTTCGGCGATATGCCAATCGATCAGCTTGCGCAGCGTTGGAATATCGAGACTGCCATCGGCATGCATAGGGGTCACAATCGCGACCAAACTTCCTTGTATCGTTGTCATCTTAGCGCGTGGAAAAAGTAAAGCCATTATTGTAGCGGATCGTTACCTGCTATGGGAGAGAATCGAGGGCAGATTCAAGAAGAATCAACAGCAAATCTTATCCTGACAGAAACCAAACTGGCGACAAACTTGGCGGGTGGAAAATTAAGTTGAAATATCGAACAAAACTATCGACATCTGCAAAAAAAGTCACGCACTGAGTCGAGACTTATTTGCGCAAACGCCGGATGCAAATTCTTTGAACGACAGCTTCAATGGTTTGGTTGACATAGGTATGTTCAAAAGCAAGACATTGTTGGCGCCAAGCTGCAGATTCAACACCGACAAAATACGTTAGCAATTCATTGTCTTGTAGCAGAAAATCAGGGTTACGAGGTCCGCCATATTTTTCATTACCAATCGCAAAGGTCTCGTAAATCAACAACCCATTATCTGCGAGAGAGGACAAAATCAAAGGCATTAAGGGGCGATGTAGATAATTGGTCACGATGATGCCAGCAAATTGCTCAGTTGCAAACGGCCATTTAAAACCATCTTCTTCCAAATCGATATGTAGACAATTTGCCCCGATTTTTTCTAATTCGGATAAAGAGTCCGCATCACGATCAACCGACCAGACATCGTAACCAGCCGTGAGTAACAAACGAGTATGTCGCCCGGAGCCGCAGGCTAAGTCGAGTACAGGATCTTTTGACTGAGGAATCTCCTCAAGAAAGCGCTGCACCCATGAGGAAGAATTATTATTACTCACAAAAACTCACTTTAATAACATCGTGAATGGCGTCAACACAAATTGCAAAATTGACTGCGCAATGTTCATCAATGGGTACATCCAAAATTGCAGAATCTTAAAATAAACCAGAGCCATGACGATGAAAAAACCATAGGGTTCGATTTTGGCGAATTGATATGCCTGTCTATGTGGCAGCATACTCGTCAAGATACGCCCACCATCAAGAGGCGGAATTGGAAACAGATTAAATGCAAACATGACCAAATTAGTCAACAATCCAGCCTGTGCCATGCGATAGAAAAACTCATGCTCGACTTTAAATGCTACCAGCAGAATCGCCAAGATCATCCACAAAAATGCCATAAGGAAGTTTGCGCCAGGCCCCGCTAAAGACACCCAAGCCATGTCACGTTTAGGTTTGCGCAAAGCACCAAAATTAACGGGTACTGGTTTCGCGTAGCCAAACAAAAACTGCCCATCCGTTGCCATGTATAAGACGACGGGAATAATAATCGTGCCAAACAAGTCAATATGCACGATAGGATTTAAACTCATGCGTCCTTGGCTATAAGCCGTTAGATCGCCAAAATATTTCGCGGCATAAGCATGCGCAGCTTCATGCAAAGTAATCGCCAGAATGACAGGAATCGCATATACCGCGATGGTTTGTATCAATGCATCC
>DLGN01000361.1:0-351 GCA_002482715.1 Oxalobacteraceae bacterium UBA7693
GGCCTCGATTACTACAACCACAATCTCGATACTGCACCTGAGTTTTACGATAACGTGATTTCCACACGCGACTACCAAGACCGTCTCGATACGCTGGGTCACGTGCGTACCGCTGGTTTAAAAGTATGCTGCGGCGGTATCGTCGGCATGGGCGAAACGCGTCGTCAACGTGCTGGCTTAATCGCGCAACTGGCTAACTTAAACCCTTACCCAGAATCAGTACCGGTGAATCATTTGGTGCAAGTAGAAGGTACACCTTTACATGGTTTGGACCCACTCGATCCTCTGGAATTCGTACGTACCATCGCGGTAGCACGCATCACGATGCCGAAAGCACGTGTACGTTTATCC
>DLGN01000361.1:391-4132 GCA_002482715.1 Oxalobacteraceae bacterium UBA7693
TCGATTTTCTACGGCGACAAATTGTTGACGACCGATAATCCTGAAGCTGAAGACGACAAAGTTTTGTTAGAAAAACTGGGTTTGAAAACGCGTGGTGTAGTGGAGAAAAAAGCGGGTAGTTGTAGTTAATTTTTTCGCCGCAGAGGCGCAGAGGACGCAGAGATGTTTCTTTCTGCGCAAATGGCGAAGAGTCATATTTGAAACTAAAAAATGGAAAGCTTCTCTCCGCGTTCTCTGCGCCTCTGCGGCAAAGCTTTCAAATTAGAATTGATAAAGAAAGACAAAAATCATGTTTAGCAAAATCCTCATCGCCAATCGTGGCGAAATTGCTTGCCGTGTTGCGGCGACTGCTCGCCGCATGGGTATTAAAACGGTCGCGGTGTATTCCGAAGCCGATGCGAATGCCAAGCATGTGGCGGTGTGTGATGAAGCGGTCTTGATTGGCCCTGCGCCAGCGAAAGAAAGTTATCTGCGCGCCGATAAAATTATCGAAGTCGCTTTGGCCACTGGCGCGCAAGCGATCCATCCGGGCTACGGTTTCTTGTCTGAAAACAGTGAATTTGCAAAAGCCTGCGCCAAAGCAGGTATCGCGTTTATTGGCCCACCAGCGTCTGCGATTGAAGCGATGGGCAGTAAATCAGCTGCAAAATCCTTGATGGAGAAAGCCAATGTACCTTTGGTACCTGGCTATCACGGCGACAATCAAGATCCTGATTTCTTACAAGCGGAAGCAGATCGCATCGGCTACCCTGTATTGTTAAAAGCCAGCGCTGGTGGCGGTGGTAAGGGCATGCGTGTCATCGAGAAGTCGGCTGACTTCAAAGATGGCTTGGCTTCATGCAAACGCGAAGCGATCAATTCTTTTGGTGACGATAAAGTCCTTGCTGAAAAATATCTGCAACGCCCACGTCATATCGAGATTCAAGTGTTTGCCGATACGCATGGCAATTGTGTGTATCTGTTTGAGCGTGATTGCTCAGTGCAGCGTCGTCATCAAAAAGTATTAGAAGAAGCACCAGCGCCAGGCATGACAGCAGAACGCCGTGCAGCGATGGGCGAAGCGGCAGTTGCGGCAGCAAAAGCGGTTGGTTATGTCGGTGCTGGCACAGTCGAGTTCATCGCCAATCAGGACGGTTCATTCTACTTTATGGAAATGAATACGCGTTTGCAGGTTGAACATCCAGTGACTGAAATGATCACCGGTACCGATTTGGTCGAATGGCAATTGCGCGTTGCCGCTGGTGAACAACTACCTTTGCAACAATCTGAATTGCAAATTCACGGACACGCGATTGAAGCACGTGTATATGCAGAGAATCCAGAAAAAGGTTTCTTGCCTTCGATTGGTACTTTGCGTCATGCACGTACACCAGACGCTGTGAACTTTGTGCTTGGTGGTTCGCCAAATCCAGCCGCTTTCCGCATCGATAGCGGCGTACGTGAAGGCGATACGATTTCCCCTTTCTACGACCCTATGATCGCCAAGATGATCGTCTGGGGCAAAGACAGAACAGAAGCCTTGGCGCGAATGGCACAAGCTTTGTCTCAATATCAAATTGTCGGCTTGAATTCGAATATCGCTTTCTTATCGCGTTTGATTACTAGCCAAGCATTTTCGACTGCGGATTTGGATACGGGTTTGATTGAGCGCAATCAAGACGCTTTATTTCCGACGCCAGCACCAGCAAGCCTTAACGCTCTGTCATTTGCCGCTGTGGCATTGATGAGTGCAGAAAATACTGGTGGCAGCGATCCTTGGCAAAGCAATCAAGGATGGCGTATGAATACGCAAATGCAACGTGGTTTGCAATTTGTGGAAGAACATCAAACGCATGCAGTGCAAGTGACTTACACGAATGATGCATGGGTAATTGTAGCGAATGGCAGTAGCCAATCGGTACGACTGGTACGTCAGCAAGCAAATGACTATGTCTTGGCAATCGCTGATCAAACGGTGACCGCGACGGTAGTGCGCGATGGCGAACATTTCCACATCTTTAGTCAAGGTGTGCATACCGATTTGCATTACAACGATGTATTGGCGCATGCAGGTGAAGCCGAAGCGGAAGGTGGACGATTGACGGCCCCGATGCCAGGTAAGATTGTTGCTGTAGTGGTGAAGAATGGTCAAGAAGTGAAAAAAGGCGAAGCCTTGCTGATCATGGAAGCAATGAAGATGGAACACACGATTTCAGCGCCGCATGATGGTGTGGTGGAAGAGGTCTTGTATGCGGTGGGTGATCAAGTCACTGAAGGCGCGCCTTTGTTGAATTTCAAACAGTAGACTGTAGAACCCTTTCTACCCAAGTGGGAGAGGGCGGTACTAAGCTCCTTCCCCTTCAAGGGGAAGGTTGGGATGGGGATGGGGATGGGTTTTAATCGAGCAATTGACGGCATTTCGTGTTCAATTCAAACCCATCCCCACCCTAGCCCGCCCCTTGAAAGGGCGGGAACTTAGTGTCTAGGCGGGTTAGATTAATTTTGCATTTGGTTAGCGCTTGTGGAGTAAAACCCGCGTCGCTAAGGTGCTCGAAAGTTTGGCGGCGCGGGTTGCACCAGCCCTACGATTTAGCTTGATGGTCCCCACGTTTCAATAAATTGGCAGATCAAAAATATGAACATAATTTATTACGCAGCAGGTGCCAATCCAGAAGTCTGGTTGAGTGCTTTTCACCAATATTTACCCGATGCGAATATCCGCATCTGGCAAGATGGTGACGATGCGCCTGCCGACTATGCTTTAGTTTGGAAACCACCTGCCGCCATGTTGCGCGGACGTACTAACTTGAAAGCCATCTTTAATCTTGGTGCGGGTGTCGATGCGATCTTGCAGTTGGGCGATGCGCTGCCATCGGGTGTGCCTTTGGTTCGTGTCGATGACGCGGGCATGGGTGTGCAGATGGCTGAGTATGTTAGTCACGCGGTGCTGCGCCACTTCCGTCGTTTTGATGAATATGATGCGCTGCAAGCCGACACGCAATGGCGGCCTTTGCCACCGCATCGTAAAGAAGATTTTAGTATTGGTATTTTAGGACTCGGTGTTCTTGGACATTGCATCATTGACGGTTTGCGTAGTTTTGGTTTTCCGCTGCTTGGTTGGAGTCGTTCCGCAAAGCAGATTGAAGGCGTGCAATGCTTTCACGGCGACGATGGTTTGGACGCTTTTCTAAGTCAAACCAAAGTCTTGGTTTTGATTTTGCCATTGACCAAAGAGACAGAAAACTTGATGGATAAAGCCAAGCTGGCAAAGTTAAAACAAGGCGCATACATCGTGAATGTTGCCCGTGGCGCGCACATTGTCGAAGACGACTTATTGGCGTTGATACAGCAAGGTCATATCGCAGGTGCGACACTCGACGTGTTCCGCGAAGAGCCATTGCCGCTTACGCATCCATTTTGGAATGAAAAGCGCATCCACATCACACCGCATATCTCTGCACTGACAGTGCGCGATGAAAGTGCAAAACAGATCGCGAATAAGATTACGGCTTTACAGCGTGGTGAGTCAGTCATTGGCGTAGTTGATCAAAGTAAGGGATATTGAAAATGAATACGCAAGCGAAAATACAAGCAAGCTTACCTAAGCAAGTCAAAATCGTCGAAGTCGGTCCCCGTGATGGCCTGCAAAACGAGAAAGAGACGATCTCCGCTGAAGTCAAGATTGAGCTGGTAAATCGTTTAACGAATGCGGGCTTCGTGAACATCGAAGCTGCCTCATTTGTTTCGCCAAAGTGGGTGCCC
>DLGN01000386.1:0-8826 GCA_002482715.1 Oxalobacteraceae bacterium UBA7693
GTCGGCCTCTGTATTGAGTAACATAGGTTTATTCAGCACCATCAATGCCACCAACAAACTCATGACTAACACACCACTCCACTGCCAAGGCTCAGCAAACCATTTACGCCACCATGCTTGCGGTGGATGTTGCTTCTTAAAAGCCAAAAGCAAATTTGCCTCGACACTCGCAGGCGCATGAAAATCACGCATTTCCTGCTTGAGCGCTGCAAATGCTGGCTTTAATTGCGCATTCACTTGATCGCCATCTAACATACAATTTCTTTCATACTGTCGATTGATCTATTCCACATTGCATTTTTTATCCAGAAGCATGCTTGCATTAAGCAGCTTCACATCGATAACTTTGCAAACGATCTGCTAAAGCTTGACGCGCCCTAGATAAACGCGAACGAACGGTGCCTACGTTGATCTGACAAATATCGGCAATGTCCAAATAAGACAACTCTTGCAGCTCAAACAGAATCAGCACATCGCGATAATGCGGTGAAAGGCAAGCAATCGCAGCTCGTAAATCTTCTGCCATTTGGTGATGCAATAATCGTTCTAATGGATTTAATTCTTCACTTGCCACTTCTACCGGCGTATCCATTTCATCTGATTCATGTTCTGAAAAAGACGAACCCGGCAGCTGATTATTGAAGCGGTGCTGCGTTGTTTCATCAAACTTCATCGCCACATTTCGTGCTACACCAAATAAAAAATATAATAAATTGCCCTTCAACGCGTCATAGTGATATTGATCTGCCATCAGCCCCATAAACACTTCTTGCACTACATCCGCAGCAGCTTGGGTTGACCCGCAACGCAACACCGCGTAGCGAAATAAAGCCGGATGGTGGCGACGATACAAAGTCACAAAGGCGGACTGATCGCCATTGCGCATTTGTCGAATCAATTCAATATCCGGTAACAAGTCGCCCATTCGTCATTCATATTGTGTTGGTTAAGCTGCGTTCATACTACTATTCCGTTTGAGATAAAGAAAAGTTCCAACAATTATCTGTATTATTTTTGCTTGCCGCTCTTTATTTACGCTACTTCGATAGATTCGACAAAATTGAGGACGAAAAAAAACCTGCAAGCCAATGAGGTATTGCAGGTTTTCTGATTTATCCAAGCAAATTAGCGCAAGAATTCTTCTATCATTTGCGCCAGCACTTCGGGTTGATCGTGATGCAACATATGTCCGGCATCCATCACAATCTTGGTTTGTAGTTGAGGAATAAATTGCATGCGTCGGTCAATCTCGATCCTCGCTTCCTCCTTTGAGCCAATCATGCGCCAAATATCAGTGTCGTTTGCCTCAACCCACAATACGGGAGCGGCAATGTTTTGCCAGCATTCTAAGACTTCATCGACGTGATACAACAAGGGGCTCGAATTCTTATGCGCCGGATCTGCCAGTAATTCCCACTGTCCCTGCGCATTTTCTTTAGCCCAATGCTGCGCTAAAAAACTCGCTCTTTCATCAGACAGACGTGGATTCGTCTTTTGCAATCTGGCGGCAACTTCAAGTGCACTCGCGTAAGTACGTAGGCTTGGAACTTCACGCAGTTCATCTAACCATTTGCGATAACGACCTGGCGCCTGTTTGGCTTGCGTCATCGGCATGCCAAAGCCTTCAAGATTAATCAATTTTGCGATACGTTCTGGACGTACGCCCGCGTACAACATTGCAATATTACCGCCCATGCTATGTCCCAAGAGATTCACCGTTTGCTCAGGTGAATAGTGCTGCAAGATCGCGTCTAAATCGGCAACATAATCTGGAAACCAGTAACTTTCTACTTTGGGATATTCAGTTAGGCCAAAGCCGCGCCAGTCGGGCGCGATGACATGCCAATCTTGCGCTAAACAATCAACCACAAATTGAAATGAGGCCGCCACATCCATCCAGCCATGTACCATAAATAGCTTGGGCGCTTCTGGGTTACCCCAATGACGAATGTGCATATTCAATCCACGCAGGGCAACAAATTCAGAGCGGCTGGCATTCATATTATTAACCTTTAAACAAAAATAGTACGACCGTTCGATTATTATAACCCATCATGATAAAAATGCTGCGTCACACAAAAAAAGCCTTGGAAGAATTTTCTTCACAAGGCTTTCATTTCAAAAAAATAGTTGAGTGATCACATCATGGCTTAGCGGCATCGAACCGAACGAAGTCACCTACTTTTACTTTCACGGCTTTAGCCTGACCATTATCTTCTACCTCGCCCATGGCAAACTGTAATTGCGTTTGATTCAGTTGTACCTTGCCCATGCTCGCTTGCGGAGCGCCGTAGTAACTTGGACGTGCCTGCAATGCTGTCAATCCCATCGCAGGCAATTGATCATATTCAGAGACCACTAAGCCCNNACACATCACCGACAATCAAACTAGAGTTCACACCAGCATCGAGCATAATCTGATTTCCACTCACTTGAATAATTCTCGACATCATGGGAAATGCGGCTAAGTCTTTTCTAATCCAAGCAACAGATTCTTCGAGCACCGCATCAATTGCTTTACCAAAGTTGGTTGCATAAAATGCGACGCTACCAAATGGCTTATCGCGTCCAACTTTGCCTTCATCTTCTGCAGGGCGATATAAATGATGACGGCTTAAGAGCGCGCCTGTCATCCCGTCATAAATCGCGAATTCAATTTCGATGTGACGAATTCGCGTCTCCCACATACCTAAGAATTTTTTATCGCTTCGTATCCCGGCATTTCGAACCTCGCCCGCGACCACAAACTGTGCGTCATTGTCCGCTGCGACTTGCTTTACCAATTTAGCGGATGGAGTATCCTGCTTAACATCAAAGGACAATAAATCTTTTGACTGACGTGTTAAAAAATTGCCCGAGCGTTCGAGCCGGCTTAACATTTCACGCGGAATACCTTGTGCAACATCGTCTAAATCTTGCACCTGCAAAGGTACTTTGACGGCAAATCCCGTCATAACAATTTTCTTCTTCAACACCCTGTGCTCTACCACTGGCGCTGGTTTCGGTTTTGCAAATAAACTGCAAGCCGATAGCGATAAAGAAAAAATTAGCAGCAATGGCAACGACAGTAATCCTCGACTAAATGCAGATGACACAGCACCAGTTTGGTCTTTGACTGATTGAGAACGACTCCACATAAGCTAATTCCTTTATTTGATTTCTCTACGCGTCTTTTGCACTCTTAAGCACTCTTACACACTTTATGCAATTTTCATTGCCTGTAATTCTTCAGGTGTGAAACCCGCAGCCAGACGAGCAACTACATTAAATGGTGCACGTAAAGTAGGCGCTCTAAATTTCACCGCCAACTCAGCGAAACAGGTAATGGGCTCAAGTTGACGCTGTTCGCAAAGAAAGCCAAACCAACGATTGCCAATCGCTACGTGACCGATCTCATCACGTAAAATAATATCGAGAATTTCTGCTGCCGCCTGATCTTTCGCTTGCGCTAACTTAGCTCGTAGCGCCGGTGTCGCATCAAGACCGCGCGCCTCCATCGTTCTCGGTACTAAAGCCATTCGTGCCAAGACATCTTCTTGCGTTTTTTCAGCGAGTTCCCATAAACTATTATGCGCAGAAAAATCGCCATATTGATAGCCCAGTGTGACCAAGTGATCTGCCAATAGTCCGAAGTGATACGCCTCTTCTTGTGCAACTTGTAGCCAATCAAGATAGTACGCCTCAGGCATACTTGGAAAGCGCCAGACAGCATCGAGTGCGAGATTAATCGCGTTAAATTCAATATGTGCCAACGCATGAATCAAACTAGCACGCCCTTCCACTGTATTCATTGCTCGTCGTTTCACTTCTAGCGGTGCCACCAACTCGGGTCGCGCTGGTCTGCCCGGAATTTGATCAGGAGAAGTCAAAACAGCATGCGTATCTAATGACAATTGGCGATCCAAGTAGGCTTGTCGCATCTCGGTAACGCCCTTTGCTTTCAAGCGAGCATCAGGCTCAGCAAGCCAAAATAAGCTGAGCGCACGTAATTCATGTGGCGGTGTACTTGTTAAAGTTGAATCAGAAAATGCTTCAAGAGTCGGTGAATTCATGCGATGGGCGGTAAAATGTCGTTTAATTTTGAATCCCTCTATTTTACGGAAGAATCATGGCCATTTATCAGTTAGCTGACATTTCCCCTGAAATTGATGCAAATGCATACATCACTGACAGTGCACAAGTGATTGGCAAAGTGACGATAGAAGCAAATGCGAGTGTCTGGTTTGGTACGGTAATACGTGGTGACAATGAACGCATCCACATTGGCGAAAATAGCAACTTACAGGAATCTTGCATATTACATACGGATCCAGGATTTCCACTTACCATCGAAAAAAATGTGACTGTCGGACATCAAGCGATGCTGCATGGCTGTACGATTGGTGAAGGAAGTTTGATTGGTATACAAGCAGTGATTTTGAATGGCGCAAAAATTGGCAGAAACTGCCTGGTTGGCGCAGGAGCATTGGTAACCGAAGGTAAAGAATTTCCAGATAATTCTTTAATCGTCGGCTCGCCTGCCAAGGTGATACGCACACTGGATGATGCGGCAATTGCAAAAATGCACGCTAATACACAAAACTATGTACGTCGCGCGCAAGAATTTAAAACACAATTGAAACGCATTGATAACGAATAGTTCAATGGATATTCGATCTACCAAGCTAACAATCAATCCAGCAAAGAACCAACAAAAAACTCACAACAAATATTGAATCAACTCTAGGAAATACCGTGAAAGATAATCTGCAAAAATTTATGTTCGAACATGCTGGCGTACGTGGCGAGTTGGTGGAGCTACCAAATACCTGGCAAGAAATTTTGTCGCATCAACATTATCCACAACCCGTCAAAGTCATTCTGGGCGAGCTTTTGGCAGCGGCATCTTTGCTTAGTGCCAATCTGAAATTCAATGGCACTATGGTGATGCAAATACATGGTGATGGACCGATCAAATTACTCGTGGTCGAATGCGACTCAGAATTACGTTTGCGCGCAACCGCGAAACTTGCCGCAGATGCAGTGATTACTGATGACGCGACATTGAGCGAATTAGTACACAGTCGCGGACAAGGCCGCTTTGTGATTACTTTAGATCCCAATGACAAAATGCCTGGACAGCAAGCCTATCAAGGAATTGTGCCGCTCGATGGCGATTCGATTTCTACCATCATAGAAAATTATATGATGCGTTCAGAACAGCTCGACACCAAGCTTTGGCTAGCTGCAGATGATCAAGTTGCACGTGGTTTATTATTACAAAAATTACCCAAAATTGGCGGCACCGAATCGAGCGTCGAAGATGAAACAGAAGCATGGAATCGTGCGGTGATTTTGGGCAGCACCTTAAAACAAGAGGAATTACTGAGCACCGATATTGAAACCTTGATGAATCGCTTGTTTTGGGAAGAAAGCTTACGCGTGTTCGAACCTGTACATCCACAATTTCATTGCAATTGCACTCGCGAAAAAGTCGGTGATATGTTAAAGATGCTAGGGCAAGAAGAAGTCAGCACTGCCGTTGCAGAATTAAATCAACTTGATATCAACTGCGACTTCTGCGGCAAACACTACAGCTTTGATCAAGTCGATTGCGCGCAATTATTTATCACCACAAGCATCGTTGACGGTGTCATCGCACCCAATGTTCACAAGCATTAATTATTAATTGGTTTTCATGAACTTGTAAAATGTATGCAGTGTTGGCTGCCGCTAACTACTTTTTTTCGCGCGCACTGCATACTTTTAAATCGATCAAGACCTCACTACCCTAAGCGATAAAAGCAAGGCGAATTCCACATCCCTGAATGCAAATTCGCGTATTCAGATGTGATTAATATTGATATGAGAATCGCAGATTGAGACGATTTGCTTTGTTACCAGCATTGGCATTGGAATGGGTGAAATTAATGATCGTCACCATGCCATTTTTCCACATCATATCGGCACCTAAAGAAATCAAAATCATTCGTCTGTCCAGATCATTATTTGGCACTAAGTAAACCGCATCAGGCACGTCAATATAATTGATCTTCAAACTATCACGACGAGCAAAATCACGTTGCAATTCAACTTTTAAACGTGGAATCAATTCGCCCCATGAAGTTGCCACTTTCATCTCGCTATTAAATCCTAAGGTACTGCGTTGACTCAACATGGTCTGCTTGTGGTAATGCAACAGATAGTCACCATCGCCCGATTCAGAAAAAGGATCTAACTTCAATTTCGCCATATCAAGACGCACATAGGGAACGAGAATGATTTTACCGAAACTAAGATCGCTGCTGATCGCACCTGAACTAATCATTTGCGAACCTTTCCATTCACCATAAGCCAGAGATAAATCATTATCTTCAAAACGGGCAAAACGGTCTTGAATTTGATTGACACCTAACATGAATGAGAATCGCATCGATGGCAATAATTGTGTCGTCAAATAACTTGCCGCGGTATTTGCCGTCGCCTTCATAAAGGATAAATCGCGTTCAGATTCGCTATGATCGCGTGCGTACCCAACACCGAAACCAATATGCGTCTGACCACCAGCGAAGCAACGATCGCCTCCTGCGCTAAATCCCAAAGTAGAGTACTTCAAACCATTCACCGTGCGATAACGTCCGGTGCTATTTAAGCCAGAAACCCAATATGAAATTGCACCACATTCGCGTTCGTTTTTCTGCTCTCCCGCAGATTTTCCCGCTGCAGATTGCGACGCTAAGCTCAACATTCGTCCATTGAAATGTTCGATTTGCGTTTGTTCAAAATGCCGTACTGCCGCCGTATTTGCGGCGAACATCGCTAATACGCCCGGATCTTTCGATGGATCTGGACGTGGGATTACGGTAATCATTAACTGCGCGACATTTGAAGTACCGCCAACCGCAGTCGCCGTTAATTGCAGACTATCCGTACCAACATATCCAACCGTTGAAGTGTAAGTCACTAGCGTGCCATTCACACTCGCTACACCATGCGCCGGTGCACCATTAAGGCGAATACTGACACCGCTGAAAGTTGGCCCAGAAATTAAGCTGGCAAGATCAATACTGCCACTGCGCCCAGTTTCCACGGTTAAATTTGCATTCTTTAAAACAGGTGCAGCAGCAACCACGGAAATTTGAATCGTGCCAGAAGCAAAATTGCCATTGCTTCCGAGCAGTGAATAACTAACGCTGTCTGTCCCGACGTAATTTTGTTTAGGCGTATAACTTAGCCCCAAGCCTTGAACGACGACACTTCCTTGCGTTGGTTGGCCGCTTATATTTAGGCTAATGGCACCAGCAAGTGTGAGAACTGGCAAGACATTATTGCCGCTATTAGCTTGAACTATTAAATTACTTGATGTGTCAGCAATCGCCTGAACTGCGATCGCGAGCGTTACGGTATTCGAAATCCCACCGGGACCATTGGCAGAAATAGTCACCGCATCTGTGCCAACATAAGCAGGATTGGGGGTGTATAGAATATCCGTGCCACGAATCGTTGTTATGCCATGTGTGCTTGGGCCAACAACATTTAGGGCTGTGGCAATCCCAAGAATTTTTGGACTAATTACATTGGCGCTACTATTGGCAACAACTTGAAAATTAGCTGCGCTCAGAACTGGAGCGAGCGCCTCAACATTGATCGTAATTACTGCGGGCGCAGAAGTCCCCCCAACACCTACTGCTCTAATTGAAATCGTATCAACGCCATAAAAACCCGGCGTTGGTGTATAGCGAACTGTCAATCCGTCGACAGTGGCAACGCCTCGAGTGGGTGGGGTCGCTATATCGATAGCTGTCACACTTCCACTAAGAATTGGAGTAATGATATTTGTCGTGCTATTGGCCGTAAATCGAGTGGTCACCGCTTCAACTACAGGTACCGATTCGGTCACACTAATTGCCATCGTCACAAATGCAGAATTCCCGCCAGGACCTATTGCCTGATAAGTAAGTGCATCAGACCCTAGGTAAGATGTAGCAGGAGTATAAATAATGTTTAAGCCGCTGACTGTTGCGGTCCCATGCGCAGGTAGGCTACCGAGAGAAATCGCATTAACATCACCAGATATGTTCGGCGGTAAACTATTGCTGCTACTGTTCTTGCTAACCGTATGATTTGAATCGGTCGCTACCGGNNAGGAACGGCGGGTGCTGTTACATTGATCACGATGGCGGTCGTATATAAAACAGGAGCGGAGAAAAAAGTCGCACTTACATTAATATTTAAGGTGTAAGTACCGGGCGCGCTGGGAGTCCCAGAAATCACCATTTCGTGATTAAAAGTTGCTGGTGGCGGCTTTGGAATCGTCGCAATCGTCATTCCCGGCGGCACGGCTCCCACCACGGTGTACACATTATCTTGTGTTCCTGTACCAGCAAAGTTACTTGAGAATGCTTGCCCCTCGATCATCGATAGATTGATGGTGGCTCCGCTATTTAACACGGTTTGTGCCTGCACCAAACTGGAAGTCGCAATTGACGCCAATAATAAAAATCGCAAAATTAAATGCGTATTTAAGAATGCAAACATCGATTGCATTGACATCTCTAGCTTCATATCATCCCCCACGGATTTATTTTGCTATTGAATTTAAATTTTAATAATTTTATTGTTAATATTCTTAATTAGCCACCCAACAAATCAAAATGCAAGAAATGACATTCGGATTGTACATGCCATGCGCCACAATCAATATCAGATGTCTCTTTTAGGCCTAAACATAAAAAAGTTTGATCAAATCTGACAAATTAAAATGAATACGCAACTTAAAACTAATGATGTAGAGCAAACGCATCTCTATCTAAATAAAAGCAATCAACCTACGAGGTGCTTCAATGC
>DLGN01000386.1:8860-18907 GCA_002482715.1 Oxalobacteraceae bacterium UBA7693
CATGCTAATATCGTCAATAGCAAATTGAATCAAAGCAGAAAATCCTGATATATCGTCAAGCTGTTTTTTCAAACCGGACTGAGCATAAAAAATGAATGCAAATACGCCCTCCAATAACTCCACTCTGCAACAGCTAAAAATAGACAGGCAATCACAAGCCAGTAATAAAAAATCTGTCCCTTACGGACGTTGGCTGATTGTCCTTCTCATTGCACTTGCAATAATTGCCTATCTCTTCAAACCCAGTACACAAGAAGTACAACTTAGTTCTGTTGTGACTACTTATCCATCGCAACAGTATGCGCAACTAAGTGCGTCCGGTTATGTGGTGGCGCAAAGGCGTGCGGCTGTCGCGAGTAAGGCGACTGGCCGATTGATATGGCTGAACGTGCGCGAAGGAAGTAAAGTTAAGCAAGGTGAAATCATTGCAAAACTTGATGCGAGTGATGTACAGGCCGCGATGGCTGCGGTGCAGGCAAATATTCGTCAAGCTGACGCAGGTGTGGCGCAGGCGAACGTCGAATTGGTCAACGCGGAATCAGATTTACAACGTGCTCAAGGATTGAAAGCGCAAGGATTCTTATCAGCGCAGGCAATGGATGCCGCCACTAAGCGAGTTAATGCAAGTAAAGCCGCAATGACCTCTGCCAAAGCGGCAGTGGCGGTGGCAAGATCACAACTACGAGTACAACAAGTGAACCAAGATTTCACCGAAATCCGCGCACCATTTGATGGCGTTGTGCTCAACAAAAATGCCAACGTTGGCGACATCATTACCCCGTTCTCCAGCGCTGCCGGTAGCCAAGGTGCAGTTGTCACCATGGCTGACATGACGACCTTAGAAGTCGAAGCAGATGTCTCAGAAAGTAATTTGGCCAAAGCGAACATCGGACAGCCTGTAGAAATCACTTTAGATGCCTTACCAGACGTACGTTTTCGCGGCAGCATCGCAGGTATCGTACCTACGGTTGATCGAGCCAAAGCAACCGTCATGACAAAGATTCGATTTGAAAAACTTGATCCTCGCATCTTGCCGGAAATGAGTGCGAAGGTGACCATACTGTCGCAAGCAGCAACTGACGCCGATCAACAAGCCGTCACTGCCATAAATCCAAAAACCGTCGTCGATCGCGATGGCAAAAAAGTAGTCTTCCGTGTCAAAGCGGATACGGTCGAAATGCTAGCGGTCACTTTGGGCAGAAAGATCGGCGACAATCAAGAGGTCACAGGCAATCTTCAATCGGGTGACAAATTAGTCTTGTCTCCTGATGCGAAATTAGTGACGGGTAAAAAAGTTGTAATCACCAATAAATGAGTGAACAAATGACCGATCCAATGTCATCCATCATTCAAGCATCGTCCACACCACCGATCATCCGGATTCGCGATTTGGATAAATCTTATACACGCGGTGGCCAGCACATTCCCGTCTTACAAGGTGTCAATTTAGATGTTGAGACCGCCGATTTCTTGGCGCTAATGGGTCCAAGCGGCTCAGGCAAAAGTACGCTGTTAAATCTCATCGCTGGCATCGATAAACCAAGTGCTGGCACCATAGAAATTGCAGGCGTCAATATTGCCAATTTAAGCGAAGGCGAGCTCGCTGACTGGCGCGCCGAGAACGTTGGCTTTATTTTTCAATTCTACAATTTGATGCCCGTATTAAATGCCTTTGAAAATGTCGAGCTACCTTTGTTATTGACGAATCTGTCGCGCTCGCAACGTAAAGCGCATGTGACGGCGGCCTTAGAAATGGTCAGTTTAAGCGATCGCATGGATCACTACCCAAATGAACTATCGGGTGGTCAGCAACAGCGTGTCGCCATTGCACGCGCACTCGTGACTGATCCGACGCTGATCGTGGCAGATGAACCAACTGGCGACTTGGATCGAGTGACTGCGGGAGAAGTATTGGATTTATTGGACGAGTTACATCGACACTTAGGCAAGACCATTATCATGGTCACTCATGACCCCAAAGCAGCATCGCGCGCGCATCGATTGGTTCATTTGGAAAAAGGTGTGTTGGTACCAGATGAAGCGGCCGAAACACCAGCGCAACCAGCCTGAACGACGGCACCATCATGTTCATCTTCCGTCTCTTACTCAAAAACGCTTTTCGACACAAGCTACGAACATTATTGACCATGATCGGTTTAATCGTGGCGATCTGCGCTTTCGGTTTACTACGCACGATTATTGACGCTTGGTATGCTGGTGTCGATGGCACGTCCAGCGTGCGTTTAATCACGCGTAATTCCATCTCACTGACTTTCCCGCTGCCTTTAAGTTATGCCGAACGTCTGCGCAATGTCGAAGGCGTCACGGGTGTCAGTTGGTCCAACTGGTTTGGTGGGATTTATATTACCGAAAGAAATTTTTTTCCACAATTTGCTGTCGAGCCTGCAAGTTATTTGGCACTGTATCCCGAATATGTCTTAAAAGATGAAGAGAAAAAAGCCTTCATTTTAGATCGACAAGGTGCCATCGTTGGACGTAAATTAGCCGATCAATATGGTTGGAAAATCGGCGATCAAATTCCTCTACGCGGCACCATTTTTCCCGGCACCTGGACCTTCACGCTACGCGGCATTTGGGATGGCGTCGATGCGAAGACAGATGAATCGCAATTCCTTTTTCATTGGCAATTGCTCGCTGAATCGAATCGCCAACGTTTAAAACGTGGCGCTGATTACGTTGGTGTTTATATTGTGCGAATTAATGAACCTGATAACGCGCCTATCGTTTCAGAACGGATAGACGCCTTGTTTAAGAACTCTTTGGGCGAAACCTTAACGGAAACGGAAAAAGCCTTTCAACTCGGCTTCGTATCAATGAGTGAAGCAATCTTGGTTGCAGTCAATGCGGTTAGCTTTGTCATCATCATTATTATTATGGCCGTCATGGCGAATACGATGACCATGACGGCTCGCGAACGGCTGGCTGAATATGCTACCTTGAAAGCCCTCGGATTTTCACCGGGCTTTGTCGTCAAACTCTTATTTGGTGAAAGCTTGGTCATCGCATTAATCGGTGGCGGTGCTGGCTTGCTGCTCACCTTACCGATTGCGGCGGCATTTGCAAAAGCGGTTGGTACTCTATTCCCAACATTCATGGTGTCGCAAACCACCATGCTATTACAAATTCTAGCCAGCCTGATTGTCGGCGTCGTCGCCGCTGCTTGGCCAGCATGGAAAATGAGCCGTATCGATATCGTCAATGGTCTGAGGCATGTCGCATGAAGGCGATTCCATTTTCCTACGTGGCACGAAACTTATGGGTGCGCCGTGTTACCACGTTGTTAACCGCGGGTGGCATGGCCTTGGTGATTTTTGTCTTCACCGTCGTCTTAATGATGAGCGAAGGCATACGCGCCACCTTAGTAGCGACCGGACAGCCCGACAATGTGTTGGTGTTACGCAAAGGCGCTGGAGCCGAAATTAATAGCGGCATCTCACGCGATCAAGCAGCAATTATTGCCAGCTTACCGAGTATCGCAACCAATCGAGATGGCAAGCTTCTCATCAGCAAAGAACCAGTTGTACTGAATAATTTAGCCAAACGTAGCAATGGCAAACCCAGTAATGTCACTTTGCGCGGAACTTCAGCATTAGGCTTGGAATTGCGTCCGCAAGTAAAAATGATCGAGGGTCGGATGTTTCGCCCCGGCAGTTCCGAAATCGTTGCCGGGCGCTCGATTGCACAAGGCTTTCGTGGTACCAGCTTGGGAGAAACACTGCGCTTCGCGCAGAGAGATTGGCTAGTCGTTGGCATTTTTGATTCTGGCAAAACTGGTTTCGATAGCGAGATCTGGGGCGATAGTGAACAACTGATGGCGGCATTCCGTCGCAATGCTTATTCAACGATTGTATTTCGCCTCAATGATTTGACTGCCACAGACCATCTACAAGCAGCGATTAAGAATGATCCTCGATTACAAATTGATGCCAAGCCCGAAATTCAATTCTACGCAGAACAAAGTGAAGCACTCGCGACCTTTATCCGTATCTTAGGATTAAGTTTATCAGTGATCTTTTCAATCGGCGCTATCGTTGGTGCCATGATCACAATGTTTGCGGCTGTCGCTCAGCGGGTCGGTGAAATTGGCGCATTACGTGCGCTTGGATTTAGACGAAGTGCAGTATTAATTGCCTTTCTATCAGAATCCTTATTGCTATCTTTAGTTGGCGGCGTAATCGGCTTATTCGCGGCATCCTGGATGCAAACTGTCGATATTTCAACGACAAATTTTCAAACATTCAGCGAACTTGCATTTCAATTCAAAATGACAAGTGAAATTGTTTTACAAACAATCATGTTCTCGTTAAGCATGGGTTTCATTGGCGGTTTCATTCCAGCATGGCGCGCCTCGCGTATGAAAATTGTCGATTGCTTACGAGCATCATAAGGTTTTTGCACATTTGGATCTTTTTGTAAGCAAGCGTAAATCCTGCCTTTCTAACATCTCGCGTTTCCTATAATTTGACCACATCAGATTTTTTAGCATTTTGTGAATTTTTGTGACATCCAAAAACACATCTGCTGCGTTATGTCTACACAGGTAACACCGCTGACACTTTCAACTATTCAAATGTGCGAAAGAAACATCATGAATATACTGCAACATCCCAAGAAAATCGCAAGCCTCACTGCTCTCGCTATCAGCTCATGCCTGTTCATCGGCCAAGCAAACGCGCAGAATAATCTTCCTCCACCACAAGCCAATCCGCCAGCCAATTCACAAAATGCACCGGATGACCAAAATTACGAACCACCAAGTCGTATTGCACGCGTTGGCTATTCCTACGGCAACATCAGTTTTGCAGATGCTGGTAGTAATCAGTGGGTGCCTTTATTAGCGAATCGTCCAATTTCAACTGGTGACAGTGTTTCTGTACCCGACGGTGGTCGTGCTGAGTTACAGGTTGGTGCCAATGCTTTGCGCTTAAATGAGCGAACACGTATTAGCTTCATCACCTTGAACGACGAAAACACGCAAATTCAGTTGTCACAAGGTAGTTTGGTACTACGCGTACGCGCTTTGCAGGAACGGGAGAACTTTGAGGTCAACACGCCTAATCTGAGTTTTTCAATTCAAGAACCAGGTGAATACCGCATTAATATCAATGAGGACAATACCAGCACCGTGATGGTTCGTCGTGGCGTCGGCGTAGCACAAGGTGATCGCGATGTCATTACGCTGCGTGAGGGCGAACAAACGCGCTTCTCTGGTACCAATTTAAATCACACACAAATTGTTCGAGTGCCGCCATTCGACACCTTCGATCAATGGGCAGCTGACCGTGATCGTGCTGAAGACAATTCCATTTCTGCGCGTTACGTGCCGCGCGATATGGTGGGCTACCAACAGTTAGATGAATATGGCAATTGGGATACGCACCTCGAATATGGTGCGATTTGGTATCCACGTGGTATTTCAGTTGGCTGGGCACCTTACCGCGATGGTAAATGGGTGTGGGTTGCGCCTTGGGGTTGGACTTGGGTAGATCGTTCACCGTGGGGTTTTGCGCCCTATCACTATGGACGTTGGGCTTATGTTGGCAAGCGTTGGGGTTGGGTACCGGGTCGTTATGAAAGACATCACCGCGCTGTCTATGCGCCAGCATTGGTCGCATG
Source organism: Oxalobacteraceae bacterium UBA7693 (assembly GCA_002482715.1). Classification (GTDB taxonomy): domain Bacteria; phylum Pseudomonadota; class Gammaproteobacteria; order Burkholderiales; family Burkholderiaceae_D; genus Undibacterium. Next base: position 14,498 of record DLGN01000386.1, read on the forward strand.
GGTAGGCATCGGTAGCGGAGGTTTAAACGCTGGCATCAATTTAAGTTCTCGACATAACCATGGACCATCCGTATCTTGGTTTCCACTCGGGCCTGGCGAAGTTTATCGTCCGCATTACACCCGCAGTTCTCGCTATATTCAACATATGAACCAAACTGTCATCGTCAATCATACGACGGTCATCAATCGCCAATCACGTGATAACGACTCGTATCGTAATGATCGTTATCGCAATCAGCACGTCCACAATGCGGTGACGTCAGTACCTACACAAACCTTTGTGCGCGGCGATCACGTATTCCCCGCATCGTCTGCGCTTCGTCCTTCAGATACCAAAAACATGCGGGTGAATTTGGATGGCCCGAATCTCACTCCGGACAAAAATAATCGTTTTGGCGATGCACGTCCACGTAATTGGCAAGAAAACGATCAGTTCCGCAGCCGCCCGGTGATTACCGGCTCAAACCGTGGTGAACCGATCAAAATCAATGATGCGGGAAGAATCAATCGCTACGATGACAATCGCTCGGATGAACGCCCAGCACGTAACGATAGATTTGAACGGTCAAACAAGTCCGAGCTGCGTTCAGAGAATGGCTTGGCGATTCCCAATACCATGCCACAATCACGTAACTTAAATACGCCTGACCGTAGCAGTACGAATGCACAACGCTTTGAACGCCCTGCGCAGATCGAGTCGCGTGGTTTTAATCAAGCGGTGACTGCACCTGTGCAAAATACTTCAATTGCTACTCAGCCACAACCTTCATCTAACTCTGGCATACGAACAGTAGAAGAGATGTCAGCCGAACGTCAAAATCAAAGGATGCGAATTGATCGCATGGACCCGACCAGTTCGCAACAACGTGATCGATGGGAAGACAGTAATCGCGAAGCAACGCGAGCCTCAACCTCCACTCAACGTCAAGATCCGATTCGTGAGTATCGTAACAATGTGAATACAAATCAGAACGCCAATCCAGTTACTAATGCAAATGCAGAAATGACAGTCAACCGACCTGTCAACATCAACAATGAACGCAATGCTGAACGCTTTGAACGTCGTGTGGAGCGCGCTCCTGAACGCATACAAGAACGAATCCAAGAGCGTCCTCAGGCAGCAATGCCACGCGAAATGCCGCAGCCAAGACAGGAAGTAAGAATGGCAGAACCAAGACGCGAAACGGCACCAGTGACGCGGGTTGAACGTCCGGAACGCGAGAAGAGTTCAGAAAATAGAAAAGAATCTAAACGCGAAGTGCATGAACAATAAGTTAGTTCGCTAAAAAATTAGGGAGTTCTGATCATTATCAGAACTCCCTTTTTTTATATATTGTGTACTGTGTACCACTTACTGTTTAGTGCGGAAGAACACCAAGGTGAACTAAGGGTGCAATGCTACTTCAGGTCAATTTGCATTTTCTCAAATCACATTAGCACCGCTGTGCTCAAAACGGACCACGGCTTGGCTCAATACTTTGCGGCTTGTCCAGCCGCTGGTGTCGCCTTCTTAATGAATTCACGAATATGTTCATTCGATGTCACCAAATCCTCCGAACGCAAATACATCATGTGACCACTGCGGTAGCCTTTAAATTCCATTCGGTCTTTCATCTTACCGCTAGGATCAACCTGCCACATCGTGTATTTCGCATCGAAGTAATTCGTTGCGCCATCATAGTAGCCAGACTGCACCAATAAACGCATGTAAGGGTTTTCCGCCATCGCCAAGCGCAAATCTTCCCCCGTATTATCATTACTATTATCCCAAGGGCGCACTGGCCCAAACATGTTGTACTTGACGTCTGTCTTATACTTTAAGACATCACGCAAATAATGATTGATTGCCGGAGTAAATGAATGCAGCCACGAAGTCAACTCGGCATTGTAATCTGGTCCACTACCAGCTTCGATACGATCAATCCCTAGGTAGCGAGAATCCAAACGACCAACTGTTTGTCCGCGCGTACGTAACAACTCTTTCCAAAAATAGGCAGGCGGCATCGCCAAATTGTGTTGCATGATGGCGGTTTCCGACACACCGGCATAACGCGCTACTTTTGCAGCGATATGCTGTCTTTGTACTGGATCAATGAATCCGCCTTTCGATAAGGCAGGAATGAATTCGTTCAAAGTGAAGTTTTCGGATTCTGCCAGCACTTCATTCAAGTCACGCTTTTGCAGATCGGCTGGTAACACCTTGTGATGCCAAGCAGTTGCGGTGTAATAAGGCAGGTTCAAGGCATCTTTTACCGGGCCATCGCGCTTAATTCCCAAGCCAGTTGGCGACACCAAAATCACACCATTCAAATACATCCAATGGTTGTTTTGCAGCTCTTTTGCCAAACCAGAAACACGGGTTGTGCCATAACTTTCGCCAATCAAATACTTTGGCGAGTTCCAACGACTTGTGCGCGACACAAAAGTATTGAGCCACTCCGCCAAGTAAGCGATATCAGCATTCACACCAAAGAATTGAGCACGATCTGCCTTTGGATCGAGGATACGTGAGAAACCTGTATTCACCGGATCAATATAAACAATATCGGCAACATCAAGAATCGAATGCGGATTATCACGCACACCATAAGGCTGCACTGGATAGCCTTCATCATCGATGTTCAACATCTTTGGTCCAGTGTAGGCAACATGCATCCATACTGATGCAGAACCTGGGCCACCATTGAAAGAAATCACCAACGGGCGCTTATCTTTATTCGCGACATCGCTACGTTGATAATAGGTATAAAACAAAGATGCAATGACTTTGCCATCTTTATCCCATACGGGTTGAGTACCAGCGGTTGCCTTGTAGGGAACCACTTTCCCTTTAATGTTTACCTGACCTGTCGAATGCACTGCTGATTCCGCGGGCAATAAACGTTCATTCACCGTAGAAGCAGCTCTTGGCTTATCTGCAGAAACTGCAGCTGCGGAAGTATTCGTTTGACTGGCTGCATTATTGCCATCTTGCGCATAAGCATTCGCGACGCAAAAAGCCATGCTAGCAAGTAAGAATTTTGTAGTTTTCATAGTCTCGGTATTCCATTATCTTTGTTATTTATCGATCTGCTAACCTAAAAGAATAGGCAGAGCACAATCACTTTTTTGCAACGCTAGCCAACGCACACCTTACCGGTAGCTTGCTTACGGCTTATTTGGCACTCATTTTCAGCTCTTTTGTGATGTTTTGTATCGCTTCTGCCATCCCAAAGAACCGCTCTTTGGAAGGCCGTCAGCAGAAAAAGTTCCCTAAGAGATTTTCTTCTTCCTGAGTTAACAAAACAAGTCTTCGATATCGGTATAATCTCAATCAACTAACATGCATAATCATTACCGCTAAGCCTAAATTGCATAGCATTGCGTCTAATTAAATTGACAGGAATTTCATCATGAGCGACAACACAGATATCGACATCTGCGGCAGTTTTAAAGCCACTGATTCCAACGGCACAGAACATACGATCAAAGGAATTCGAATTTATGATGAGGGCTACGGCATCATAGACGTGTTTGTGGATTTCGCGGCTCCGATGGAAGCCGGCACCTATCGTGATAAAACACTGGTTCAGCAAATTCTGAACCAGTTGCGCAAAGTTGGCTATTCGGGTCCAGACTTTGAAGCAACCGATCCTAGCTTACAAGAACGCAAGATGATTGTCTTAGAAGCACCAGAAGAATTTTGCCAATTTGCGAAAACAAAAGGCTGGAAAAATTTGGCTGAAGAGTTTGAGTAAGTTCGTTTCAATTTAAATGAACACAAATAAGCCCAAATAAGCACAAATAAGAACCTAAACGAACAACTACGCCAACAACGAAGTCAATGTGCAGCGCGAAAAATTCTACACTTTTCGCGCTTATTTATTTACAACGAAAGCACATCGCGACTCGAATCAACGTTAAGGCATTAAGTAGGATCGATCACACCCATCGCAATCATCCGCAACGCCGTCATACTCGGCACAAAAAAATACTCGCCACCGCGCGTTTCAACTAGACGAGGAATTTTACTCAAGAAATACGGCGCTTGATCACTATCGGGATCAACTTGCAACACCGCTTTGCTTGGGAATTTTTCATCAGCACTGTGATTGCCTAGTAAGATTTCCTTATCACTACCGGCTTGAAAATCATTTCCGTAATTAATCCATTGTTGCTGCACAAATTCGAACTGACGTGCGATATCGGCATTGAGCATCATAATGACAATGCCATGGTTGCCATCATCACGCGAACGATCTTTCGCTTGACCATAAGGTAGACCACGACGTAAAAGCCGTCGACGATTGGTTAATGCGCCCGGCGTGTCAAAAGCCTCTTTATTTAAAATCATACTACCCGGATTTTCCCCCTTCACCATCTCTAGCGATGCGCGTGGATTAATACGGCGGATATGTGCGCTGAACGGGC
>DLGN01000317.1 GCA_002482715.1 Oxalobacteraceae bacterium UBA7693
TGCGTGCCCCACACTGCGGTGGCGGCAAGATCTTCGTTAACGCCTGGTACAAACTTGATGTGATTTTGTTCGAGAAGTTTTTTGGTTTTCCACAAAGTTTCATCCAAACCTCCGAGCGGGGAACCGCGATATCCTGAGATGAAACCAGCNNCCAGCCGTATTCAAGCCAGCGGCGAGATCACGCTGTCTTTGTATCATGGGCAAGCGCACTAATGCCTGAATGCCTGATAAGAAAATCGTGCCGGAATTCGATGTGTATTTGTCGTCGAGCGTGACGGGTGCTAATTCGTGTACAAATGCAGTAGTTGCGTTGACGTCAGAGGATGTTGCTGAAGTTGCTGCTATAGCTGAGGCGGACGAAAGCGAAGACGCTTCCACCAGACCAGCAGATTTCATTGCTGTGTCGGATGACATGGTAGAGCTCCAAAAAATTTGTGATTTTTGTGTGCAAAGAACTTGGGCTGCGTCCGGTAAGACACAAGTCTGTTCTGAGCTTATGGGAAGGTAATCGCCATAAGTTCTAGTTGCATCGGCTGAGATGGCAGCCATTTTAATTCAATTCAGGCCCGATTCCCAAGAAAAAGCCCCGCAATTCCGGCGCTTTTCTCGCGAAAGTTTCTTAAAACCTAATTATCCGCACCGTATAGCAAAATGATGGGCGCTTGAAAATCAGGTTTTAAAACTTTGCTTAGTTTTAACTTAGTTTCAACTTGGTTTCGGGCAAATCTGAATCGGAGACATCAAAGAAAGCTTTCGAAATTCTGGGATGGAGACCACACCCATTCGCTGCAGCGCTTTCTCGACTTCCTTTGAAATCTGCTGTGTTCACAGTGTAGTGAGACTTATGCTGTTTGGAAAATACGGAATAAAAATAGGGGTATCACAAAAAGTGATGACAACAGATGCTTGGCCATGAATCTATAAAAATTGCGTAAATAAACACATAAAAAAATAATTTTTATTTTTTATGTTGACTTCTTAAATTCAATAAACTACATTTGTAGAACTACATGAGTAGTTAAATGACTTAAGCGCATTTCACCTATGTCAATATCGCCATCCACAGAAAGATACTTAGCATGGAAGAAGATAACAAAAACGTCTCGCTCAGTGAGCCACAGCTTGCTTTGATGCGGGTCTTATGGAGCAAACCTGACTCTAGTGTCAGTGAAGTGGTTGAGGCAATGCGCGAAACTCGTCCACTAGCCCACACCACGATTGCAACGATGCTGATGCGCTTGGAAAAACGTGGCTTAGTAACGACAACAAAAGCAGGTCGTCAACTCATCTATCGCGCTACACATTCAGAAGCAGAAATTCAACGCTCAATGGTTTCCGAATTATTATCTTCAGTTTTTTTAGGCAATGCGCGCGCTTTACTGTCCCATCTAGTCATTGAAGAAGAAATCAAAGAAGAAGACTTAGAACAAATTCGCCAACGTCTGTTGAACCATTCCTCAAAAGGAAAGAAGCATGGATAACGTCAACGCCCTCGCACCGCACATCCTGACCTGGCTACTCAATTATCTAGTTCACAGCACCATCTTGCTAGGACTCGCGGTCATAACGCATCAATTCGGCATACTCAAACCAAGACGCTCCGCAGAACAGATCTGGCGCGCTGCGTTATTTGGTGGCGTAGTTACCGCAAGCTTGCAACTTGGCTTACAACTAGCTTTGCATGCGCCAGAGATTAAGAATGTCTCTGTGAGCAGAGAACAGCTCATTGCAGCACCTAGCGCAAGTTTTTCTCCAGAGGTGAGCGAAGTTTCAATTTCAGATAAGCACGTATCGGAAGCAAGTTCAATCACCGCACGCTCGTTGCCGAATGATTCAACTATCAATACGCAATTTTCAGAAAATATCGTCCGAGACTCTGACAATAAAGTCATTACTTTACCTGCAAACTTACAGAACATCATCAGTGCATTGATCCTAACTTGGATACTCTATGGCGTGTTTTCTATCCTCAAAATTTTACACGCAGTGCGACAGCTGAATCGCATGGCGAATGCGATGCCTGTAGTGAATCGAAGCGATCTCAATGAGCTGCTATCGAAGTATTTACCGCATTCAAATAACATCGCACGTCTTCGCGTCAGCCGCGATCTCAACAGTCCATTCGTCTGTCCAAATGGCGTCATCTGCATGCCTTCTTGGGTATTGGAACAATGTAATCAAGCTTTGTGCCTCGCGATGTTACATCACGAGATTCAGCACATCATCAGACGTGATGGGGCATGGCGTATTGCTCATGAATTTATGAAGAAAGTTTTCTTTTTCCAGATTTTGAATCGCGTAGCAGACAAGCAATTGAGTCTGCTCGCAGAAATCGACTGCGATCGTATCGCAGTCAAAGCAAATGGGGTCGACACCTTTGCTCAAGCACTTGTGCGCTGTGCGGAAATGGCCGTCGCCAGCAAACATCCCACTTTTGCTATTCCCATGGCAAACAGCACCTCCTTAATACAACGGATTGATTTCATTTTGGACGAGGATAATATGAACAACACGCAATCGGATATCAGAAAACATAAGGCTATCGGAATTATTCTTAGCCTACTTGCTGCGGCAATCACCATAGTGGCCCCAACGACAAGCATCGCATTTATTAACACCAACAATTCTTCAACAATTTCCTTACCAGCACCAAGTTCGAAACATGATGCGAGCACATCGGCGACCAAGGTAGAAAAAACATTAGTGCTAAGCTCCATCGTTACGACATCCGATATCAAACCTTCGAAAACTATCGTGTCAACACTTGGATTAAACAATCAAACCACGAATATCAAAGCAGTACAGGTAGAGGTTCCTACATTAAGCAGCCAGGTCTCAAATCCCCAGCAATTATTGACGCAGGCTAAGCAGGCTTTTGAAAATAAAAATTATGCGCAGGCCTTCAAAATCTATAGCGAACTTGCAGATGCGAATAACGCTGAAGCGCAAGCAATGAAAGGCGAAATGCTTTGGTACGGCGACGGCATAGCAACGGATCCAGCTGCGGCAAAAATTTGGTTAGCAAAGGCCGCGGCACAAGGGAATCCGAAAGCACAAGAATTCACGAAAATGTTTGCTGAGCGGGAAAAACGCCTGCATGAATTAAATTTTTACACAACACAATTCGACGGTGGCTCACTGAAATGGGAAAAACAAACTTGTGAAGCTGCGACAAAAATCGATTCGATTCTTGAGTGCTACAACAATTACATCGCAACAATTACGCAAGGACTGGCGAGTGCAAATTACATACCGACGGACTTGAATCAAATTATGCGCGCAGAAGAAATTGAAAAATCAAAACACCTTGCAAGAACTGTACTTTTCCAACAAGGATTGCTGGCCAAATCCGATGTTGAAAATCGTCTAGCATCATTAAAACGGCAACTATATGATATGAATGACTTCAGACTAGAATCAATACGGCGCGAGTATGACGCTTTACGTAACATGAGCAAGCACACGGATTGGACTATGGTTGATGGAACACCCGTTGCGAAGATAAATAATTTACCGCGCAATTGGTAATTAATTTAATGTAGGCATAAGAACTATTAAAGATTCTGCCATTCCTGCATCTCCCTTCAGAGGTTCTTTTCAGTTCAGTAATGAATCGTGCCTCTATTTTTCAACAAAAAACGCTCATTTTTTTGCAAAAATAGTCTCGTTACTTTTCTGTAGCGCAGGATCAAGGCTACCGATTCAAAATTGGGGTGAAGTCAATTTTAGGAGGCGCATTGCGCAGCATTCTCGATTTTGAGTTTTTAGCTTTGTGCTAAACCCAGATTTTCCAATAGGCGCGTCTTCGACGCTATTTGAGCGCTGGCGGCGCATTTTCGGTCATTTTTTTCGTTCTTCGTTGAAAATAGCTAGCTATTTTCGCCTCATTCACGTAAAAACTGCCTCGAAAAGTGCATCCACCATCGTCTCAAATCCTAATGGAAATTCTGGGCTAAAGCGAACATGATGTCGTCACGATATTGTCGACTGCAAGGAACCCGCGCGCCGCTTTGTAGACATAAGTCACTATCGCCACGTCCGTTATTTTCCAAACGCGTAATCTGGTCGAGACGTACCAAGTAACTGCGATGACATCGCACGAACGCGGAGCCAAGTCTTTGCGCAGTCGTTGCCAGTGTTTGGCGTAGCATGTGCGAGCTGGCTGAGGTATGTAAGAGAACATAATTATCTGCAGCTTCTACCCAATGTACCTCATGTGCGGGCAGTACGATGACGGCATTGCGCTCGCGTATCACGATTGGCGCAACTGCTCCAGCTGGTGATCGGGAATCGTATTGCAGCCGTGCTTTTCGTAACTTCGTGATGGCTTTTAAAAATCTATCGTCATCAAAAGGTTTGAGTAAATAGTCAATCGCGTTTGCATCAAAAGCCTGTACCGCAAATTGATCAAAGGCAGTGACAAATACCAATAGTGGCGCAGACGCTGGTAGCTGCTGCGCCAAGCTGATTCCGTCTAATTCGGGCATCTGTATATCCAAAAACAGCACATCAAATTTCTCTTGCGCTAACTTGGCCAAGGCATCAAGTCCATCACGCGCCTCGGCAACGTACGTCACATCAGACTGTGTCGCCAATAAACGGCGCAATTTATCGCGCGCGGGTCGCTCATCATCAACAATCAAGACGCGAAATTCAGGCATCATTTTGTGCTATC
>DLGN01000271.1 GCA_002482715.1 Oxalobacteraceae bacterium UBA7693
GCCGGAACTAACGTCGTACACAATTTATCGATGGGAATGTGCGATTCGTGGCTCCGTGGTGATGGGTTTTGTCGGTGCTGGCGGTTTGGGGCAGCGCATGGATGAATCCTTGAAAATGTTGGCTGGCGCAGAAGTCTCGACGATTTTATGTGTTTTCGTTGTATTGGTTGCCGCAGCTGATTTGCTCAGCCATGTCGCGAGAAAGAGTTTGAATCGATGAGATTACGATCAACGCATTCAACAACCACCATGCCAGTAGCACCCCCCGTGTGGACGGCGACGCGTGCACTGGTTCTTACCGCTGTATTGTTGTTGGTCGTCACCAGCTTTTGGAGTTTGCAATTGGAATGGCGCGCTCTGTTCACGCAGGATGCGCTTAGTAACGCTGGCGAATTCTTAAGCGGATTCGCATCGCCAGATTTGAGTGCATCGATGTTAGCCAAAGTTGGGCATGCGGCACTAGAGACTTTGTCGATGTCAGCTTTAGGTACATTGATCGCGGCAGTGCTGGGTTTGTTGCTCGCGTTGCCGGCGAGTGGGCGTTTTGGGAAGACCCTCAAATTAGTTACAGGATTATTCTTGAATGTGGCACGTTCTATTCCTGAGTTAGTGTGGGCGTCAATGATGTTGATTGCCGCTGGCTTGGGACCGTTTGCCGGTACCATCGCTTTAGCAGCGCATACCACGGGTGTATTTGGACGTTTGTTTGCTGAAAGCTTAGACAATAGTCCTCCAGAAATCGAAGCGAGCCTGCGAATCAATGGCGCATCTGCCATGCAAGCATTTCTTTACAGTCGCTTACCACAAGCCTTGCCGCAGATGTTGTCTTACACCTTGTATCGTTGGGAAAATAACATCCGTGCTGCCGCTATTTTGGGCGTGGTTGGTGCAGGTGGCCTTGGGCAAATGATGAAATATCATTTGTCATTGTTTCAGATGTCGAGTGCGGCTACGGTGATATTGGCAATGTTGTTGTTGGTCGCCGCTGTTGATGCCCTGAGTTTCTCATTGCGTCGTTGGCTAGTTCGATAGTTGTCCTATTCTTATCATTGACGCTATTTTCTTTCGCGTCGTCGTTTGCACTCCTAAAAAAACGATTCAGCACTAGGACAAGTCGGCATACTTTCCTGCTAAGGACGCTCGGGCTTTGTTACAATGCTGAGCAATTATTCGTATTTCTATTGAATCTAAAGTGAAAATCATGAAAAGCTCATTGACCTTATTGACTAGTTTAGCCACGACGATAGTGACTACTTGTTTTGCAATTTCGGCATCCACTGCGGCTATCGCTCAAGAAAAGACAGCACCACCGCCACCAAAACTGGAAAAGCTAGAAGAAGGTCCAGAGTCTGATATTAAATTAATTAAGCCAGAGAGCAATAAGTTAAAAACCGTTGAACGTAAAGACAACGGCAAAGTAACAGAAGTCCAGGTTCGTACTGGCAAAAGCACCTACACGGTGAAACCAAATAATGCGCCGAAAGGCACCCCAGAAGGTGATGCTAATCGTGCAGCGCAATGGAAAGTGATGGAGTTTGGCGGTAAGAAAGAGACAAAAGAAGTCGAATCTTTGCCAGTGTTGTCACCAGGTCCGTATTCCACTTCAAAGACTGGTTCTACCAAATCAGTTGCGCCTCCAGCAGCGAAAGCTGCATCGACCCCTGCTTCTGCATCCGCAGCAAGCGCAGCGTCGGCATCGATGCCGGCAGAGAAAAAATAAGGGTAACGCCAATCATTCAAATTTCGACGCCAAGCCTAGTTATGGAATTTTTTATCCCTGTCTTATCAAGCATAGGCGGCGAGCTAAAATCTTTTCTAGCGCTTTGCCTGGCTTAGAATTTTGAATTGTGAGAGTTACCTATCATTCATAGTGGATAGATATGGCTGTATTTACATCGGTAACATTGGAAGACCTTGCCCCCTGGATGAAGCAGTTCCCGCTCGGTCAGGCACTAAATATACGAGGTATCGCTTCAGGCATTGAAAATAGTAATTTTTTTATCGATACAGAGCAGGGCGAATATGTCCTGACAATTTTCGAAAATTTAAATTTTGATCAATTGCCGTTTTACTTAAAACTGATGCGTCATCTAGCTGATCGTGGGGTTTTAGTTCCTGCACCGATTGCTAATGCAGATGGTGAATTATGTGTTGCCTTGCACGGCAAACCTGCTGCCATCGTTAGTAAATTGAATGGTAGTTCGCAAATGGAACCGCAGCCTGTACATTGTGCAGAAGTTGGCACCATGCTGGCACGTATGCATTTGGCGGGACGTGATTTCGCGATTCAACAGCCTAATTTACGCTCCTTAGATTGGTGGCAAATCACCGTGCCGAAAGTATTGGAATTTCTATCGGACAGCAATCGGCAGTTGATGCAAGAAGAGATCGCGTTCCAGTCCGCGTTTGCATTGACACCCACTTACAAAGCATTAGCAACAGGTCCTGTACATGCCGATTTGTTTCGCAATAATGTGATGTTTGATGGCGAGCGCTTGACGGGTTTTTTTGATTTTTATTTTGCTGGTTGTGATACTTGGTTGTTTGATGTCGCTGTGACGATCAATGATTGGTGTATTGATTTAACAACTGGCGAATTGGATATGGCGCGCGTGAATGCGATGTTAAGCGCGTATCACGCAGTGCGTCCATTTACAGCGGAAGAGGCTTTATCTTGGCAAGCGATGTTGCGTGCGGCAGCTTTCCGTTTTTGGCTATCTCGCGTCTATGATTTTTATAAACCTCGTGATGCCGAAATGTTGACGCCGCATGACCCTACCCATTTTGAACGTATCTTACGCTTACGTATTTCACAACCAGTTCCAGCTTTGCCGCAGAATTGAAGTTCGACATTTGAAATTCGCATGTCGATTAAATAGAAAAAACAGACTAAACAAATGAATACACCGATCCCCAAAGCGGGCTTGCAATGGATACAGCAAGGTTTTCAGACATTCAAAAAACATCCATTTGAACTGCTGTTTATGTTTTTTGGCTTGATCTTTTTTAATTTGGGTCTGAGCCTGATTCCTTATCTGGGCAGTTTCTTGCCCTTTGTGTTCGGACCCGTGTTGGGTATGGGCATCATGCACGCATGCAGAGATGTTGATCAAGGTAAGCCGATTGCAACTGGCTCACTGCTCATTGTGTTTCGTTCACCAGCGTTAAAGCCGTTATTGCTGTTAGGTTGTTTGTACACGATGGCTTTGGTCGGCTCACTTGCTTGTTCGATACCTGTCGATGATAGTGCCTTGTGGAATTACTTAACGGATCCATCGAAAGCCGATCAAAAAGCCTTGGTGAAATCGGATATCGGCTGGGGCATGTTGACTTTCTTTGCGGTTTATACACCTGCGGCGATGGGATTTTGGTATGGTGCGCCACTGGTGATGTGGCATGGTATGGGTGTTGCAAAAGCGATTTTTTATAGCTTCTTCGCGGTCTGGAGAGCACGTAAAGCATTTATGGTTTATCTGTTGGCTTGGTGTGGCATTTTGAGCTTCGTCGCCTTGTTGGTGAGCTTAAGTGGCGGTGTACTCGGCGTACTGTTGTTGCCCGTGATGCTAACGATCTCTTTGGTGATGTATTGCACTTTCTATTTTAGTTATACAGCGATGTTCAGTCGTGATGAAGTCGTCTAGACTGCTGGATCACAATTGATAAAAAATGCCGGAAATGATCCGGCATTTTTATTTGCTAAACTTCCTTCGTGAACTCACGAAAATGCTCGTTGAAGTTTAGGCTTCATTTTACAATCCCGTCTTCTCGTGTTCAGAGGCAAGTGTCAGGTCTTCAATGATTTCATAGCTGTGTGACATCTCTGCCGTTTTACCTAGCATGATCGATGCTGAGCAGTATTTTTCATGCGAAAGTGCAATCGCACGCTCTACCAAGTTGGGTTTGAGATTGCGACCTGTGACGATGAAATGGAAATGAATTTTCGTGAAAACTTTAGGCTCTGTTTCTGCGCGATCTGCGCTGAGCTTCACTTCACAGCCGCGTACGTCCTGTTTTCCCTTGCGTAAAATTAATACCACGTCATAGGCTGAACAACCTCCTGTGCCGAGTAAGACCATTTCCATTGGGCGAGGCGCCAGATTATGGCCGCCACCTTCAACTGCACCGTCCATT
>DLGN01000007.1 GCA_002482715.1 Oxalobacteraceae bacterium UBA7693
ATCGCTCATCAACCTACAGTTTTTAAAATCCATTGACTACCATCGAATTCGACCATGCGCGTGCATTCAAATTCGTCCTGTTCATTCTCGTGACCCGGCAGGTTTTGTATCACCACTTCGCCTGCCTGGCGTAATTCAATTATCTTATGACGCAAAGCTGGATCCTGACTCCACGGTGCCAAAATCGCATTCTTCCTCTCTGCGGAGGGCATCAAGCGCGCTAGTTCGCGCAAATCTAAAGAGAAACCTGTTGCTGGGCGCGCACGTCCAAATGCCTCGCCCACATGATCATAGCGACCACCACGCGCAACTGCGTTTGGCAAGCCCGGAACGAAGGCATTAAACATCACGCCACTGTGGTAGTGATAACCACGCAAATCCGCCAAATCGACAGTCACTTTGGCATTTCCCGCCAAATCGACCAAATAAGCCAATTCATCCAATGCTATCGCAATCCCATCAAGTTTGGGCAAAATTTCACGGGCTTTTTGAATAATCGTTTTATCGCCATATAAATTTGGCAAATCCAATAATGCTTGACGAATTTCTGGTTGAAAGTCTTTTGTGAGCTCTTTCAATGCAGGCAAATCTTTCGCTTCTAACAAGGCAAATAATTGTGATTCATGCCGCTTAGCGGCCGCATCGCTGTTCAACAATGCGCGCAACACGCCAACGTGACATAAGTCCAAACGCACTTCTGAAATATTCGCCAACGCCAATGACGCTAACATCAGTTCTTGAATTTCCGCGTCAGCTTCGAGACCTGCATGTCCATAAATCTCGCCGCCGATTTGCAAAGGCTCGCGTGTTGCATGTAAGCCTGATGGGCGCGTATGTAAAACGCTACCGGCATAACACAGACGCGTGACCGATTTACGATTCAGCAAATGCGCATCAATTCGTGCCACTTGCGTCGTCATATCGGCGCGCACACCCATAGTGCGGCCAGATAATTGATCGACCAATTTAAAAGTACGCAAATCCATATCCTGCCCGGCTCCAGTCAATAAAGACTCGATGTACTCAAGCAAAGGCGGCATGACTAATTCATAGCCATAGCAACGGAAGTTATCTAGTAAAACACGGCGCAATTCTTCTATCTTGCGCGCTTCCGAAGGCAAGACATCGGCAATGTTTTCTGGGAGTAGCCAATTTGGCATAAGAAACAATCTTCAGTAGTAACAATACTGCAAACATTAATGGAACGGGCAAAAACTAGAAAGACTGCAGTTCGAAATGAAATGCAGTCTATCTAACGACACCCACTTTTAACACATATTATTTTTTCGGTGCAGCTCCGGCAGCCCCTGCTCCTGGTGCTTTAAAATACTTAAAGAATTCAGAGCTTTGATCAACCACCATCATGTCAGTCTTATTCTTAAAGCTAGCACGATAGGCTTCCAAACTGCGGTAGAACTTGTAGAACTCCGCATTCTGACTAAAAGCTTGCGAATAGATTTTCGCCGCTTCCGCATCACCAGCACCGCTCACCGTTTGCGCTTCTTTATAGGCTTCAGCCAAAATAACGATGCGCTGGCGATCAGCATCTGCACGAATTTTTTCTGAATCAGCAAAACCTGTTGAACGCAATTCATTTGCCACACGACTACGCTCAGCCTTCATACGCTCATAAACGGAATTGTTGATCTGCTCAACATAATCAACACGCTGTAAGCGGACATCGACGATTTCCACGCCAATTTGCTTCGCTTCATCGGTAACTTTTTTACGAATTGCCTGCATCACTTTATCGCGTTCACCAGAAATCACATCACGTACAGAACGCTTAGTAATTTCTTCATTCAAAGCAGCTTTCACAATTTGTGATAAACGATCACGCGCGCGGCTTTCTTCACCACCAAAGCTAACAAAATACAATTTTGGTTCTGTGATATGCCACTTCACGTAGGTATCAACCAAAATATTTTTCTTTTCAGCCGTAATAAAACGATCAGCCTCTGGGGACTCAATCGTCAAAATGCGCTTATCTAAAAACATCACATTTTGAAATGGCGGTGGCAATTTAAAATGCAAGCCTGGCTCACTAATCACAGCCTTCACTTCACCCAAGGCAAACACAATCGCATGTGATCTTTGATCGACCACGAAAATTGTCGAATACAAAACCACACCAGCAATAGCTAGGGCAATTAAAGAAGAAATAAACTTATTCATTAACGTGACTCCCTGTCGCGAGAATCGCGAATTCGACCATCTTTATTTCCTCTGACTTCCACCGTACTCATGGTATCGGTTGGTACGCTATTGGATACCGCTGGCGCACTAGTACGGGCACCGTTCTCACCTTGAGAATTGAGCTTATCCAAAGGCAGATAAATCATATTGTTGGCATTTTTTGTATCCATCATCAACTTGGTGGTGCTGGAAAAAATTTGCTGCATGGTTTCCAAATACATGCGATCACGTGTCACTGCTGGTGCTTTTTGATATTCGACCAAAACCTGCTTAAAACGTGCAGCATTACCTTCAGCGTTTGCGACTACTTTTGAACGAAAACCTTCAGCGTCCTGCAACATACGAGAGGCTTCACCACGTGCTTTCGGAATCACATCATTCGCATATGCCTGACCTTCATTTTTCTGACGCTCTTTATCTTGGCCCGCTTTTACCGCATCATCAAATGCCGCCTGCACTTGCTCTGGTGGCTGCACCGCCTGCATTGTCACATTAGTGATTTGCGCGCCAGAATCATAGCGATCCAAGACTTGCTGCATCAACATGTTCACGTCAAGCGCAACTTTTTCACGACCTTCATAAAGAACAAAATCCATCTTGCTACGACCAACGATTTCACGAATCGCTGTTTCTGCGACTTGGCGGATCATTTCTTCTTGATCGCGATTGCTATACAACCATTTTGCTGCATCTTTCAATTTGTATTGAACCGCAAATTGAATATCAATAATATTTTCGTCGTCGGTCAACATCAGGGCTTCTTTTGCCTGTTTGTTTTTGACATTATTTCTATAGCCAACTTCGACCGTACGCACCTGCTGTACGTTCACAATCTCATGTGCTT
>DLGN01000166.1 GCA_002482715.1 Oxalobacteraceae bacterium UBA7693
AAAGCGTCAGCGAAGGAGTGACGAGGCCTTTAGCTTCGTCACTTTTTTTTCAATTGCAATTTTGTGGGATTCATCTTGATGTAGCAACGCCCATGAGAGGGCTTTGATTTTTTACTTTATTTTGATGGACTAACATTGGCAATATCGACTTGCCTTGGTCTAGTGGAAGTGGAAAATCAAAGTTTTTCTTGTCTCAAAAAGATAAGCGACAAGATGTCTGTAATTTGATTTGAATTTGCAGCAAATTAGGTAAAATTTTAAATACCACTTAAATACCTATTGACAGCCACTTTGGAAACACCTAAAGTGTTCTTATGTCTTAACTGCTGTCTAAAGTTGAATGCTTGGCAGTGCTTACTTTTGTTGGAAAATATCGTGAACCAAATGCAGCAAACTCAGCAAATACAGTCAATTCAACAAACGCAGATTCAATACTTGATTGGTGTTGATGGCGGTGGAACAGGTACGCGTATCGTGTTGACTGACAGTAATGGTATTGAGCTTGCACGCGGTTCCGCTGGGCCATCTGGATTGATGCATGGTGCAACCGCGGCGTGGCAAGCTATTCTAGCAGCAATTGAGCAAGCATTTACAACAAGTGGTATTGTTGCCCCAGATTTTCAACAGATGGCGATTGGTTGTGGTTTGGCTGGCGTCAATAATAAATTATGGGCTGCGGAATTTGTCGCAGCGAATCCTGGTTTTGGTTTGTTGATCGCCGAGACGGATGCTGGAACGACTTTACTTGGGGCGCATCAAGGCAAGCCCGGTGCAATCATTGCATTAGGAACTGGTAGTGTTGGCGAGGTCATGATGGCAGATGGTAGTCGTCGTGAAGTGGGCGGATGGGGATTTCCCTCCAGTGATGAAGCAAGTGGTGCCTGGATGGGTTTGCGCGCGATGAATCATGTACAGCATGTACTCGATGGACGGGCGTCAACGGACAACTTTGCGATCGCAATTGTGGATTTTTGTGGTGGTAATAAAGATGCGGTATTTGCTTGGTTAGGTGGAGCAACACAAACGAAATTTGCACAATTAGCTCCTTTGGTTATTCAGTATGCGTCAAGCAATCCAAAAGCAAGAAGTATCCTTTTGGAAGCTGGTATGGAAGTCGAAAAGATGGCAAATGCGCTCGATCCAAGTGGCACGATGCCAGTCGCCTTGTGTGGTGGTTTGGCAGAAGCGATCTGGAATTATTTGCCAGAAAAATTATTGCAGCGAGTGACGAAACCTATCGGAGACTCGGCTGTTGGTGCGCTCATCTTGGTCAAAAACCAATTGATGAAGCTGTAGTTCAATTCAAAAACTCCAGAAACTCAGAGGAATAAATATGCTGGCACAACTGCTTGATTTTAAACCTGATGGTGATAGTTCAACGCCGCTGTATTTGCAACTGGCGAATAAATTAGCGAACGGTATTCACAATGGTTATTGGCAGCCGGATGAGGCATTGCCTTCTGAGCGTGTATTGGCTGAGACCTTGGATATTTCACGTGTGACTGCGCGTAAAGCAATCGAGATGTTATGTGAACGTGGTTTGCTAACACGTAAGCATGGCTCCGGCACCTATATCACACCCAAGTTGGAACAACCTTTGTCACGTCTGACTAACTTTAGTGAAGAGCTGCGCCAACGTGGTTTTATGCCGGGTTCACAATGGTTGTCGCGTGAGACTGGCGTGGCTTCACCAGAGGAAATTTTATCTTTGGGCTTATCACCCCATTCGGTAGTCTCTCGCTTAAAGCGTTTGCGTACCGCTGACAATGTTGTGATGGCGATAGAGAGTACGACAATTCCGAATCTGTATTTGCCGAATCCTAAATTAGTAACAGATAGCTTGTACGGATACCTTGATCAAAATAATGCGTCACCGACCCGAGCGCTACAACATATTCGCGCGGTCAGCGCAACGGTAGAACAAGCAAAATTAATTGGTTTAAAACAGGGCACGGCGATGTTGTTAATTACCCGCGTAGGTTATCTCGCAAATGGTGCAGCGGTTGAATTAACGCATTCATATTGCCGTAGTGATTATTATGACTTTGTGGTGGAGTTGTTTAGATGAGTTCAGTCCAGCAGGATCAACAACGCCCGCAACAAACTATCAAAGGAAATGTGCTGACTGCGCGAGGTTGGGTGTCAGGTCATATTTCTTTCTCCGAAAAAATAGACGAAATTCAGGGTGAGCCAGGTGATCCGGGTTCGAATAATGCGGTCTATATTTTGCCGGGATTTATCGATTTGCATGTACATGGCGCTGGTGGCAAAGACACGATGGAAGCCGGTGATGCGGTAGAAGTGATTTCGCGTATGCATGCGCAACATGGCACGACCAGCATGTTGGCGACAACAATGACTGCGCCGATGTCTGATTTGGAAGCTGCCTTGCACGCTTTAGCCGGAGTTTGCCAACAGCGAAGTGCTGGGTCTGCACGTGTCTTGGGTGTGCACTTGGAAGGACCGTACATTAACCCTGGTAAGTTGGGTGCGCAGCCAGATTTTGCACATGCGGGATCGTTAGAACAAGTTAAACAGTTAGATGCAATTGCACCGATAAAATTAATTACCTTAGCGCCTGAAGTTGAGGGTAATTTGGCGATGGTGAGTCAATTGACGGCGCTTGGTATGCGAGTGCAATTGGGGCACACATTAGGCACCTACGAAGATGGTGTTGCGGCGTTAGAGAATGGCGCTAGTAGTTTCACACATTTATATAACGCGATGTCGCGTCTTGATCATCGTTCACCGGGCATGGTCGGTGCAGCATTAGCGCACGCTAATTTTGCTGAGATTATTCCTGATTTATTGCACGTCCATCCGGGTGCTATTAAAGCAGCGATGCGTGCTATTCCTAAGGTGTATTGCGTTACCGATTCTACTTCTGCCTCTGGCATGCCAGACGGCGAGTACATGCTTGGTCGTCAAGTGGTGCATAAATGTCTGGGCGGTGTTCGTCTGGCAGATGGTACTTTGGCTGGAAGTACGCTGACGATGGATCAGGCATTAAGAAATTTAGTCAAGATTGGTTTAGAGCTAGACGATGCATCTAAACGCGTTTCTACCTACGCAGCAGATTTTTTAGGATTATCTGATCGCGGCCGTCTGCAAGTGCATGCTTATGCAGATTTAGTAGTTCTTGATCGGGATTTAAATCTAGTTGCTGTTTATATTGAGGGAGAAAAAATTGAGCTCAAAGATGCTTAAAGAAGCGTGTTCGTCTGGGGAATTTGTCGCTGCACAGTTAGGCCATGATCGTGAACGATTTATAGAGTTAGGACAATTTTTGCGTGCTACACCACCGTCTTCTGTGGTGACCATCGCACGCGGTAGTTCGGATCATGCAGCGAACTATGCTGCTTACTTGATGATGGCGCGTTTGGGTCATATTGTTGCGTCTTTACCGATGTCTTTGGTCACATTAAACAAAGCACCATTGCAAGTAAAAAATGCCTTAGCGATTGCGATTTCTCAGTCCGGTCAAAGTCCAGATGTGGTGGAGCCGATTCGTTATTTTCGTGAACACGGTGCGACCACTGTCGCCTTAGTCAATGATGCTGCATCACCTCTGGCGCAAGGTGCACAATGGACGATGCCACTACACGCTGGTCCTGAGTTAAGTGTTGCGGCGACCAAGAGCTTTATTACTTCTTTGGTGGCAGGCGCTCGCTTGACTGGGCACTGGCAAAACGATCCAGCATTTCTCGCCGCTATCGAAGAGTTGCCGCAAGTTTTGCATGAGGCTACGCAGTTAGACTGGTCCAATGCCTTGGATGTTTTGGTGCCAGCGCAACGTATTATGGTGGTTGGTCGTGGTATCAGTTTTTCAGTCGCCTTGGAATCAGCATTGAAGTTTAAAGAGACTTCGGTGATTCAGGCAGAGGCATTTAGTGGCGCAGAAATTAAACACGGCCCGATGGCTTTGATTGATGACGGCTATCCATTATTGATTTTCGCTACGCGCGGTCCAGCACAAGCGGGATTGATTGCATTAGCAGAAGAAATGCGTGGGCGCGGAGCGAATGTTTTGCTAGCTGCACCTGCTGATGTCAAGGAACGTAATTTAACACTGGCCACCACAGCCACTCCAGATCTTGATCCTATCGCGGCAATTCAGTCCTTCTATGTGATGGCAGCACATTTGTCTGTTGCACGTGGCTTAGATCCAGACAAGCCACGTCACTTAAGTAAAGTCACGAAGACGAATTGATTGAAATAAGCTGGCAATTATTAAGTATGATGCCCGCTTTTCTTTTGCCCAATTTTCATTAGCCTCTTTTTTGGAAATGTAATGAACTATATTAGTAGAGAAGAAGCACGCCGCATTGCTGGTCAATCGATCATGATTCGTATGCCAGAAACTGTATTAAGCGAAGCGAGCGCAAATTTCATTCGTGAGAATCATATTCGCGCCATTTGTCTGTTCCGTCAAAACATGGTGAATCAAGAGCAACTGACAAAACTCACTTCTGATTTACGTGCAGTGATGGGGCCCGAAGCCTTGATTGGTATTGATCAAGAAGGTGGTGCGGTCGTTCGTTCTACCTGGGTACCACAACCTCCTGCAGCGATGTCACTCGGTGCAAGTAATGATCCTGAACTATGTCGTCAAGTTGGCGCTGCGGTTGCTCGTAGTGTTAAAGCATTGGGATTTAATTGGAATTTCGCCCCAGTATTGGATTTGAATAATAACCTTGATAATCCAGTGATATCTGAACGTTCATTTGGTGCAGATCCAGTTCAAGCGCATCTATTAGCGAGTGCCTGGATGGAAGGTAGTTTGAGTGAAGGCGTAGCTTGCTGCATTAAACATTTTCCTGGTCACGGTGATACGCATGTCGATTCTCATCGCGATTTACCTGAAGTAAATAAGTCACGTGCTGAACTCGATGCTTTAGAGTTGGCTCCATTTAAAGCCGCAGCAAAAAATGCACCAGCGATGATGACTGCGCATATTGTGTATCCGCAAATTGATCCGGAAAATCCAGCAACAATGTCGAAAACGATCTTGACTGGGATCTTACGTGGCGAGTGGAATTATCATGGTGTGGTTATTACCGACGGCATGGACATGCATGCAATTGCAGGACGCTATGGCGTTGGCGCAGCCGCGGTGAAAGCCCTAGCAGCTGGCGCTGATATGGTGATGGCGCTTGGTAATACTGAGACGCAAATAGAAACCTTAAATGCGCTGGCATCTGCGATTGAAAGCGGAGAAATTCCGTACGCTAATGTGCAGAAAAAACTTGAACGTGTTCGTCAATTAGCGCAACGTTATCCAAGTGCTACTGGTGTATATGAAAAGCAAATAGAGGACGCTGATCGCGTATTGATGGCGCGGGCTTGGCAGCGTGGTCTGACAACTTATCGTCAAGCGGTGCCGCCTAAACCCGGTAGCAAAGTGCGTTTGGTCATCAGTGCTGACGTGGTTAGTGATGGCGTTTCAGAAGCAGGTATTCCGGCGTATAAGCTTGCCGCAATGCTGTCGCAAATTTATGACGTACAAACGAGCACTTTTGATGATGCAGCGAGCTTTGACTGGGCAAGTATTCCAGCGGATGGACGAACAATCATCTTGGCATCAACAGTCAGGATTCGCTACAACGAACGCGCACGCCAAACCTGGAAACCGGATTTGCATTTGGTTTTGTGGAACCCGTTTCAAACTTTGGATATCGCCGCTCCAGCTTTGATTTCTTATGGCTTTGCTGAACCCGCAATTCAAGCGGTTGCGGATTGGTTAGCTGGCAAGGTAAACGCACTTGGCAAAGTGCCTGTTGCGAATTTTGATCAACTAACTTGAAGTGATGTGAACTGGTAATTAAATTGAACTGGTCTCTACTGTAGAACTATGTTCATAGTGCAAAAAAACCGGGATATTCAGATGATCTGAATATCCCGGTTTTTTTTGTTTCACATCACGATGTCAGTAAGCGCAAGTTTGAACTTCAGCATCCTAGATTAAACCCAAATTTTCCATTAGACGTACCTGCGGTGCTATTTGTGTGCTGACGGCGCAT
>DLGN01000236.1 GCA_002482715.1 Oxalobacteraceae bacterium UBA7693
CCTTGATTGGCGCCAAAGTGAGTATCACATCACGTAAGGCACAAACAACTAGGCATCGCATTACGGGCATCCAAACGAAGGAGCAGACGCAGTATATTTACGTTGATACGCCAGGATTTCAGACGCGTCATTCGAATCCGCTAAATCGCACCTTGAACCGTACAGTGACCAATACCTTGATGGCCTCAGACGTAATTTTGTACATTATTGAGGCAGGTACCTTTGGTCAGGCCGATCAGCAAGTGATTGATTTGCTCCCTAAAAATGTGCCGTGCATTTTGGTGATTAACAAGTCTGATCGAGTGAAAGACAAAGCGATTTTGATGCCGTTTGCGCAAAAGGTGATGTCCCTGTTTCCGTTTGCTGCGGTGGTACCGGTGTCTGCAACATTGAAATTTCAATTAGATAGCTTAGAGCGCGAAACGCGTATATATTTACCTTTGAATCCTCCAGTTTTTGGTGAGGATGATATCACCGATCGTAGCGAAAAATTTCTCGCAACGGAAATTGTTCGTGAAAAATTATTCCGATTTGTAGGCGATGAACTACCTTATACCAGCACGGTGTTGATTGAAAAATTTGAGCAAGAAGGAAATTTGCGCCGTGTATTCGTTGTCATTCTGGTTGATCGCGATGGACATAAGTCTATGGTGATTGGGAATAAAGGTGCACGTCTCAAAGATATCTCAACTCAGTCACGCCAAGATATGGAGAAGTTGTTTGGCGGACCGGTGTATTTGGAAATTTGGGTGAAAGTGAAATCTGGTTGGGCCGATAACGAGGCTGGTCTGCGTGCGTATGGCTACGAGTAAAATCTGCACATCTGTGAGAGTGTGATTGGATAAAGAATCAAACGCAGCGCTTGTGATTCCTAGACGTAGTGCACGCACTCATGAGCTCAGCGCAAGTTCCCCCCTTGCATTAACGTCTCCTAAAAGGGCGTCTAAAGAGATACGTATTCTGCATCAACCTGGTTTCGTACTTCATTCATATCCATATAAAGAAACTAGCCTGATTGTTGACGTTTTTAGCCGAGATCACGGACGAGTGTCCTTGGTTGCGAAAGGTGCCAAACGCCCAACCTCCGCTCTGCGTAGCGTGCTGCAGACTTTTCAACCGCTAAATATTTCATGGACCGGTAAATCTGAGATCCGTACATTAACGACCGCCGAGTGGGTTGGTGGTATGCTTCCATTAGAGAAGTCGGCACTGCTGTGTGGCTTTTATTTAAATGAGTTGCTAGTTAAATTCTTGTTGCGGGACGAAGTAAATACGATACTTTTTGATGCGTATGTTTCCAGTTTGAATCAATTAGCACATAATGAATCTGCCGCGATAGTCCTGCGTAAATTTGAGCTTAAACTTTTGCAGCAAGCTGGTTTGATTGGTGACTTAACCTACTGCGTCAGTTCACGCACACGTATTTTTGCTGAAGAGCTGTATGTCTTGGAGCCAGGTGTTGGTGTGCGGCTTGCAAGTTTAGCCGAAAATCTTCCGCAAGTTAGTGGTAAAACATTATTGGATATGTCAGTAGAGAATTATTCAGATCCGCTAACGCAAGTGCAAAGCAAGCAGTTGATGCGGTTTTTATTGAGTTTTCATTTGCATGGTACCCCATTAAATACTCGTCAAATTTTAATTGATTTACACAAGCTATGAACATACACGGACAAACACAAAGCATTGATTTGGGTATCAATATTGATCATGTTGCGACATTGAGAAATGCACGGGGTACGATTTACCCAGATCCACTAAAAGCGGCGTTGATGGCAGAAGAGGCGGGTGCAGATTGCATTACTTTGCATTTGCGTGAAGATCGTCGGCACATCAAGGATCGCGACGTAGAAGAGATACGCCCCCGATTATTGACGCGTATGAATCTGGAAGCTGCGGTGACGCAGGAGATGATTGATTTTGCTTGCCGTATTCGACCTCAAGACGTTTGCTTGGTGCCGGAGCGCCGTGAAGAAGTGACCACTGAAGGTGGATTGGATGTCATCCGTTACTACAAACAAGTCGAGGCAGCTACCAAGCAATTACAGCAAGAAGGTATTCGGGTCAGTTTATTTATTGATGCGGATCGCCAGCAAATTCAAGTAGCGCGTGACTTGGGTGCGCCTGTGATCGAGTTGCATACAGGTCGTTATGCTGATGCGCATGAAGCGCTTGACCAAGCAAAGGAATTGGCCAGAATTGCCGAGGGTGTTGATTTTGCACAAGGCCTGGGTCTTAAGGTGAATGCCGGTCATGGTCTGCACTTTACCAATACACAAGCGATCGCTGCAATCCGTGGTATTTCTGAACTGAATATTGGGCATGCGATCGTCGCGCAGGCTATTTTTGTCGGCTGGCAGAAAGCCATAGCTGATATGAAAGCGCTGATGGTGAAGGCGAGACTGGATGCCAAATGATTTTTGGTATTGGCACAGACATTATTAAAATCTCGCGTATTCAAGCGACAATGGAGCGTCATCCACGACGCTTTATAGAGAAGATTTTAGGCGAGGATGAGCAAGTAATTTTTCGCCAGCGTGCGGCACAATCTCAGCGTCGTGCGCTTTTGTTTTTAGCTACCCGATTTGCGGCAAAAGAGGCTTTTTCAAAAGCCATAGGATTGGGGGTTCGTCATCCTATGAACTGGCATTCATTGCAAGTTTTGAGTGCCGAGTTGGGACGACCACAGTTGTATTGCCGTGGTGAGTTGGCTACATGGATGTCGTCGAAAAATTTATCCGCGCATTTATCGATGTCAGATGAGGATGAGTTTGCCGTGGCTTATGTCATCGTGGAGCAGCACGCATCTGTGAACGAGTTGTCCATGTCCGTAAGTGCTGTCCAGAGTACTCATAGGTCAGGCAGGGATCATGAGTAAGGACGCGGTTAATACGCCAGAGGTCGTGCTAGAGCTGGTTGCTGCACTTCCGAATTTACCCGGCGTCTATCGTTATTTTGATAGCAATGATCAAGTGCTGTATGTTGGAAAAGCACGCGATTTAAAAAAACGTGTCTCTAGCTATTTTCAGAAAAATCTCAGTAGCCCACGTATCGCCATGATGGTGGCAAAGATTGCCCGTCTTGAAACTACGATTACTCGCAGCGAAGCAGAGGCTTTGATCTTAGAAAATAATTTGATTAAAGCACTCAAGCCACGATATAACATTTTGTTTCGTGATGATAAATCGTATCCGTATCTCAAAATTACACAAGAGAAAACACCGCGCATGACTTATTTTCGCGGTGCGATTGATAAGAATCATCAATATTTTGGACCCTTCCCATCAGCTTGGGCCGTAAAGGAGTCGATGCAGTTATTGCAGAAGATTTTTTTGTTGCGTAGCTGTGAAGACAGCGTTTTTGCCAATCGTAC
>DLGN01000162.1 GCA_002482715.1 Oxalobacteraceae bacterium UBA7693
GCGATGTACGGTTGTAATTCAATAATTCTTAGTAGCGGGAACAGGACTCGAACCTGCGACCTTCGGGTTATGAGCCCGACGAGCTGCCAGACTGCTCCACCCCGCGTCTGATAAGTAGAACTATACAGGACTTTGCTGCTTTGCGCAATTTCTTTCTATGCTTAAGCATTATTCGCAAGCATATTTCTATTGCGGCTTCATGACCTAGAGTAGTTTTATCATATTCTCACGCAGAGAAACTAACAGGCTGGTGATACACTTTCACAGATTCAATTTATGTGTCTGCTCCGAAAGATTTACACCATGAAATTTTGCTCTGCTTGCGCTGCGCCTGTGGCTTTGAAAGTTCCCGCTGACGATACGCGTGAACGCTTTGTCTGCAAAGAATGCGACACGATTCATTATCAAAATCCGAACATGGTGGTCGGCACGTTACCGATCTGGAATATTGAAGGCGAAGTCAAAGTGCTGCTCTGCAAACGTGCGATTGAACCGCGTTATGGTTACTGGACTTTGCCAGCGGGCTTTATGGAGAATCAAGAAACTTGCCGTCAAGCGGCACAGCGCGAAACCATAGAGGAAGCTGGTGCAAATATAGAACTGCACGAATTATTTTCCGTGCTCAGTGTGCCACACGTGGATCAAGTCCATCTATTTTATAGAGCGACATTAATTGATACGAATTATTTGGCAGGTACCGAAAGCCTAGCAGTAGCTTTATTTAGCGAACATGAAATTCCTTGGGATGAAATTGCATTTGCTACAGTAGGGCAAACTTTGAAATTCTTTTTTGAAGATCTGAAGATAGTCCGCGCTGGCGGGCAGTTTAGTATGCACGAACATGATTTTTATAAATCACATCGTCCTGAATGAGTGTATCCGCATCGCGCGCCTATGATTCCCTGGTTAGAAATTGACAGTCCCTTCCCCGATGTAGAACAAGCCTTGACGGAAGAACAAGGTGCCGCAGGCTTATTAGCTGCCGGTGCCGACCTGTCGCCCGAACGCTTACTCAATGCTTATCAGCACGGCATCTTTCCCTGGTTTTCTGAAGGCCAACCTGTATTGTGGTGGTCAACTGATCCACGCATGGTATTAAAGACTAGTGATTTTAAGCTCTCCGATAGTTTAAAGAAGCGTCTGAATAAATCACTCAAAGATCCACGCTGGCGTTTTCGTTTTGACACGGCATTTGAACAAGTCATGCGCCACTGCGCAGAACCACGTAAGAATCAGGAAGGCACCTGGATTTCAGAAGAGATCATCGCTGGCTATACCGCCCTGCACGAGTTAGGCTTTGCGCATAGCTCAGAAGTCTGGCTAGATGACGAATTGGTCGGCGGTGCCTATGGCATTTGCATAGGCAAAATGTTTTATGGTGAGTCGATGTTTGCGAAGGTAACGGATGCCTCTAAAATGGCATTAAGTCAGTTAGTCGTTTTCTTACGCAAGCACGATGTGGAAATGATAGACTGCCAGCAAGAAACTTCACATCTGGCAAGCTTCGGTGCTAAGCCGATCAGCCGCCATGACTTCATGCAGCATGTGAAACAGGCGATTACGCAAAACACGATTCAAGATTGGCAGCCTTTAGATTTACTCAGCTTCAAAGAATACTTACAAACCGCGCATCCCCAGCCAGCAGAAAGATGAATAGCGATGCAATCCCGAACTAATCCGCCAACGCCGTCAGCTTTACCCATAGCTGAGGAAGCCGACAGTCTCAACACTGAAAATAATAGTGCCGACGACTACATCACCCTGCATTATTACGCGACTGCGCCCTATGCTTGCAGCTATCTGGATGATCGACAAGCACGCTCGCAGGTCGCCACACCAGCGCACCTGATTGGCAATGAGGTGTATTCGGAACTAGTCAGCCGTGGCTTTCGGCGCAGCGGTGTTTTTATCTACCGTCCTTATTGCGATCATTGTTCAGCATGTACGCCCGTGCGTACCGTCGTCGCAGAATTCAAAACCAATCGCAGCCAGCGTCGCGCATTGCAATTGCACGCCGATCTGCATGCCGAAATTTTGCCTTTGGAATTTGTCGAAGAACATTTCGAACTCTATCAACGCTATCAAAGTCGTCGTCACGCGGGCGGTGGCATGGATCAAGATGGACGCGATCAATATGCGCAATTTTTATTACAGAGCCGGGTCAATACACGGCTAGTTGCATTTCGTGATGCACAAAATATTTTGCGCATGATCAGCATCATTGATATTTTGAATGATGGTTTATCGTCCGTGTACACCTTCTACGATCCCGACGTGCCGCATAGTTCTTACGGCACCTTCAATGTCTTATGGCAAATCGCGCAAACTAAAATCCTCGGACTGCCTTATTTGTATCTAGGTTACTGGATAGAAGCCAGCCGCAAAATGTCGTACAAAACCAATTTCAAACCGCTGCAAGCCTTACTCGATGGCAGCTGGAAATCACTCTAAATCCAATTCAATTAAATCTCCTCAAATACTATGTCCGATCAATTGCTCTATTCTTTAGCCCGCCCTTTTCTCTTCTTCATGGATCCAGAAAGCGCGCATGACTTAACGCTGCCAGGTTTGAAGCGCGCTCACAATATGGGGTTGACGCGCTTGCTACCCAAGCCAGCCGCTGATCCACGCAAGGTGATGGGCATTACGTTTCCAAATCCCGTGGGTTTAGCTGCCGGCTTGGATAAAGATGGTCGTTATATCGATGGCTTGGCATCGCTAGGATTT
The DNA here is from genome assembly GCA_002482715.1 of Oxalobacteraceae bacterium UBA7693. Taxonomy (GTDB): domain Bacteria; phylum Pseudomonadota; class Gammaproteobacteria; order Burkholderiales; family Burkholderiaceae_D; genus Undibacterium. Next base: position 2,728 of record DLGN01000162.1, read on the forward strand.
GGCTCTATTGAAATCGGCACTGTCACTCCGCGCGCTCAGGCTGGCAATCCTAAGCCACGCATGTTCCGTCTGCCGCAAGCGAATGCGATTATTAATCGTATGGGATTTAATAACGGGGGCGTTGATGCCTTTGTCGCGAATGTGCAGGCATCGCGTTTTTATCAAGAAAAGCAAGGTGTACTCGGTCTCAATATTGGCAAGAATGCGGATACTCCCATCGAAAAAGCCGCCGATGATTATTTGCTGTGCTTGAACAAAGTCTATCCTTACGCCAGCTATGTGACTGTCAACATCTCCTCACCCAACACCAAAAACCTACGCCAGTTGCAAGGTGCTTCTGAACTCGATGATCTTTTATCCAAACTCAAAGATGCACAACAACGCTTGGCTGATCAACATAAACGCTATGTGCCGATTACCTTAAAAATCGCACCCGACATTGACAGCGAGCAAATCAAAAACATCGCCGAATCTTTATTGCGCCATAAAATCGACGGAGTGATTGCAACCAACACGACAATTACTCGCGATGCCGTCAAAGGCTTGCAACATGGTGAAGAAGCTGGTGGTTTATCCGGCGAACCAGTATTTGAATTGTCGAATAAAGTCATACGTGCGTTGAAATCAGAGCTGGGTGACGCTCTGCCCATCATCGGCGTTGGCGGCATTTTTTTTGGTAAAGATGCAGTGGCAAAAATGGATGCCGGTGCATCCCTCGTGCAAGTGTATTCCGGCTTAATTTATCGCGGCCCCGCCTTGGTACGTGAATGTGCATTGGCGATACGCAACAACAAATAAATTAACAAATAAATTAACAAATAAATTAGCAAATATCTTTGCGCAAAAAATTCGGATTAATAATGAAATATAAAAAACTAGGCAGCAGCGATTTAATGGTCTCAGAAGTTTGTCTCGGCACCATGACGTTTGGTGAGCAAAACACGGAAGCAGAAGCACATCAACAACTGGATTTCGCATTGGCACATGGCGTGAACTTTATTGACACCGCTGAAATGTATCCCGTCATGCCACGTGCAGAAACGGTGAATCGTACCGAGCAATACATAGGCAGTTGGATCAAACAATCCGGTCAACGCGACAAAGTTATTTTAGCCACCAAAGTCGCAGGGCCTTCACGCGGTATGCCGTGGATACGTAATGGCGATAATGATCTCGATGAAAAAAATATTCGTATCGCGGTCGAAGCTAGTTTGCAACGCTTAAATACCGATTACATCGACCTGTATCAATTACACTGGCCTAGTCGCAATGCGCCCATCTTCGGTCAAAAAGAATTCAATCCCGATTTGGAACATGACAGCGTCGCGATTGAAGCGACTTTAGATGTGTTAGATAGTCTGGTCAAAGAAGGCAAAATTCGGCACATTGGCGTCTCCAACGAAACCCCATGGGGCGTCAGCGAATTCATCAAACATGCAGAGCTCAAACAACAGACGCGCATCATCTCAATTCAAAACCCTTACCACCTGATGAATCGCAGCTATGAGCAAGGTTTAACAGAGACCTGCTATCGCGAACATGTTGGTTTGCTCGCATACAGCCCACTCGCCTTCGGACGTTTAACAGGTAAATATGTGGACAATGCACAGGCCAAAGGACGCTTAACTAAATTCCCTGCGACCTGGAGTCCGCGCTATATGCGTCCTGAAGTGATTGCCACCAGCGCACGTTATACAGCTTTGGCGCGCGCACATGGATTATTGCCAACACAACTTGCATTGGCCTGGTGTTACTCACGCTGGTTTGTTGCGAGTACAATTATCGGCGCGACAAATTTGATGCAATTGGAAGAGAATATTCGTGCGACCGACATTCTTTTAAGTGATGAGTTGGTTACAGCGATTAATCAAATTCATGCCGATGGTGCTAATCCAGCGCAGTAATAAATTTGTAGGTTGGTGCTGAGCTAGGCGAAGCCCAACAGCAGGCTCGACGATTAAAAAATGCTGGGCTTTGCAACACAGCATAATTTTCACGCTGCCTCATCTAAAAATTAAACTTATTTAGCACTTAGCGTATTTAGCGCAAGCAGCCAAATGGGAACCCAGGTATTCATGCTGTGACCTGACTTTGAATACTTTCGTTTCACGTCAGCACCCAAATCAAGCATTAACTTATCGACGATCTGGGTTTGTTTAAAAAACCCAGGTTCTAACTCACCAGCACCTAGAAAAATCTGTTTCCCTCTTACGCTAATGTTGTCTTTGGTTCTCCAACTACCTGGCGACATCACAATCGCACCATCAAATTTATCAGAATTAAGTATTAAAGCATCCAATGCCCAAGCACCACCATTTGAATAACCAGCCACATAGCGTGCTTTGGGTTGTTCATCTTTCTCTATTGCTTTACGAAGATCAATGGCCACAAAACTCATAAATACATTAAATATGCTTTGATTGCGTCCGTAAAGTAGTTCTTCCATTCGCTTTGCCGCAGGATTCGGAATTCCAACAAAAACAAACTGATCAAGATTTATCTTATTAGCGTACGCGTGCTGAACAAAAGTACTAATCGACTCGCCATCTGCCACGTAAATAACATTACATTGAGTGATTGAGGTGACACAACTCTTTCCCTTAAATACATAAACCAATTTGGATTCAATATTTTGCGCGGCAGGAAAAGCTAGCTCATGATATAGCGCCCCGCCGCTTTCCAAGTTGCCACGCACGACAGACCACTTCTCAATTAACACTTTTTCGGATGGCTCTCGACCATCAATGTTTATTCGAGGAGGCAATCTTCCCGCAAGATTAACCAACATCAAATCAAGTTTAGATTTACTAATATCCTTAAATAATACTTTAATCGCGAATAAGTCAGTTTCGATAGGCTGAAGAAAGCTTGAAATCTCACCTGAAAAAGCGGGGAGATCGTAAAAACTAAGGTCACTCTTTTTGACCCTCGCAGCTATTAGCAAAGAATCATTATCAATTCGGTAGGCCAGCGAATCGACGAACTGCATCATTTTTACTTCTTCGATTTCGCGTTTATCGAGAGCCATAGCACAAACTTGGAGATAGCCATCTTCGCTATCTTTGTTTGTGCAATCACGCATCGTACTTAATTTCATTCCCGACAACGCTTGCTTCAGACTCGAACTCTCCTGAGCGTAGGCGACGCAGGCGCAAAGAGAAAAGAATGCAACCAATATCGAAGTACGGAAAACAAACGACAACGTCGCTATTTTCATTTCACCACTCGCACAGGAATCGGCACATTACACAACTCAATATGATTCGCAGCGAATTTATACCAATCACCACCGCGATTTCTCTGTGCTTCTACCAAAGCTTTAAAATTAGCAGTA
>DLGN01000056.1 GCA_002482715.1 Oxalobacteraceae bacterium UBA7693
AAATCACGTCCTCAGACAAAAAAGCACGATTTTGTTCGCCGTTTTACGATGATTCTGTCTAAGCAAAGAAATCAAGCTTTGCCAAATTCAACCGATACCCTCCACTGTACGCCTCAATCCGCACTAGCCAATTTGCGGTTCATTTGTCACGGCGTATTCAATTTTCTGTGGGAACCCAAAATGAAAATCGCTAGCTCCGACATCCAAATGCAATCGAGTTACGCCTCAATGCAAAAATCGGAAACGCAAGAAAGAATGCGTGCATGGATAGGAAACAAGCGACCGGATTTTGAAGCGATGGAAGCGCGTCTGCAAAAGCTCAAGGACACTGGCGCTTCTGATGTTGGCAATGACATTCTGCAAGAAAATTTCTCTCGTCTGCAAGCCGATACCGTTCGCTTATCTGATGCAGGTTTACAAGCGCAATCAAATGAAGTGAACGCGAGTCAAACAGTCGATAAAATTGAAGATGATTTAGAAAACGATCCACGCATGATGGTGATTAAGTATCTGATCGAACTACTGACTGGACGACGAATCGAGCATCTAAAAACCACCGATTTAGAAGCACCCACTAGTGGTGATACCGCCAATGCTGTGAGCAAATCAACTGAAGCGGCCGCGAACAATCAACCAACACCGCCCGCACGACCTAACGCTGGCTGGGGTGTCGAAATCGATGTGCGGCATAGCTATACCGAAACGGAACAAACAAAATTTCAAGCAAGTGGAAGTATCACAACCGCCGATAACAAGCAAATTCAATTCAACTTAAGTTTCGAGTTAAACCGCAGCTATCATGAAGAAAGCCATACACAAATTCGCAAAGGCGATGCAAAAAAAATCGATCCTTTAACTTTAAATTTCTCAGGTAATAGTGCGCAACTGACTTCACAAAAATTTGAATTTGATCTGAATGCCGATGGCAAAAAAGATAGTATCTCTTTTGTACAAGGTGCTGGTTTTCTAGCCTTCGATAAAAATGGCGATGGCAAAATTAATGACGGCAGTGAATTATTCGGGCCAGGTACAGGGAATGGTTTTGCGGAACTTGCCGCTTATGATAGCGACGGTAATCAGTGGATAGATGAAAACGACGCGATATTCGATAAGTTACAAGTCTGGACCAAAGACGGCGCTGGTAAAGATCAATTACAAAAACTAAAGCAAGCCAATGTCGGCGCCCTATTCCTTGGAAATGCTTCGACACCGTTTGAATTAAATAACGCCAATAATCAAACGCAAGGACAAATTCGTTCTTCTGGAATTTGGCTAACTGAAGATGGTCAGGTACGCAGCTTGCAACAAGTTGATCTGGCGGTTTGATCTAAGCATGTGCGGATGCGACATCAATTGTTGTCGCATCAATGCCTGCTTACATCGAATGAAAAAATTGCTTCAGTTCAGCTACAAAGCGATCTGCATCTTCCGCGCGAATATCAAGATGTGTCACCAAGCGCACTCGCTTTCCTGCAGAAATAATGATGCCTTTGGTACGCAAATATTCCCCCGCTCGGAGACCAATCTCTTTGCTCGCAAATTCGATGTAGAGCATATTGGTGTGTGCAGATTCGACGATCAATTCTGAAATTTGGCTCAAGGCTTGCTGCAAACGTGCTGCATTGGCATGATCGTCCGCCAATCGATCCACATGATGATCGAGCGCATAATCAATCCCAGCCGCGATAATCCCAGCTTGACGCATGCCACCGCCAACCATCTTGCGCCAACGACGTGCTTCTTGAATAAAATCACGAGGCCCGCATAAAACACTACCAATCGGTGCGCCTAAACCTTTTGAACAACAAACAGAAACCGTATCGAATGCCTGGGTGATATCGATCACAGGCATGTCCTGTGCCACCGCTGCATTGAAGACACGGGCGCCATCTAAGTGTGTCGCCATATCGTGTGCATGCGCAAACGCGATTGCGGATTGCAAATAGGTATTTGAAATCACTTTGCCTGAATGGGTATTTTCTAAACTGAGCAAACTCGACACCGCATAATGCACATCATTCGGCTTTATCACTGCCGCCACTTTTTGCAAATCCAAACTACCATCAGCCTCGACAGGAACTGGCTGCGGCACAATACTGCCGAGCGATGCAGCGCCACCAGATTCGTACAAATAAGTATGATAATTTTGTCCAACAATATACTCATCACCGCGCCCACAATGCGTCAGCAATGCGACCAAATTGCTCTGCGTTCCGCTCGCAACCAACATGGCAGATTCCATACCTGTCAAGGCTGCCATCTTTGCTTCTAATGCGTTAACGCTAGGATCATCGCCATAAACATCATCACCCACTTCAGCCCTGCTCATCACATTGCGCATTGCTTCGGTTGGTCTAGTAACAGTGTCACTTCTAAAATCAATCAAATTCGACATGCTTATCGCTTTTCTTTGGTAAAAGTAAATAGTAGGAATTAATAATTAGTTTGCACTGCCGCTTGCTACAACAAATTCGAACATGTTTGGAATGTGAATTCACAAATAGGTTCCCACGCAAAATGCAAATTTACAGAATAAAGACTATACCGTATTGTCCTTGCTAGGCTCAGACATAAAAAAGAAGATGAGATGTCAGTCTTTTCGCGTTATGCCGAATTCGGCATTCGAACTAGCGCAATTAAGCAAGACAAGCCGAACGCTATATCGCTACACTGCGATATGCTTTCAATCTCGCTCTAGATCACTACCAATGCGGAGTTCATTCATGCAAGTCACCAAAAACCAAGCAAGCAAAATTCAAATTATCGATTCGCATACCGGCGGTGAGCCGACCCGATTAATCGTCAATGGTGGTCCCGATCTTGGCGATGGGCCATTATCAGAGCGAGTAAAAATATTTAGGGAAAAATTTGACCATATTCGTAGCGCGGTGGTGTGCGAGCCACGTGGTTCCGATGTTTTAGTTGGTGCACTACTGTGCAAGCCACATGACCCAACTTGCTCAGTTGGTGTCATCTTTTTTAATAATGTCGGTTACCTTGGTATGTGTGGACATGGCACGATAGGTTTAGTCGCAACACTTGCGTACCAAGGTGTATTGCAAACTGGGCGACATAAAATCGATACCCCTGTTGGTGCAGTTGAAGTTGAGTTACACACGGATTATAGTGTCAGCGTGCATAACGTTCCGGCCTATCGCGCACAACGTGCGGTGACCATCGAGGTTGAGGATCATGGCCCTGTTACTGGCGATATTGCTTGGGGTGGCAACTGGTTTTTTCTGATTGCAGAACATGGGCAAGATATGCGCCTTGCCAATATCGAAGGTTTAACCAGTTTCGCTTGGCGCGTCAGAGATGCGTTGAACGCTGCAGGCATCACGGGCGACAATGGCGGCGAAATCGACCACATCGAATTATTCGGCGCGCCATCGGCACCTGAGAATGATAGTCAAAATTTTGTATTGTGCCCGGGCAAAGCATACGACCGCTCGCCATGTGGCACCGGCACTAGCGCCAAACTTGCTTGTTTGGCAGCCGACGGCAAACTCCAACCCGGCGAAATCTGGCGCCAAGAAAGTATTATTGGTAGCGTGTTCGAAGCGAGTTTTCAAACACATACAGAAGCAGGAAAAATTCACCCAACAATACGCGGCACCGCGTTTGTGAATGCCGAAGCGACATTGATTTTGCAAGACAGCGATCCGTTTGTGCATGGCATACGTTAATAGGAAATTCCCATGAATGACCTACTAAGCAAAGTAACGGCTAACAATACAAACTCGAACAGAACGGCAAACACAT
>DLGN01000337.1:0-7642 GCA_002482715.1 Oxalobacteraceae bacterium UBA7693
TGCATCGTTGAAGTAAGCAGGAACTGTGATAACCGCTTCTGTCACTTCTTCACCGAGGTAATCTTCGGCAGTTTTTTTCATTTTGCGCAAAACTTCAGCGGAAATTTGTGGTGGTGCCAATTTCTTGTCGCGCACAGAAACCCACGCATCGCCATTGTCTGCTTTAGAAATAGTGTAAGGCATCAAAGAAATATCTTTTTGCACTTCTTTTTCGTCGAACTTACGACCGATCAAACGCTTAACAGCGTACAAAGTGTTTTTTGGATTCGTGACAGCCTGACGTTTAGCAGAAGCACCGACGAGGATCTCGCCATCTTCTTGATAAGCGATGATCGATGGCGTGGTGCGCGCGCCTTCTACGTTTTCGATCACTTTTGGTTGGCCATTCTCCATCACTGCCACGCAAGAGTTGGTTGTACCTAAATCAATACCGATCATTTTTCCCATGATATTTCCCTATCCTAAAAAATTATATTTTTAAACTTTGTGAACGCTAATTTGAGACTGCATTGTGACTGCAAAGAATGGCAGTCTTTATTTCATGACACATTGCGCTCGTCTATTTCTGATGTATGGCAAAAAACCGCATTTTCAAGGCTTTTTTCGCAGTTTCTTTATACTTTTGTGCGTATTACTTGTTTTTTGCCATAAATTCCTTACTTTGGCTGCGCCACAGTAACCAAAGCTGGACGCAACAAGCGATCTGCAATTGTGTAACCTTTTTGTAAAACGGTCACAATTGTGTTTGCTTCTTGCTCAGTTGGCACCATAGAAACCGCTTGGTGCTTGCTTGGATCCAGCTTATCGCCCTGCTGAGGATTTACTTCTAACAGGCGATTCTTTTCAAACGCAGCATTTAATTGCTTAAGCGTCATTTCTACGCCTTCTTTAATCGATTCCACTGTTTGCGTTTCGACTTTCAAGCCCATTTCCAAACTGTCTTTGACTGGAACCAAGGACTCAGCAAAACTTTCAATCGCAAATTTGTGTGCCTTTGAGATATCTTCCTGAGCGCGGCGACGAATATTTTCACCTTCGGCTTTAGCACGCATAAAAGCATCTTGTAGTTCCAACACTTTGGCTTCTAATTGCGCCAAAGTTTCAGCTGATACACCAGGTTCAATCACCACTTCAGGCTCGACCTGATTTTGTGCAGCAGCTGCTTGTAGGGCTTCAACATCAATTGAAGTTGCTATTGTTTCAGTATTTTCTACTGGTTTATCTTGCTCTTGCATTAACAATCTCCATAAAAATCAAGCATTGCCCATACAAATGAGGTGGGTATTGCACAATTCAAGAGTGAAAGTGGATTTTTTTAACTAAAAAATAGGGAACCCCGTGATCAACGCCAAAACCAGCGACAATAAATTACCAACTGACAACACACTTAATTACTTTTAGGACAAAAAAGCCCAAGGACTGCGCCGAATTTCAGGTCAAGTGGCGTAAAATTGCGGACTTTCATGAATAACATGAAGACTTACGCGAAATGCACTAACTAGAGTCTGGCCTCGAATACCTTAGTCAGGGGCACGTCGCCAATAACAGTACGATTGTACTAAGAGGTGGCAGCAGCAACGCTAGCTTCTATTTCCCATAAGTTCTCACATCAACAAGATTGGATTTCAGCATGATTTTAGTCACAGGTGGCGCTGGCTTCATAGGCGCAAATTTTGTTTTAGATTGGCTAGCAAAAAACGATGAAGCGGTTATCAATGTTGATAAGCTGACCTATGCAGGCAATTTAAATAATCTCGCCAGCTTGAAAAATGATGCTCGCCATATTTTTGTTCATGCAGATATCAGTGATCGCGACGTTCTGAACCAATTATTGCAAGAACACCAACCAAGAGCAGTCGTGCATTTTGCTGCAGAAAGCCATGTTGACCGCTCGATTCATGGACCTGCGGCGTTTATCGAAACCAATGTCAATGGGACATTTAGCCTACTAGAGTCAGTTCGCGCTTACTGGCAAGCACTTCCTGAACCAGAAAAAAACGCCTTCCGTTTTTTGCATGTTTCAACAGATGAAGTCTATGGCAGCTTAGAAGCTAATGATCCGCCATTCACCGAGACCACGCCTTATGCACCGAATAGTCCTTATTCCGCATCCAAAGCAGCGTCCGATCATTTAGTGCGCGCCTATCACCATACTTATGGCCTGCCTACACTGACCACGAATTGTTCAAATAATTATGGTTCCCTGCACTTCCCAGAAAAACTCATACCCTTAGTCATCACCAATGCACGTGCTGGTAAAGATTTGCCCATCTACGGCGATGGTAGTCAAGTACGTGACTGGCTCTATGTCAGTGATCATTGTGCGGCGATACGTCGGGTTTTAGAGGCCGGCCGTCCGGGCGAAACCTATAACATCGGCGGCTGGAATGAAAAGACCAATCTGAATGTCGTTCACAGCATTTGCGACCTTTTGGATGAGTTGCAGCCAAAAGCAAATGGCAGTTACCGGGATCAGATTCGCCACGTCAGAGATCGACCTGGACACGATAAACGCTATGCGATTGATGCGCGTAAGATTGAACGAGAACTGGGCTGGAAGCCCGCTGAATCTTTTGAAACAGGCTTACGCAAGACGGTTAGCTGGTACTTGGCAAACGATGCATGGACTGAACAAGTTTTATCTGGCGAATATAAAAACTGGGTGAGTTTGCAGTATCAAGATAAAACTTAATTCACATAAAAAATTCATAAGAAAACAAGAGAAAAACATGGCACAAATTCAACGCAAAGGCATTATTCTGGCTGGCGGTTCCGGTACTCGCCTGTATCCAGTGACAAAATCGGTATCTAAGCAATTGCTACCGATTTACGATAAACCGATGATTTATTATCCGCTGACATCCTTGATGTTAGCTGGTATGCGTGACATCCTCATTATCTCGACACCACAAGATACGCCACGTTTTCAAGAGTTACTCGGCGACGGTTCACAGTGGGGTATCAACCTCAGTTATGCCGTGCAACCTTCACCCGATGGCTTGGCGCAAGCCTTCATTATTGGTAAAGAATTTGTCGGTAACTCGCCGTCTGCCTTAATTTTAGGTGACAACATTTACTATGGTCATGAGTTTGAACCCATGCTGCGTAGCGCGGATAGCAATCAAGAAGGCGCTACCGTCTTTGCTTACCACGTACATGATCCTGAACGCTACGGTGTGGTGGATTTTGACGATCAGCGCAATGCCTTGAGCATAGAAGAAAAACCGCTCAAACCCAAATCCAATTACGCAGTGACTGGTCTGTATTTTTACGATCAGCAAATCTGCGATATCGCTGCAAATATCAAACCTTCTGCCCGTGGTGAGTTAGAGATCACCGATGTGAATAATGTCTATCTACAGCAAGGCCAACTCAAAGTTGAATTGATGGGACGCGGCATGGCATGGCTAGATACTGGTACGCACGATTCCTTATTGGAAGCGGGTCAATTTATCGCGACAATAGAAAAACGTCAGGGCTTAAAAGTCGCTTGTCCTGAAGAAATTGCCTTCCGTAAAGGCTACATCAGCCCAAGCCAATTAGAAGATTTAGCCCAGCCTTTGAAGAAGAATGAATACGGCCAATACTTATTGCGCCTGTTAAATCAGAAAAGTTTTTAAATATCCGCTCAGCTCTCACCATGAATATTATTCAAACAGATTTACCCGAAGTCTTGATTTTAGAACCCAAAGTATTTGGCGACGAACGCGGCTTTTTTTATGAAAGTTTTAATGCCAAAACCTTCGCCGCTTGTACTGGTGTAAACACCGAATTTGTACAAGACAATCATTCCCGTTCTGCAAAAGGTGTTCTACGTGGATTGCATTACCAAATTCAACAAGCACAAGGAAAATTGGTGCGCGTGATTGCCGGCGAAGTATTCGATGTTGCAGTTGATGTACGTCGTAGCTCGCCGAATTTTGGCAAATGGACTTCGGCAGTCTTATCCGCAAGCAATTCTCGTCAAATGTGGATTCCACCAGGCTTTGCGCATGGTTTTATCGTCACCAGTGAATATGCCGAATTTCTTTATAAAACGACAGACTATTGGGCGCCGGAATATGAGCGTTGCCTGCTATGGAATGATCCAGCATTGGCGATCAATTGGCCGCTAGATGGTATCGTCAATGGAAGTCCATCCTTGTCGGGTAAAGATCAGCTAGGTAAATTATTGGCTGACGCTGAGGTTTTCGCATGAGGATATTGTTGACGGGAACCAGTGGTCAGCTAGGTCGTAGTTTGGCCAAAGCCTTGAGCGACTTTGGCGAGCTCATTACACCGCAGCGCGCGGAGTTGGATCTGTCTGATCTTGCATCGATTGCCCCCTATATTCAACAATGCAAGCCAGATTTAATCATTCATCCTGCCGCCTATACGGCTGTCGATCAGGCGGAAAGAGAAAGTGAACTGGCTTATTCCATCAATGCCGAAGCACCAGGCATTTTGGCACAAGAAGCGAAGCGCCTTGGCATAGGCTTAATCCATTTTTCGACTGACTATGTCTTTGATGGAAATAAAGGAACAGCCAATGGTGAGCGTATTCCCTATTCCGAAGAGGATATTTGCACCCCCCTCAATGTTTATGGCGCTAGTAAATTGGCCGGTGAACAAGCAATTGTAAATAGCGGATGCGCGCATTTAATTTTTCGCACCAGTTGGGTGTATTCCGATTTCGGCAAAAACTTTTTGCTGACAATTTTACGTTTAGCGAAAGAAAAAACCGAACTCAATATCGTTAACGATCAATGGGGAACACCAAGTTCGACTTTGTTTTTGAGTAATGCAGTCAAACAAATTCTTCTGCAATTGCAACAAGCAGAGACGCCAGCAACATGGTGGCAAGCACATCAAGGCATCTATCACTTAACACCAAGCGGATTTACTAATTGGTGTGAATTTAGTCAGCATATCGTGACGCATGCAGCGCAACTTGGCCTATTAAACGCACCTCTGCCAACGATACAAGGAATACCGAGTTCAGCTTACCCTACCCCAGCACAAAGACCACAAAACTCCTGTCTTGATAAAACTAAGTTAAGCCAGAATTTTGGTATTAACATTCAAAATTGGGACTTGGCTTTACAAAGCTGTCTGCAAAATATGGCGTCATTAAAATTAGCGGACGCTAACGTCTAGTATGTCACTCAAGAAAAACACCATCTGGAACCTGATTGGCAGTGGCTCGCCCTTGCTTGCGGCTGCGGTCTGCATTCCTTACACCTTGAAGGAATTAGGGGCTGAAGGATTTGGTGTGCTCACTTTAATATGGGCATTGATCGGTTATTTCAATTTCTTTGACTTTGGTGCAGGACGCGCCTTAACTTATGAAGTAAGTCGCTTACAAACAGCGATGCTAGATGCGACTTCAGATCAGCGCCGATACGCGATTCATACTATTTTAAATGCTGGGCTATTACTCACCGCAGTCACCGGAATATTAGGCTTTTTATTGATTATGGGTTTCGCCTATCCGTTGGCACATGATTGGTTAAAAATTACACCTGCCTGGCAACACGAAACCAAGCTTGCTTTACAAATCACTGCCTTGGGTGTCATACCCGCAACACTTACCAGCGGCATGCGTGGTGCACTTGAGGGTTTGGGACAATTCAAAGAATCGAACATCAACAAAATCTTTTTAGGATTTTGTATGTTTATTCTGCCTGCTTTATCGATCATGTTGCATGGAAACAGCCTATGGAAAATCACCATTTATCTGGTGCTCGCTAGACTTGTCACCGTTATTTATGGCGCGATACAGCTAAAACATTATCTGTTTATCCGCAATAAACTAGTCGAGGTCAAACAAAATTTGGGCGGTATAAAGCTACAAATCCGTCAATTAGTCTCCTATGGTTTTTGGGTTACAGTGACGGGGATAGTTAGCCCGCTCATGGTCTATGGTGATCGTTTTTTTGTCAGCGCTTTGGTTGGTGCGGATAAGTTATCGGAATATGCGATTCCGCAAGAAGGTTTGATGCGTTTGTTGATGATTCCGATTGCGATTTGTGGAGCTTTAATGCCTGTATTTGCCACCATCGCTTCTCGCACAGACTTACATCAGTCTTACTCGACCAATCTACGTCGTATGGTCAAGATCATGGCAGGACTATGTCTGTTAACTTTACTGGTCGCCTATCCAGGCTTCTCATGGTGGATTTCACCGGAGTTTGCACAAAAAGCGTTTCCAATTACGGTAGTTTTAGTATTTGGCACCTTTATTAACGGCATCGCTGTAGTACCATATACCCTGCTGCACGCAACAGGAAATACCAAGACGACCGCACTGTTCCATATATTTGAATTGTTTTTTTATATGGCCTTGCTAGTGCTGCTAACCAAACAATTTGGTTTAATTGGCGCGGCCTTTGCTTGGGTCTGTCGGGTTAGTGTGGATTGGGTACTTTTACATTTTGCAGCACGACGTCTATTCAAACCAACTTTGCAGGATCAAGAATGTGCACCATCATGATGCAGACAAATACAAGTAATAGATCATCAAATTCGGTGAGATTGCCTGCATGATTCATGTTGCTATTATCAGTCATGGGCATGAAGAGCTTCTGATCAACAGTCAGTTAGGTGGACTGCTGAAAGAGCGTGCACATCTGAAAATCTGGATTAAAGATAATCGGCCTGCCGCTACCCTAAAAACTTATTGCGAACAGCATCAAGTGTTCTACACCGATGCAGATGCGGGTTTAGGCTTTGGTGAAAACAATAATTACCTGTTTGACTTAATTCAAAAACAATCTGGCTTCCAAGCGCAAGATTTTTTTCTGGTGATGAATCCGGATATCACCGTCACACCAGAAACAGTGTTCGCCCTGACAGAAAAGATGCAGCAATCGGCGCATGCCATCGCCACACTCAATCTGTATCGAGATCAGGCAATGAGCATCCCTGACAAAAACATCCGGCATTTTCCTGGCATGTTATCGATTATCAAAATGCCGCTCGTGAGCACGTTTAGCGAAACCTACGATAAAGAGAGCATCGCAGCTGCAGTGGACGATATCCCTGTCGAATGGGCTTCTGGCGCTTTTTTAGCATTCAAACCAGCGCTTTATCAGGCACTGGGAGGATTCGATCCCAGCTATTTTATGTACTTTGAAGATGTAGATATTTGTTATCGCGCGCGTCGTTATCACAACCAGGCGGTACATTATTACCCACACTTAAAGGCGATTCATACCGCTGCGCATAAGAACCGGAATATCTTTTCTCAACATGCGCGCTGGTTCTTTCACAGCTTTTCAAAATTTTTATTGCGTCGTTATCTGCGTCTGAGCTCAGTCTATTCAGGCAAACGCTCGCAAGACTCTACAAGCTAGTTGTCGCAATATGAACAATACAATTCTCATCACTGGCGCAACAGGCTTTGTTGGATCGCACTTGCTCCAAATAGCCTTGGCGCAAAATCGCCAAGTCATTTGTCCAGTGCGAGCTCAGAACTCAGCAGCAGACGCATGGCTTAGCCACATTAGCAGCATCGATAGCAAAACCGATTGGCAAGCGCATCTGACCAATGTCAACACTGTCATTCATTGCGCGGCCAGGGTACATGTCATGAACGATTCCGCCGCAGACCCACTGCTTGCGTTTCGCGAAGTGAATTTATACGGCAGCTTACGCTTAGCAA
>DLGN01000337.1:7682-19546 GCA_002482715.1 Oxalobacteraceae bacterium UBA7693
CTTAGCTCAATCAAAGTCAACGGTGAGCTAACGTCAGACGGCACTGCATTTACTGAAGATGATACCCCGCAAGCCAGCGATCCTTATGGCATTTCAAAACAAGAAGCAGAAACTGCCCTACTAGAACTGGGTCAGCGCACAGGCATGGCGATCACCATCATCCGTCCACCTTTAGTTTATGGCAAAGGTGTTGCCGCGAATTTCCTCAGCTTATTGATTTGGGTAAAAAAACAAATTCCCCTTCCTCTAGCTAGCATTCACAATCAGCGCAGTTTTGTGTTCGTTAAAAATTTGTGCGATTTCATTTTACATTGCGTGCAAAACCCGCAAGCTTTTAATCAAATCTTTCTCATTTCCGATGGCAAAGATTTATCGACCACAGAATTATTACAAGAAGCAGCAAAGGCATTAGAGGTGCCATCACGTCTGTTGCCGTGTCCTGTTAGCGTCATTAGATTCGGCGCACGCTTGCTTGGTAAAAGCAAGATTGCTGATCGTCTCTGCCAATCTTTGCGAGTTGATAGCAGCAAGGCGCGCGAGCAGATGCGATGGGTGCCGCCCTATACGGTGCAACAAGGCTTGCGCGAGAGCGCAGCCATGCTAATGTCGAACCACAAACAACCATAATTAAAAATTGAGAGTTAGCACAATGAAACGATTAGCCGATTTACTACTTGCCTTGATGGCCGCTGCCATATTACTGATCCCATTTATCGTAGTCGCACTGATGGTGCGCCTGACATCAAAAGGACCGATCATTTACTGGTCTGATCGCGTTGGTCGTTACAATCAGATTTTTAAAATGCCAAAGTTCCGCTCTATGTTGATCGACACGCCAGCTGTCGCGACACATTTACTGACAAACCCGGATCAATATTTGACGCCAGTCGGCTCTTTCTTGCGTAAATCTAGCCTCGATGAGTTGCCTCAATTGTGGAGCATTATTAAAGGTGATATGAGCTTTGTCGGCCCGCGCCCTGCCCTCTATAATCAGGCAGATTTGATTGCACTACGTACCGAAAAACAAGTTCACACCATCGTCCCCGGCTTGACAGGCTGGGCACAGATCAATGGCCGCGATGAATTGCCGATTCCGCAGAAAGTGGAACTGGATGCATATTACTTGCAGCATCAATCCTTGCTATTGGATATTAAAATTCTGTTTCTTACCTTCTTCAAAGTGATTAAGCGTGATGGCGTTACCCACTAATTCACACAATCAGGCAAACACCTAAACCATGATGCATGCATTAGTTAACCTTCCACGTCTGCATAAGCAAATCATTGCTGGTATCGTCGACGCAATTTTTTTGCCATTAGCTTTCATTTTGGCGATCTTAACGCGCTATGAGACTATCAATTTAGAACTGATTAAGCACTATGGATGGTTGATAGCAGCGGTGCCCCTATTTGCGATTCCCATCTTTATCAAAATCGGCCTTTATCGCGCGGTGATACGCTATATTGATCATAAGATGGTCAGCGTGGTGGTGATTGCGGTTAGCTTGTCTGTCTTAGCGCTAGCATTCCTCAGTTTCATGTTGCAATTGACAGCGATCTCACGTGCAGTCTTTGTGATTTACTGGTCAGGGGCAATTTTATATGTAGGGGCAAGCCGCTTGGCTGCCCGCGCCTATCTCGGTGGCCTGCGACGCAATCCGAACGCTATAAAAATCGCAATCTATGGCGCAGGCACTGCTGGTATGCAATTGGCAAATGCGTTGCGCGCAGGGCATGAGCTAGACTGCATCGCCTTCATCGACGACAATCCTACGATGCATGGCTCTTCCATTGCAGGCATCAAAGTGTACGCAGTCGAAGCGATTCCTCAGCTAGTCAAAAATTTTGGAATCAAAGAAGTTTTGCTCGCCTTGCCCAGCGTTTCCAAAGCCAAACAAAAGCAAATTCTCGATCATTTAGAAGCTTACAAAGTTCGTGTCAAAGTCACGCCATCAATCAAGAGTTTGATCAACGGCGAACTACGGGTTCAAGATATTCGTGATGTTGAGATTGAAGACTTATTAGGTCGAGACCAAGTTGAACCAGATGAAGCTTTATTGGCAACGTGTATCACCAATAAAAACGTTCTTGTCAGCGGTGCTGGCGGTTCTATCGGCTCTGAATTATGTCGTCAGATTTTGCGACAAAAACCTAAGAGCCTGATGCTGTTAGAAATGTCGGAATTTTCTCTATATTCGATAGAACAGGAATTGTCTGCGCTAAGAGATCAATTGCAATTGGCCTGCGACATAAAACCTTTCTTGGGATCGATACACGATAGCGCAAAACTAGACAAGATTTTCCGTGGATTTCAAATCGATACGGTATATCACGCAGCCGCTTACAAGCATGTACCACTGGTCGAACATAATCCCATCGAAGGCATACGCAATAACGTCTTCGGCACCTACAAATTAGCCCAAGCAGCGATTGATGCAGGTGTTAAGCAATTCGTTTTGATTTCTACCGATAAAGCTGTACGCCCTACCAATGTGATGGGTGCGACGAAGCGTTTAGCCGAATTAATCTTGCAGGCAAATGCGCGCCGTCAACAAACGACGCGATTTTGCATGGTCAGATTTGGCAATGTGCTAGGCTCTTCTGGCTCTGTCGTTCCTTTATTCCGCAAACAAATTATGCAAGGTGGACCGATTACCTTAACCCATGCCGATATTACGCGTTATTTCATGACGATCCCTGAAGCCGCGCAATTGGTGTTGCAAGCTGGCGCCATGGGTCAAGGCGGTGACGTGTTTGTACTCGACATGGGCGAACCTGTACGCATCATTGATTTAGCACGTCGCATGGTGCATTTGTGCGGCTTAGAAGTGAAGTCGGCAGATCATCCAGAAGGCACGATAGAAATCCGTGAAGTTGGTCTGCGTCCGGGTGAAAAACTGTATGAAGAATTACTGATCGGTGACAACGTAGAACGCACCACCCATCCACTGATCATGCGTGCCCAAGAAGCCGAATTAGCTTGGGCAGATTTACAAACGGCCTTAGAAGAATTAGACCTGGCATGCAGCAATTTCGATTATGAAAAAGTACGCAGCCTGATACAGCAATTGGTGGTTGAGTATCAACCCCAATGCGGTATCGAGGATTTTATTTGGCAGATTAAAGACAAAGCTTAGACGCTGAGGCGCAAAGTACGCAGAGATGCTTATAAAAAGCTCCGCGTCTTCTGTACCTCTACGGCAAAGCTTTTTAAAAAAACGAATTCGCATTTTTTAGATAGAAAACATTATGTCCCTACTTTCCAAAAGTATTTTTAAAGCCTACGACATTCGCGGCATTATTGATAAAACCTTAGACGCTGATGTCGCTTATGCGATTGGTCAGGCTTTCGGTAGCGCCGCTTTGGCAAAAGGTGAAAAAACCGTCGTGATTGGACGTGATGGTCGTTTATCTGGACCTTCGCTCACAGCAGCTTTAGCGATGGGCTTGCAGGCCACTGGCGTGAATGTGATTGACCTCGGCGTCGTCGCGACACCCATGGTGTATTTTGGCACCAATGTCCTAGGTGCGACATCCGGCATCATGGTCACTGGTAGCCACAATCCACCTGACTACAATGGTTTCAAAATGGTGTTGGCGGGTGAAGCGATTTATGGCGATACCATACTCGCGTTGTACGATAGAATCGTCGCAAAAGACTTCGCTGTTGGTGAAGGAACTTACAGCACCCACGATATCAAAGCCGCCTATCTGGAACGCATAGTCAGCGATGTCAAACTCACGCGCAAAATCAAGATTGCTGTCGATTGCGGCAATGGCGTTGCTGGTGCATTCGCAGGTGATTTATATCGTGCCATGGGTTGCGAAGTCACAGAGCTATTTTGTGAAGTTGATGGCAATTTCCCGAATCATCATCCCGATCCGGCGCATCCAGAAAACCTGCAAGATCTGATCCGTTGCTTGCAAACTAGCGACGTGGAAATTGGCTTAGCGTTTGACGGTGATGGTGACCGCTTGGGTGTAGTGACGAAAGACGGGCAAATCATTTACCCAGATCGTCAATTGATGTTATTTGCCGCAGACGTATTGAGCCGCAATCCTGGCGAACAGATTTTATATGACGTGAAATGCACACGTCATTTATCCAGCTGGATCAAAAACCACGGCGGTGTTCCCTTAATGTGGAAAACCGGTCACTCCTTGGTCAAAGCCAAGCTCAAAGAAACTGGCTCACCTTTAGGCGGGGAAATGAGTGGACACGTGTTCTTCAAAGATCGCTGGTATGGCTTTGATGACGGCATGTATGCTGGCGCACGCTTGCTAGAAATTCTAAGTAAAGTCGCGGACATGACGGCAACCCTCAATGATTTGCCGCAATCGACCAGTACGCCAGAATTGCAATTAAAATTGAATGAAGGCGAAAATTTTGCCATCATCGCTGAGATGCAAAAGAATGCGAACTTCCCTGGCTCGACTGAGATCATTAATATCGATGGCTTACGGGTTGAGTATCCAGATGGTTTCGGTTTAGCGCGTTCATCGAACACAACACCAGTGATTGTGATGCGATTTGAAGCGGAAACACCAGAAGCTTTGCTGCGAATTCAGACGGCATTGAAGGCAGCGATTTTGGCGGTTAAGCCGGATGCGGTTTTGCCGTACTAGGGACTTGTTATATTCCCTCTCCCGCTAGCGGGAGAGGGTTAGGGTGAGAGGAATTCAGTAAGCCGTTGCGTGTGTTCTACGAAGTACAAAGATTACTGAACCGCGCTCATCCCCTACCCTTCTCCCGCCTGCGGGAGAAGGAAGCAAAACCAAAATTCGCCGTCAGTAAATAGCCTCATTTTTTGTAAATTAAATTTATTCTCCACCGTGAAAATTTTATTGATCCGCGTTTCCTCCCTAGGCGATGTCCTCCACAACATGCCCATGGTCGATGACATCAAAGCCCGCTACCCCAACGCGCAAATTGATTGGGTGGTGGAGGAAGCCTACGTCAATCTGGTCAAATTACAACCCAAGGTCAACAAGGTTATCGCCTATGCACAACGACGCTGGCGTAAAAGTTTGGGGAATAAAGAAACCCGCGTGGAGATTAAACATTTCTACCGCACGCTACGTGAAGAAGCTTACGATTTTATTTTCGATACCCAAGGCTTGCTAAAAACCGGCATCATCATGGGCATGGCTCGCAAAGCACCGAATGGCAAAAAAGTCGGATTAGCCAACGGTACGGAAGGTTCAGGTTATGAAGGTATTTCAAGAATTTTTCATGACTTAAGTATTCCGGTTGACCGCCGCACGCACGCGGTTTTACGTGGGCGCTTGGTTGCCGCCGCCGCGCTGAATTATCAAGTAGATACACCCGCCAGTTTTGGTTTACAAAAACTCGATCTACAACCTGAGTGGATGCCCGCCACACCCTACATCGTGTTCTTTCACGGCACAGCAGGCGAATCCAAAAAATGGCCACGCAATAATTGGATAGGAACAGCCCGCGACTTACAGGTCACTGGTTGGCCGATTTTGCTGCCATGGGGAAGCGAAGCTGAAAGAATAGAAGCCGAAGCGATGGCAGAGCATATGAGTAATGCGCGTGTCCTACCTAAGCTGTCTATGCAAGAAGCCACCGTATTGGCACAACGCGCAGCCTTGGTGATAGGCGTCGATACTGGCTTGGTGCACATTGCTGCTGCCTACGAAACGCCAACGATAGAACTTTATTGCGATTCACCAAAATGGAAGACAGAGGGAAACTGGTCAGAGAAGATCATTAACCTTGGAGATCAAGGAAGGCCGCCTAGTGTTGCGGAAGTCGAGATTGCGTTTGAACGGCTCTTGAGCAAACTAAGTAATGATTAATTTGGCTTAATTACCGGCAATTTATTGTTACTCGCTGAAGGTTTACTTTCCACCTTGCTTCCAGCATCCAAAATCTGCACAAAGATTTCATCTTTCTTGATCATGCCTAGTTCAAAACGGGCGCGTTCCTCGACGGCTGCCGTGCCATTTTTTAAATCTTGAACTTCAGAATCTAACTTAGCATTGCGCGCTTTTAGTTCATCATTTTTCTCGTGTGCTGCATTCACCTGTTTATCTAACTCCCAAACGCGCAGCCAGCCGCCCTTGCCTAACCACAGTGGATACTGGATCAGGACTAACAAAGCTAATAAGGCGATGGTAATTAGACGCATGCGATCTTAGGTGAAGGTCAAAAAAACAATTTGACTATATTTCATAACGATAAAAAGGGGAAGCTGACTTCCCCTTTTTTACGACATTAATTCATTACATTAACTAACTTCTCTTAATGCGATTACTTCAAATTATAAAACGCATCACGGCCTGGGTAGCTAGCGATTTCGCCCAAATCTTCTTCAATACGTAATAATTGATTGTACTTTGCCATACGATCAGAACGTGACATAGAACCTGTTTTGATTTGCAAAGCATTCATACCAACGGCGATATCCGCAATCGTGCTGTCTTCTGTTTCACCAGAGCGATGTGAAATCACCGCGGTGTAACCAGCGCGTTTTGCCATTTCGATTGCGGCGAAAGTTTCTGTCAAAGTACCGATTTGGTTGATCTTGATCAGAATAGAATTAGCGATACCTTTTTGGATGCCTTCTTTCAAAATCTTGGTGTTCGTCACGAATAAGTCGTCGCCAACGATCTGTACTTTTTTGCCGAGTTTTTCAGTCAGAATTTTCCAACCATCCCAATCGCCTTCTGCCATGACATCTTCGATAGAGATGATAGGATATTTGTCGACCCAAGTCGCCAACAAGTTAGTGAAATCAGTTGAAGACAAAGTTAAGCCTTCGCCTTCCAAATGGTACTTACCGTCTTTGTAGAATTCACTTGCCGCGCAATCCAAGCCCAATGCGATTTGTGTGCCTGGCGTATAGCCAGCAGCTTCGATCGCTTGAATGATCAACTTGATCGCTTCTTCGTGGTTTTCTACCGATGGTGCGAAACCACCTTCGTCGCCAACCGCTGTCGTCAAACCTTTGTCGTGCAGGATTTTTTTCAAGCTATGGAAAACTTCTGCACCGTAACGAATCGCTTCACGGAATGTTGGTGCGCCAACTGGGATGATCATGAATTCTTGCAAATCCAAGTTATTGTCCGCATGTGCGCCACCGTTGATCACGTTCATCATAGGCACTGGCAATTGCATCGCGCCAGAACCACCGAAGTAACGATACAAAGGCAAGCCAGCTTCTTCTGCTGCCGCTTTCGCCACTGCCATAGACACTGCCAACATCGCATTGGCGCCTAAGCGTGCTTTGTTTTCTGTGCCATCGAGATCGATCAGTGTACGGTCCAAGAACGCTTGCTCGTTCGCATCCAAACCCATGATCGCTTCAGCGATTTCTGTGTTGATGTTTTCGCAGGCTTTCAAAACGCCCTTGCCCATATAACGGGACTTGTCACCATCGCGCAATTCGATCGCTTCACGGGAACCAGTGGATGCACCTGAAGGTACAGCAGCACGACCCATCACGCCAGATTCCAACAATACATCACATTCCACAGTTGGATTGCCGCGTGAATCAATAATTTCACGACCGATAATATCAACGATAGCACTCATGCAAATTCTCCTAAACAATCAAAATACAAAATATTGGTTTTAAGTCTGGTACGAAAATCACAAACTATCGGGTTCGATCTTGTAGAAACTGCGCGCGCAAATCGAGCTTCTCGTTTTGTCTGCACCTGCCCTCTTCTCCAAAACACATTTGTGGTTTTGAAGCGATCATCGTCTACCCACACTTTGAAACCGATGATAAAAATTTGCCTCACAAAGTCATTGAGCTCTGCGAGGCATTTAGTTTTAATTAAAACTAGATTCTAAAAATCCATTTTTCTTGACGATGCGATCTAAATCTAACAAGGTCGCGAGCAATTCTTTCATGCGCCCGAGTGGTACCGCGTTCGGACCGTCGGACATCGCTTGTGCAGGATTTGGATGCGTCTCCATGAACAAACCTGAGATCCCAACCGCGACCGCAGCACGCGCCAAGACTGGGACGAATTCACGTTGACCACCCGACGAGGTGCCTTGGCCTCCTGGCAATTGCACCGAATGCGTCGCGTCAAATACGACTGGGCAATTGGTTTCGCGCATGATCGCTAATGAGCGCATATCTGACACCAGATTGTTATAGCCGAAAGAGACACCGCGTTCGCAAGCCATGAAATTATCTTCTGGCAGACCGGCTTCTTTTGCCGCCAAGCGCGCCTTCGCGATCACGTTGATCATATCGTGTGGTGCTAAGAACTGACCTTTTTTGATATTCACAGGCTTGCCAGATTGCGCGCAAGCTTGAATGAAATCGGTCTGACGGCACAAGAACGCTGGTGTTTGTAAAACATCGACTACCGCCGCGACTGGTTTGATTTCTTCAATCGCGTGGATATCGGTCAGGACGTGTACGTTCAATTGTTTTTTCACGTCAGCCAAAATTTCCAAGCCTTTTTCCATACCCAAGCCACGGAAAGAAGTACCAGAAGAACGGTTCGCTTTATCGAACGATGATTTATAGATGAAAGGAATCCCGAGTTCAGTCGTGATTTCCTTCAATGCACCCGCAGTATCCATCGCCATTTGATGCGACTCAATCACGCAAGGGCCAGCGATCAAGAAGAAAGGCTGATCCAGACCAACGTCAAATCCACATAATTTCATGCTGTTTTCCTTTAAGCTAATATCGCTTAATAATTACGCTTGTTGAGCTTTTTTGTGGGCAATCGCTGCTTTGGCAAATGCCGTAAACAAGGGGTGTCCATCGCGTGGTGTCGATTTAAACTCAGGGTGATATTGCACACCTAAGTAGAATGGATGCACGCTCTTCGGTAGTTCAATAATTTCGCACAAGTCTTCGGTTGGGGTACGTGCTGATACAACCAGACCCGCATCTTCAATGCGCTTCAGATAATGATTATTAGCTTCGTAGCGATGACGATGACGCTCAGTCACGACATTGCCGTAGATATCAGATGCCAAGGTATTTGGCTGAACAGCACAAGTCTGTGCGCCTAAACGCATAGTGCCGCCGAGGTCAGAATTTTCGTCGCGCAATTCGACTTTGCCGTCATGACTTTGCCATTCGTTGATCAAGGCAACCACAGGTTGTTCTGTTTCCAGATCAAATTCCGTTGAGTTCGCCATTGTTAAACCTGCTTTATTGCGGGCATATTCAATCAACGCAACTTGCATACCTAAGCAGATACCGAGGTATGGAATTTTGTTTTCGCGGGCATAACGTGCGGCTAAAATCTTGCCTTCCACGCCGCGCTTACCGAATCCGCCTGGTACCAAGATCGCATCGTATTTCTCTAAAGCTTTGGTGCCGTGCGCTTCGATTTCTTCGGAATCAACATACTCAATATTCATCTTGCTTTCAGTATGGATACCGGCATGACGCAAAGCTTCTGTCAACGATTTGTAGGATTCTGTCAGATCAACATATTTACCAACCATGCCGATGGTGACTTCTTGTTTTGGATTTTCCAAAGCATAGATAAGTTTGTCCCACATGGACAAATCGGCTGGTTTTGGATTCAAGCCCAGCTTGTCGCAGATGATCTTGTCTAAGCCCTGATCATGCAGCATTTGCGGAATTTTGTAGATAGTATCGGCATCCCACACGGAGATCACCGCTTCTTCAACCACATTGGAGAACAAAGAAATTTTTGCGCGTTCATCATCAGGAATACGACGATCAGCACGGCACAATAAAGCATCTGGGAAGATACCAATTTCGCGCAATTTTTGTACGCTATGCTGCGTTGGCTTGGTTTTCAATTCGCCAGCCGAAGCTAAGAAAGGAACCAAAGTTAAATGTACAAAAGCAGCGGCATTGCGGCCAGCACGCAAACTTAATTGGCGCGCAGCTTCGAGGAAAGGTAAGGATTCGATATCACCGACTGTGCCGCCGATTTCGACCAAAGCAACGTCAAAACCAGCTGCGCCACGATGAATGTATTCTTGGATTTCGTTGGTGATATGTGGAATGACCTGAACTGTTTTACCTAAATATTCACCACGGCGTTCTTTACGAATCACGGATTCATAAATCTGGCCCGTCGTGAAGTTATTCACTTTTTTCATCTTCGCAGTGATGAAACGCTCATAGTGACCTAAATCCAAATCGGTCTCTGCGCCGTCATCTGTGACGAACACTTCACCGTGTTGGAATGGGCTCATGGTACCCGGATCCACATTGATGTAGGGATCGAGTTTGAGCATGGTAACTTTGAGACCGCGCGATTCAAGAATAGCAGCGAGTGAGGCAGCAGCGATGCCTTTGCCTAGAGAGGAGACGACGCCCCCAGTAACGAATACGAACTTAGTCATTGCAGAAGGTGCCCAACGGCACAAGCGGGAAATTCGAATTATACCTCATGATGCCTCTGGGCGCACGCCAAGGACAAGATTTTTTGCGCTAGTGACTAAGACAAAATAGTGCTAAATTTCATTTATTCAATTATGGTGAACGTCCCCCAAAAACCCCAGAGAATGTCATTATTTACAATAACATTATGATCAATAATAAAGTCAACTATAGTCAGTCTATTCTGACTTCTCTACCAAGCTCAGCGGGCTTAAATATCAAATCAAACAATCCGTTCACTGCACACCCACTTCCCACATTAGAGTCAAGTGAATTTCATTTAAGGTCGATTCGCGCTGAAGATCTAAGCACATGGTTTAACTATCTCACGTTACCTCAAGTGATGGAACATAGCAGCTGGCAACTCAAATCCCCTGAAGATTTACAACAATTCATCCAAATTCAAGATTGGTCGCAGGCTCAAGCCCAAATCAAATTTGCTATTGTCAACAGCCAAGACCAACTCGCTGGCACAATTGGATTTCACACTTATTCGAACATCCATTTGAGCGCTGAAATCGCCTATGACTTATCTCCCGCTTTTTGGGGACAAGGCATCATCAGCACTGCCTGCCACGCCCTAACCAAATGGGCGCACCAAGAAATTGGCCTAGTGAGAGTTCAAGCATGCGTACTTGATAGTAATTTGCGTTCATTACAAGTTCTACAGAGATGCGATTTTGAACGCGAAGGTCTGCTACGACAATACAAACATATTCGCGGACAGGCACGCGACTATTGGATACTCAGTCATATTCAATCCACCAACAATTAAATTGACCCGCTTTTGCACCGACATGAAACAGGCAAAACGGATTAAAACTGTGCAGAATCCAATTGATTGGCACCCTGTTTTCAGACCAATTTGCAAGATCCTGAAGAATTTTGCATCCGATTCACATCAGCAATCGTATAAGTTGTAAGCATCAGAAAGAAATTCTAGAACTTACGCAAAAACGTCTCGGCGTTCTTGTTGCTGCTTCGTCGTGCTTGTGNNTTCGCAGCCCCCCCCTTAGCTGACACATTTTTGCGCAAGTTCTACATTAGAAAGAAACCAAGTTTAACCAACACAAATAGCTTTCTTCACAAAAGGATACCCCTTGTCAAACCTACATTCAAAGACCGTGGCTTCCGATCCAGCACATTTACATTTGTGCCTGATCGCAGTCGCCAAACAGGATGCAAAGGCATTCAAAGACTTATATCAGTCTTGCTCGCCAAAACTATTTAGCTTTATTTTGCGAATATTACAAAATCGAGAACTAGCTGAAGAAGTTCTGCAAGAAAGTTTTGTCAATATTTGGAATAACGCAGCGAGCTATCAAAGCAGTTTGGCCTCACCCATGACATGGATGACGACAATCGTGCGTAATCGTGCTTTCGACTTACTGAGAAAACTCAATAATGGTCAACACTTAAATGTCAGCTATGACACAGATCAGTTTGAGACTGAAGTCTGGCAGGCAATGGAAAGTCCAGATGCAACGCCAGCTCAGG
>DLGN01000265.1 GCA_002482715.1 Oxalobacteraceae bacterium UBA7693
CATGCCGGCGTGATAGGGCAGGGCAGTGACGCCATTTTCGTTTAAAAATTCTGCCGTTTCTTCGACTTTTTTACGTGATAAGCAATACACAATGCCGGCATCACCCGCGTGCTGTGCGTTGATAAAGTCGAGGAGTTGTTTTCGACCATTGGCTTTTTCGACGATTTGATAACGGATATTGGGTCTGTCAAAAGATGACACAAACTGCATCGCGTTTTCTAATTGCAGGCGATGAATAATCTCATCTCGTGTTTGCTGATCAGCTGTTGCGGTGAGTGCAATACGTGGCACAGACGGGAAGCGCTCATGCAGAACTGATAGCTTGATGTATTCAGGACGGAAATCATGCCCCCATTGAGAAACGCAATGCGCTTCATCAATCGCAAAGAGGGCGAGCGGTGTAACGCTGAGCAATTCCAGACAACGTTGGGTCATTAATCGTTCTGGTGCGATATACACCAAATCAATTTCCCCTTCACGCATCAATCGTTCGATGCGCAATGCCTCGTCAAAACTTTGCGTAGAATTAAGAAAAGCTGCGCGTACGCCAACCTCTGCCAGCGCATCAACCTGGTCTTGCATCAATGCGATTAGTGGTGATACGACGATGCCAACACCATTGCGGATTAAGGCTGGGATTTGATAACACAACGATTTACCGCCACCGGTTGGCATCAAAACCAAAGCATCGCCACCTTTAACCACATGATCAACGATTTGTCCTTGTTGAGAACGAAACGCCGGATAGCCGAAGACGGTCTGCAACAAATGCAGTGCTTGATCTTGTTCAGGCGTAGTGATGTGTTGCATTGAGTTGAAGACCTTATTCCGCCCAGTTAATGACGCCAGTGTAGGCAGTAATTAAGATCATGCAACCAAACGCGATGCGGTACCAGGCAAAGGCATTGAAATTGTGGGTGCTGACATAGCGCAACAGCCAACGTACGCAAAAGAATGCGGAGATGAAAGCAGCGATGGTACCCAAGCCAAAC
The DNA here is from genome assembly GCA_002482715.1 of Oxalobacteraceae bacterium UBA7693. Classification (GTDB taxonomy): domain Bacteria; phylum Pseudomonadota; class Gammaproteobacteria; order Burkholderiales; family Burkholderiaceae_D; genus Undibacterium. The sequence goes on from DLGN01000265.1 coordinate 993, forward strand.
ATTGGAATGTCGGCGCTGGATAACTCATTCCGTGCTTTGTATAAGGAATACACAGTCGCACCAAGTAATGTAGGAATCGCGAGGAAAAATGAAAACTCTGTCGCAGCTTTGCGTGACATGCCAAACCACATGCCCCCGATAATTGAGGCACCAGATCGGCTAGTGCCGGGAATGAGAGCGAATGCTTGTGCGAGACCGATTTTAAGCGCATCGATCAGGCGCATATCATCGAGATTATCAATATGTGGTGCACGAATTCGCGCGTTCCGCTGATGGCGGCGCTCGGTCCAAAGTATGAAGATGCCACCCAAAATGAAGGCTAAAGCAACGGGTACAGGTTTGAAAAGATAAGCCTTAATGTACTTGCTAAACATCAAGCCTAAAACAGCCGCAGGTAAAAATGCAACGATCACATGTAGGGCAAAGCGTTGCGCTTTGATATCGCTGCCCAAGCCGGTAACGAGGCTGATGATTCTATGGCGGTACTCCCAACAAACAGCGAAAATGGCGCCAGCCTGAATCACAATTTCGAAGACTTTGACTTTCTCGCCAGTGAAATCAAGCAAGCTGCCAGCTAAAATCAGATGTCCAGTGGATGAAATCGGCAAAAACTCTGTCAAACCTTCGACGATGCCCATAATGATGACTTTGAGTGCGAGAGAAAAATCCATGTTCCAAGCTTGCTAATTAAAAATCGAAGGGACGAAGCTTATCATGTGAGACTGTGATTTGAGCTGAAAATCAAAGCATCAATGCATGCAAATAAGGTGGGGCTTAGTGTGATTGTGGGTTTGACGGAGACGTTGCGACTTCGAGTTGCGCTAGCCAAGTCATCGCATGTTCCCGATTATCTCCGCACATTTCTAGCGAGGCTTGTAAGCCAGAACAGCAATCGGGGCGTTCGGGTTGCCCAAAAATCGCGCAACGTAAATCGGGTGTCAATTGTACACATGGTACACCAGCAGGTTTGCCGTTCGGCATTCCCGGTATGGGGCTGCTAATAGAAGGCGCCGTGCAACATGCAGCGCAACCAGGGCGACAAATAAGTGTGTTCATATGGATAAATTGCCTAAAAACGTATTCTATCTGATTCACTCCTAAGTCTCGGCTTTAGCGTGCTATAGACTTGACCATTTTGCCTTGAGCGCTTACATTACTGACTCTTGAGTAAGTTAATTTTAAAGTGTTTTTTCGTCATGATGTCATGTCCATTTAAGCCGCGTTGGGAAAGACGCAAAGATGCGCGCCCGCAAGAATTGCTGGACGCGGCATTAGATCATTTTGTCGCGCGTGGATTCGCGGCGACCCGCTTAGATGATGTCGCTAAATCTGCTGGCGTATCAAAAGGCACTTTGTATTTGTATTTTTGTAGTAAAGAGGAATTGTTCAAAGCGGTTGTCCGTGAATCCATCGTGCCTTTACTTGGTGAGGCAGAGGGCGTGATTGAGCAATTTGCTGGATCAAGTGAGGATCTTTTTCGCATCATTATTACGACCTGGTGGGAAAATATTGGCGCGTCCAAGTTATCGGGTCTG
>DLGN01000198.1 GCA_002482715.1 Oxalobacteraceae bacterium UBA7693
ACACGTATTGCGTTTCAAGTGAGTAGCAAAATTGATTCTCGTACGATTCTGGATCAAATGGGTGCTGAATCACTGCTCGGTATGGGCGATATGTTGTACATGCCGCCGGGTACAGGTTTGCCAGTACGTGTACATGGTGCTTTTGTTTCAGATGAAGAAGTACACCGCGTCGTCAAGCATTTGAAAGAACAAGGCGAACCAAATTACATCGACGGCATTTTGGAAGGCGGCGTGCTGGAAGAGGGCGGTGATGCCATGGCGCCAGGTGAAGGCGGTGGAGAGGCAGATGCATTGTACGATCAAGCCGTCGCGATCGTTTTGAAAAATCGTCGCGCATCGATTTCTTTGGTGCAGCGACATCTGCGTATCGGCTATAACCGCGCAGCACGACTATTGGAACAAATGGAAGCTAGCGGTGTGGTATCCACCATGCAATCAAACGGTAATCGTGAGATTTTGGTACCAGTTGGTAACGCTGAGTAAGCCTTCTTGCTTGTTATCGCGTTATGGGTATGGTTGGTTCCAAATTGACTAATAAAGAATTGGATTTATTTTGAATATCATCAAAAAAAGTATGTGTTTTGGCGCTGTTGTTGGTGGATTGATGTTAGCGGGAATGACCGCCGCTCAAGCTTCCGCGATAGAGCAGTTTAAAGCCTTCGTCGTCAATACAAAGACAGCCAAAGGTGAGTTTGTACAAGTGCAAATGAAAACCGCAAATGGGGTGTCGAAGATCGGCAAAACATCCTCGGGAATATTTAAGTTTGCGCGCCCTGGTAAGTTTATTTGGACTTACATCAAGCCCTATGATCAGGTCTTGCAGGCTGATGGCGATAAGCTCTATCTTTATGATAAAGACCTAAATCAAGTCACGATCAAATCTTTAGGTAATGCGATCGCTTCTAGCCCAGCAGCAATTTTGTTTGGTAGCGTTGATCTCGACAAAAATTTTGTTATGAAAGATATTGGTGTAAAGGAAGGTATTGAATGGCTACAAGCAACGCCTAAAACAAAAGACAGTCAGTTCGATACCATCGGTATTGGTATGAAAGATGGCGTGCCTGTTGGCATGGAGTTACGTGATAGTTTTGGACAGCTATCTTTGGTGACGCTGAAGAATTTTGAGAAAAATCCTAGCTTTGGTGCTGACCAATTTAAGTTTGTCGTGCCACAGGGTGCGGAAGTCTTACGTCCATGATGCTAGGGCAGCAAGCGCAGGCATCTTTGCATCAGCCACTGGCTGAACGTCTACGTCCACAAAGCCTAAATGATGTGATTGGTCAGCAACATTTGCTGGGTGAAGGTAAGCCTTTGCGTGTTGCATTTGAATCTGGTGAACCACACTCCATGCTATTGTGGGGACCACCAGGCGTCGGTAAAACGACCTTGGCGCGTTTAATGGCGCAGGCTTTTCAAGCGGAGTTCATTGCACTCTCGGCGGTGTTATCAGGGGTTAAAGATATTCGCGAAGCGGTAGAACGTGCTGAGTTTGTACGCGCTAGCTCGCAACGCCGCACGATTTTATTTGTTGATGAGGTTCATCGATTTAATAAAAGTCAGCAAGATGCTTTTCTGCCGCACGTAGAAAGTGGATTATTTACTTTTATCGGTGCTACAACTGAAAATCCTTCGTTCGAAGTCAATAGCGCCTTACTCTCGCGTGCCGCTGTCTATGTGTTGAAATCTTTGACCGAAGATGATCTGGCTGTCATGCTAGATAAGGCTTGTGTGCAGGAATTAGAAGGCCTGACTTTTACAGCAGAAGCCAAGCAAAGTTTGGTTGCCAGTGCTGATGGCGACGGCCGTAAGCTTTTGAATAATCTGGATATTACGGCACGTGCTGCGCAAGCGAAAAAACGACACGAAGTTGATAGCGCTTTGCTGGCCGAATGTTTAGGTGATGCATTGCGTCGCTTTGATAAAGGTGGCGACGCATTTTATGACCAGATTTCCGCGCTACATAAATCGGTAAGAGGATCTAACCCTGATGCTGCTTTATATTGGTTAGTTAGAATGCTTGATGGTGGCACCGATCCACGTTATTTAGCGCGACGCATTATTCGTATGGCGAGCGAAGATATTGGCTTAGCCGATCCTCGCGCATTGCGGATTAGCCTTGACGCTGCGGAAGTGTATGAGCGTCTCGGCTCGCCTGAAGGCGAACTAGCGTTGGCAGAAGCCGTGGTGTACTTAGCTTGCGCGGCAAAGTCGAATGCTATTTACATGGCTTATAAGCAAGCGCGGGCAATGGTGGCAAAGGATAAATCTCGTGTTGTACCCGAGCATTTGCGTAATGCTCCGACGAAGTTAATGAAAGAATTGGGCTACGGAAAATTATATCGCTATGCGCATGATGAACCGCATGCCTATGCAGCAGGTGAGACCTATATGCCTGAGGGCTTGGAAGACGTGCATTGGTATGAGCCTGTGCCGCGTGGGATGGAAATCAAGATCGCTGAAAAGCTCGCGTATTTGCGTCAACTTGATAAAGATGCGCAAAGCAAATAATCGCCAACCCATATTCTATGTTCTGCGTTCATAGACTTATACCCAAAAATTGACGTAAGTAATGGAAGGCTATGATTCGGCATAGCCTTCCGTTGTCTTATCTGATGAGTTTTTAACTGATATTGAGTTTAGTGTGAACTTGAGCTCTACTTGATTCAATTTGCGTAATAGCGACCAAAGCGATTAGAAGTAAAGTCAGAAAATGTCGCTTGTTCCTGGCGGACAAATCCCTGCTGTGGTAACTTAGCTTCTATCAACAGATCGACCATCGCACAGATACCGGATGCCGTAGTTAATTGGATTGCTGATAACAAGCGCCCATTCACTTCTTGCGCATAGATTTTCTTTGCGTAAGACTCTTGCTCCAAGCGACCAGCACGCATTCCGACCACACTGACAAAAACTAGTACCACATCTTGTTTTGTCATCGGAATGGAAGTTTCCAAAACATCTTTCAAAATTGGGCGTCTTTCTATTTTGCCCAATTCCAGATCACGAATCAGCATTTTCACGATATCCCGATGACCGGGATAACGCACTGTTTTGTAGTTGAGGTTTTCGACTTTACCCGCCAAGGATTCACACAAGGTACCAAGTCCACCTGAGGTGTTAAACGCTTCGTAGTCAATGCCATCCAGAGAGAAATGTTCAATCTCTTCTAGCGCAGATGTTTCACGCAAATGCCCGTCAACAATCGCTTCGCAGGGATTGCAGTACTCATTGATCAGGCCATCAGTGCTCCAAGTCAGATTGTACTTGAGGGCATTATTGGGAAAAGTTGGCAACGCACCTACGCGCATACTGACATCGCGCAAAGAATCAAATTTTTGCGCGACATGGTTAGCGACAATAGAAATGAAGCCAGGCGCCAATCCGCATTGCGGGACAAAAGCGCTGCTTGCATTCATCGCCAGTTGTTTGACGATGCGTGTACTTTCAACATCCTCGGTCAGATCGAAATAATGTGACTGTGCAGTTTTTGCTGCCTTAGCGATCATCGGTGTCAAAAAGTAGGGGCAAGCAGACAAAGTGACTTGGTGACCTTGAATTAATTTTTCTACGACGGATTGATCATTAAGATCAGCACAAACTGTCGTGACGTTTGGAAAGTTCTCTTTCTTCACATAGTCCAAACGTCCAGCATCTTTGTCTGCAACTGTAATTTCATAGTCATTTGTGTGGGAAAGCAAATTTAAAATCGCGTCGCCAATTTTTCCTGCACCCAATAAGATCAGCTTTGTTGCCATGATAGTCTCCAATTTTGCGTAAGTTCTAAAGTAGAAAGATAAAAGTAATTCCTTATCTTTGTTCGCCATGGAGATAGTATAGATATAAGATTTGTCAGATAATAGCGACTAAAATATCGTCATAATGCTTATTATCGATACAATATGACGATAAATTCCTACGAAAAGTAATTATGAAACCTGTTCTTGATGAAATTGATAATAAAATTCTTGCTTTGTTAATGGATAACGCGCGTTTACCTGTGACCACGATTGCCAAATTGCTTGGCATCGCGAGAACGACGGTGATTGCAAGAATTGCAGCACTTGAGAAGCGCCAGGTGATTGCTGGTTATGGTTTGAAATTGAATGCCTCTATGTATCAGCCAGCGGTACGCGCTTATGTTGGCTTATCAATCGAAGCCAGATTTGCCAGTTCTTTGATGAAGTTCTTACAGCAATTACCTGAGGTTGAAAGCTTAAGCGCCGTCAGTGGTGCAATTGATTACATGTTAACTTTGCGCTGTGCAAGTACCGAAGTGTTGGATAGATTGTTAGACCAGATAGGAAGTTTAGAAGGGGTACGGCAAACTTCGACGTCGATTATTTTGAGTAAGCGAATTGATCGTTCTTCGATATAAATCGTGGTGGATGTAGAGACTTTATATAAAAAAAGACCCACTATTTAAGCGGGTCTTTTTGGTGCATATCCTAGTCTTGGATTTACATTACAGAATTTTCAAGTGTTCTCTTGTGACTTGCTAGGTGCCTTTTTGTCGTCGTTATTATTTTTCTTAGGCGCTGATGGCTCAGTAAACTTTTGTGAGGTTTGTTGCAAAATTTGCAAGTGTACTGAAGCTTTATCCATGCCACCGCGGTCAATTTGCATAGCCTGCTCTGGAGGACAATTTTCTTGGCATGTCGGTGGCGTACTTGACTGCGTTGGCACTACCAC
>DLGN01000134.1 GCA_002482715.1 Oxalobacteraceae bacterium UBA7693
TTTGGTATTTACCTGATGTCGGATGGTGCAAACAAGCCGTATCGTATGAAAATTCGCGCACCTGGTTTCCCGCATCTGCAAGGTTTAGATGAAATGGCCAAAGGCCATATGATTGCTGATGCAGTTACGATTATTGGTACGCAAGATATTGTGTTCGGTGAAATTGACCGCTAATCGGTTATTGAAGAATTAAATATTGATAAATGATTGGCTCTTTTTGAGAGTCAATATTTGAGGCAAAAGCGATGGTCTTATCAGAGCAAGCATTAAAGAAAATTGATCGCGAACTGGCGAAGTTTCCTGCGGATCAGCGTCAGTCCGCTGTGATGGCAGCCTTGGCGATTGCCCAGGATGAAACCAGTTGGTTGTCTCCTGAAGTATTGCAGTTTGTTGCCGACTACATTGGTATGCCTGCTGTTGCCGTTCAAGAAGTGGCTACCTTCTACAATATGTACAATACCAAGCCAGTTGGTAAACATAAAATTACAGTCTGCACAAACTTGCCATGCGCCTTATCTGGTGGTGAGCGCGCTGCACATCATCTGAAGCAAAAACTTGGTCTCAACTATAAAGAAACTAGCGCTGATGGGCAGTTCACTTTGATGGAAGGTGAATGCATGGGGGCATGTGGTGATGCACCTGTTTTGTTGGTCAATAATAAGCGTATGTGCAGCTTTATGTCGAATGACAAAATTGATGCATTAGTGACTGAATTAAGCCAAACGACAGGAGCGGTTAAATAATGACGAGTCTACATAATCGCCATATCAAGCCACTCATTCTTGCTGGCTTAGACGGGAAAAACTGGCACCTGCAAGACTATATCGCACGTGGTGGCTACCAATCTTTAAAACGTATTTTGGATGAAAAAATCCCGCCAGAGCAAGTGATTGCGGAGCTGAAAGCTTCCTCCTTGCGAGGTCGTGGTGGTGCAGGTTTTCCAACTGGCTTAAAGTGGAGTTTCATGCCACGTCAATTTCCAGGTCAAAAATATCTGGTCTGTAATACCGATGAAGGCGAGCCAGGTACATTTAAAGATCGCGACATCATTCGTTACAACCCACATGCCTTGATCGAAGGTATGGCGATTGGTGCTTATGCAATGGGCATTACAGTTGGATACAACTATATTCACGGCGAAATTTTTGCTGACTATGATCGTTTCGAAGAAGCCTTAGAAGAAGCACGCGCAGCCAACATGTTGGGTGATCGCATTCATGGTTCTGATTTCTCATTCCAGTTGCATGCGTTCCACGGTTACGGTGCTTACATCTGTGGCGAAGAAACAGCCTTGTTGGAATCCTTGGAAGGTAAAAAAGGTCAACCGCGTTTCAAACCGCCATTCCCAGCGAGTTTTGGTTTGTACGGTAAGCCGACAACCATCAATAACACAGAAACTTTCGCTGCTGTGCCTTTCGTATTGGCGATGGGCGGCGAAGCTTATGCTGCGCTTGGTAAGCCGAATAATGGTGGCACCAAGATTTTCTCTATGTCAGGTGACGTGGCTAAGCCAGGTAATTACGAAGTTCCGATGGGAACGCCGTTTGCGACTTTGTTGGAGTTGGCTGGCGGTATGCGCGATGGTAAAAAAATCAAAGCGGTTATTCCAGGTGGTTCCTCCATGCCAGTCTTGACTGGTGACGTGATGATGGCGACCGACATGGATTATGATTCCATCGCTAAGGCTGGTTCTATGCTTGGTTCTGGCGCGGTCATCGTGATGGACGAGACGCGGTGTATGGTTAAGTCTTTGTTGCGTTTGTCTTACTTCTATTTCGAAGAATCTTGCGGTCAATGCACGCCATGCCGTGAAGGTACAGGCTGGTTGTATCGCATGGTGCATCGCATCGAAAACGGTCAAGGTCGCCCAGATGATTTAGATATGTTAAATGCAGTAGCTGACGGTATTCAAGGTCGCACGATTTGCGCCTTAGGTGATGCCGCAGCAATGCCAGTTCGTGCATTTATCAAGAATTTCCGTGAAGAGTTTGAATACCATATCGAGCATAAACATTGCTTGGTTCCGACTTATTTATAAACAAGGCTGTAGTTTGTTCTTGAATTGAGAATTCATTCAAGTCTGAATATTTATTCGCTTAGCGTACCCAGAGCACACCATGGTTGAAATTGAAATAGACGGCAAGAAAGTAGAAGTCCCTGCGGGCAGCATGGTGATGGACGCTGCCAATAAACTTGGCACCTACATTCCTCATTTTTGCTATCACAAAAAATTGTCGATTGCTGCAAACTGCCGCATGTGTTTGGTTGAGGTTGAAAAAGCGCCTAAGCCTTTGCCTGCTTGCGCCACACCAGTGACACAAGGGATGATCGTTCGTTCCAATAGTGATAAGGCGGTCAAAGCACAAAAAGACGTGATGGAATTTTTGTTGATTAACCATCCGCTTGATTGCCCGATTTGTGATCAAGGTGGTGAATGTCAATTGCAAGATCTGGCAGTCGGTTACGGTAAAACCAGTTCACGTTACGAAGAAGAAAAACGCGTTGTCTTCCATAAGAATGTCGGTCCTTTGATCTCGATGGAAGAGATGAGTCGCTGTATTCACTGCACACGTTGTGTCCGTTTTGGCCAAGAGATTGCTGGTGTAATGGAACTCGGTATGTTGG
>DLGN01000113.1:0-2775 GCA_002482715.1 Oxalobacteraceae bacterium UBA7693
ACGTGAGCCATTGACGGGCAAAATCTGCGTTGCAGCATCTAAAGCGGGAATGTCATAGCGTTGCGCCAACCAATTGCTGATCGCGATGCGCAGCCCTTCGACGCCATTAGTTGATGGATAATTGGCTAAACCATTCAGATTGGCAATTAAAGCATCTTTGATTAATTGTGGTGTGGCATGCTTAGGTTCTCCTAAGCCAAGACTGATAGGACTGTAATTCGGATTGGGGGTAATGCCAGCAAACAGGCGTTTTAATTTTTCAAACGGATAAGCTTGTAGTTTTTCTAAATTGGGATTCACGGAGAAATTCACTTAAAAATACGGAGAAAATAGGATTTCAAATTAAAACGATAAAAATGTGGCAAGCTAATTAAGAATTTCCAGCTTTGAGCATCCGGCTTTGAACATCCAGCTTTGAGCGACGGATGCCTGCGCATTTTCAGATTGCAGCAGAGACGTATTATAGCCGCGCTTGGCTTATGCTAAGCGGGCAAGTTCAAGGAAGTTTTGCCATTCCTTCACTTAAAGTGTCAAGACCGAAGTTTTTTAGCGTCGTCTACTTGCCAAAATCTGCAAAACTAGGCCGTCAGAATGTTATGATGTGCAGCCTTACTTGTTCGAACAATAAGTAAATCGTCATCTATTAGGATGTTTTTTGTAAAAGCAAAAGACGAGTTGATAGCATGCCAGAAGCGGATTGAATTTGTGCATCTTGGTCTAAAATTGGTCTAAAATTGGTCTAAAAATCGATAAATAAAAATAACGTGCGCTTAACTTCTATTAAATTAGCTGGATTTAAATCCTTCGTAGATCCCACTCACTTTCATGTTCCAGGCCAATTAGTCGGTGTGGTTGGCCCGAATGGCTGCGGCAAATCGAATATTATCGATGCCGTGCGCTGGGTCTTGGGGGAATCGAAAGCCTCTGAATTGCGTGGTGAATCCATGCAAGACGTTATTTTTAATGGCTCTACACATCGTAAGCCCGCCGGACGTTCTTCGGTGGAGCTGATCTTTGACAACAGTTTAGGCAAAGCCGCTGGACAGTGGAGCCAATACGCCGAGATCGCGGTCAAACGGACATTGACGCGTGATGGTACTTCGACTTATTACATCAATGGTCAGCCAGTGCGGCGCCGTGATATTCAGGATATTTTCTTAGGAACTGGTTTGGGGCCGCGCGCATACGCGATTATTGGTCAGGGTATGATTTCTCGAATTATCGAATCACGTCCAGAAGAATTGCGCGTGTTTTTGGAAGAAGCCGCTGGTGTATCGCGTTACAAGGAGCGTCGTCGCGAAACTGAAAACCGAATTCACGATACACATGAAAATCTGGTTCGTGTTGAAGATATCTTGCGTGAGTTAAATAATAATTTAGAAAAACTCGAAGCGCAGGCTGTTGTCGCCAATAAATACCACTCTTTACAAGCGGATCAGGAAGAAAAACAAAAGTTATTGTGGATGTTGCGTAAGCGTGAAGCTGCAACTGAACAAAAGAAGCATTTTGCTGAAATCGAAAAATGTCAGCTGGATCTGGAAGAGCAAACCGCCAAGTTACGTCACGTCGAGCTAGAGTTAGACCAAATGCGTCAAGCGCACTATGCTGTCGGCGACAAAATGCATCAGGCACAGGGCAATTTGTATCAAACCAATGCTGAGATTGGTAGTCTCGAAGCGCAGATTAAATTCGTCATCGAATCACGTGCACGCTTGCAAGCTCAATTACTTTCTCTGTCAGCCCAACGCGATCAATGGCTGCGCCAAAGTCAACAATTTCAAGATGATTTGTCGGATGCAGAAATGCATGTTGAAGAATTGGCGATGCGCAGTGAACAAGCGCAAGAAACAGTCGCGCAGCAACACGAAAGAATTCCAGCGCTAGAGCAAATTTGGCGTGATGCGCAACTCAAATCAACGGAGTCGCGCGCCAAGATTATGCAGATGCAACAGCAGATCGAACTCGAATCTGCGCATCAACGCAATGCGTCCAATATTCTGAACACCCTAGCTGTACGCCGTGAACGTCTGAATCAAGAGAAACAAGGTTTGGTCATTCCAGACGCTTCGCACTTACAAAATTTAGCACTGCAACTCGAAGAGAAAAAGCAGATGCTAGAAGAAACGACCATGCAACTTGAGGAAGCGCAAGAGCGTTTGCCACAGTTGGAAGAAGAGCGTCGTTCGGCACAAGAGCAAGTCAATAAAGATACAACGCAATCAGCGCAACTCGATGCACGATTGGCAGCTTTAAAATCGCTGCAAGAAAAAGTCGAGAGCCAAGGCAAAGTTCAACCATGGCTGGCGAAACATGAATTAGAAAAATTGCCAAAGTTATGGCAAAAAGTACAGATAGAAAATGGCTGGCAAACTGCACTCGAATCCATCCTGCGCGAGCGCACCTCTGCCTTGGAAATGTCGAATTTAGAATGGGCAAAAGCTTTCTTTAATGATGCACCGCCGGCAAAATTGGCACTGTATGCACCGAAAGTGATCGCACCTGTAGCGATGGTGGAAGGATTAAAACCACTGCTCAGTTTGCTGCAATTGAATGATGCAGGTGTCCGCAGCGTGATGCAAGATTGGTTGCACAATGTGTATATCGCACCAGATGCACCGACAGCGTTTGCCGAGCGTGCGAAATTGCCCGCCGGCGCTTGTTTCATTACCAAAGAAGGTCATCTAATTAGTGCGAACAGCGTACGGTTTTACGCTGCAGATTCTGAGCAAGACGGTGTACTCGCACGTCAGCAAGAAATTGAAAACATTACGAAAC
>DLGN01000113.1:2795-6451 GCA_002482715.1 Oxalobacteraceae bacterium UBA7693
AGAGGCTTTATTGAGCCAAGCAACTCAGGCTTTACAAGAGTTGCGTGTGCGTGTCGCTGGCTTAACGCAAGCCGTTCACGGTCTGCAAATCGAGTACATGAAGTTGGCTGAAGTGCAGGAGCGCTTCAATCAACGTAGCACACAGATTCATTCAGATTTGGTTGAAATCGCTGAGCAAGAACAAGAACAACAAACTGCGCGGACAGAATCGGAAGCGAAGTTCGAAGAGCTGGATATCGCTCTAGCGGAAATGCAGGAAACACACGAAGATGGCCAGACTGCCTTCCTCGAAAAAGAACAGCAACTAAATGATGCACGCTCGCGTCTGCGAGATCTGGAATTGGCGGCGCAAGAAGCAAGTTTTGCCGAGAAAACGCATCGCGTCAAAATGGAAGAACTCAAGCGTAGTATTGCCACCGCTTTAGAGCAATCTTCGCAATTGTTCGCGAACATGCAGCAAGGCCAGCTCGAACTAGAAAGCATGGATGAGCAAACCGCGCACGCTGGTCTGCAAACTCTGCTGGAAAAGCGTAGCGATCAAGAACGTGTCTTGGCTGATGCACGTCATGAGCTCGATCAATTAACACAAAAATTGCGGCATGCAGAAGAATCGAAAATGCAAGTTGAACGCAGCTTGCAACCGCAGCGTGATCGCATCGTTGAACTACAATTGAAAGAGCAAGCGGCGCGCCTCAATCAAGAACAATTTGAGGAACAGCTACGTAATTTTGAAGTTGATGAAGCAGCGCTTGAAGACAAATTACATGACGACTTAAAACCATCGTATTTGCAAGGCGAGGTCACGCGTTTAAGCAATGCCATTGCGGCATTGGGCGCTGTGAACTTGGCGGCTCTAGACGAGTTGGCGCAAGCAACTGAACGTAAGACTTTCCTCGATGCGCAATATGCCGATTTGACCGAAGCGATCACGACTTTGCAAGATGCGATTCACAAAATCGACATCGAAACACGTGATTTGCTGCAAGATACGTTCAATCGCGTGAATCATCATTTCGCCGAATTGTTCCCGATTTTGTTTGGCGGAGGTCAGGCGAAATTGATTATGACGGGCGACGAAATTCTCGATTCTGGTGTGCAGGTGATGGCACAACCACCAGGTAAAAAGAATGCGACGATTCACCTGCTGTCCGGTGGTGAAAAAGCTTTGACGGCGACGGCTTTGGTGTTCTCGATGTTCCAGTTAAATCCAGCGCCATTCTGCTTGCTCGATGAGGTCGATGCGCCTTTGGATGACTCAAACACAGAGCGTTTCTGTAATATGGTGAAACGTATGTCTAGCAATACACAATTTTTATTTATCTCCCACAATAAGATTGCAATGGAAATGGCACAACAGTTAATTGGTGTCACTATGCAAGAGCAGGGGGTTTCTCGAATCGTTGCTGTCGATATGGAATCGGCGGCTAGTTTAGTTGGTGAGGGTTAAGCAGTATGACGGATTTTCAGTTAAGTTTGATCGCGGCAGGTGTGGCATTTGTCGTTGTGGTATTCATTTATAGTAAGTGGCAAGAATACCGTGCTCGGAAAAGTGTTGATCGTGCCTTTTCTGGTGGACACGATGATGTCTTGATGAGTGCGCGAGATGATGCCGAGTTAGTGCGTCAGGAGCCACAATTTGATCAAGATGATTTGGGTGACTTCACCGATGAAGATACTTCGATGGGAGTTAATTCCGATTCAGTTCAAAGCAACAAGCCTGATTTCGATGCCACCATGTATGGTAAAGAGCTTTCGGTAGATGACTTGATCGATTGCGTAATTCCTCTGGAGTTTGAAACGCCGATTCGCGGTGAAAAACTGCTGAAGGAAATCAGTGAATTGAAATATGTTGGTCGTAAGCCCGTCCATTTCATTGGCTTAACGCATGAAGGAAAACGTGATGAGATCGCTCATGGCAGCATTTACACCGCGCTTTTTGCCGGAGTGCAAATGGTCAGTCGTAGCGGCCCTTTGAACGAATTGGAATACTCTGAATTCGTTAGTAAATTGCGCGAAATAGCTGATCGCCTCAATGCGCATTCCGATGTACCCGACATGAATCGCGTCATGTCGAATGCACGTGAGTTGCATCAATTTGTTGCAGAGCACGATGCACAATTAAGCGTCAATGTTCTATCCAACGGTGCGCCTTGGGATATCACGACATTGTTAGGAGCGCTCGAGAAGCAGGGATTTGACGTACGTCCCGATGGCCGTTTGGTCATGCCAGATGGCGATGTCGGCAATTTATTCACGCTTTCTACCAATGTCAGTGCTAGCGAAACGGTCACTTCTAAATTGACTTTGCTGTTGGACGTGCCTTGTGTATCCCCAGATCTAGAAGGTTTTGGCGTGATGGCAAAATGTGCGCGTTCTTTAGCATCTCGCCTTGGCGGAACAGTCGTTGATGATGGAAATAATCCTATTTCTGATCAAGCCTTAGCGGAAATCGCTGACCAAGTACGCGAATTTTGCAATGCAATGGCGGTGGCTGAAATTCCAGCTGGATCCCGTCGCGCCAAGCGTCTGTTTAGTTGATTGAATAATTAATTGAGTAGAGCGCTTTAACATGCAAAATGATTTATTTGCCGGTACAACTGCCCAGCAAACCGAGCGCGTAGAAGAGTCTTTGCCGGATTTTGCGCAGCGTTTGCGTCGTGAATTAACACAACATGGCTACAACTACTACACGCTGGATGCACCGACGATACCCGATGCGGAATACGATAAGCTCTTCCAGCAATTGCAAACGCTGGAAGCTCAGCATCCTGAACTAAAGACAACTGATAGTCCGACCTTGCGAGTGGGCGGCGCGATTTTGCCGGAATTCTCGCAGGTTCAACACGCGGTTGCGATGCTGTCTTTGAATAATGGTTTCGAAGACGAAGATGTGATCGCGTTTGACCGTCGTGCGCGTGAAGGTCTAGAACTCAGTAATCAAGATCTTGAATATGCGATCGATCTAAAGTTTGATGGCTTAGCGATTAATCTGCGCTATATCAATGGCGTGTTTGCGCAGGCAGCTACGCGCGGTGATGGTTATACCGGTGAAGATGTCACGGAGAATATTCGGACAATTCGTAGCGTTCCATTACGATTGCGTTGTGAAAATCCTCCCGCAATATTGGATGTGCGCGGTGAAGTTTTGATGTTCAAGGCAGACTTTGACAAATTAAATCAGCGTCAACGCGACCTTGGTGCCAAAGAATTTGCCAATCCTCGTAATGCCGCAGCAGGTAGCTTGCGTCAACTTGATTCGACCATTACGGCGCAACGAAATTTGCGTTTCTTTGCTTATGGCATCGGCCTCTTGGAGGGGGCAGAATTGCCAGCCTCACATCGCGATCTGCTCGATTGGTATCAAAGCATGGGCATTCCGACATGTGAAGAAAAAGCCTTGGTCAAAGGTGCTCAAGCACTGTTAGATTTTTATCGCAACGTTCAAGAAAAACGCGCGCAGTTACCGTACGAAATTGATGGTGTGGTCTACAAAGTCAATCGCTTTGATCAACAAGTAACTCTAGGTTTTGTGTCACGCGCACCGCGCTTTGCGATTGCACATAAATTTCCTGCCGAAGAAGCTTTAACGACAGTCCTCGATATTGAAGTGCAAGTGGGTCGCACTGGAGCGATTACGCCAGTGGCTCGTTTAGCAC
>DLGN01000284.1 GCA_002482715.1 Oxalobacteraceae bacterium UBA7693
GTGCGCGCGGCGCACCCTACTGGGAACATCCTTGGATTCTGATAACTATCTCCAGAATCTGCGCTCTTGTGTGTATAACTTGTTCTCAGTCAATACATAGTTGGACGTTTAAGTTTAAGCTAGCCGTAATCTAATTTGTGACACTCACTATCATGAAACGCCTAGCCCTCGCCCCTCACCGCCTGTATTTTTTTCTTGGTGCCATTGCTGTTTTGATTCTATTTTCATGGTGGTGGCTGCATGTGCAAAGCGGTCGCAACTTGGCTGTTCCTTTACATGCTTTGCTGATGCCTTTAGGTGTGTTTCCTCTATTTATTTTGGGCTTCACTTTCACCGCAGGGCCGAAGTGGTTGGCAGTAGATGAACCTCCGCATAATTTCTTGCTGCATGGTGGTACTTATTTTGGTGGTTTGGTGTTGGTCTTGATCGCCTCGACTTTGGAATTACCACCTTTGCGTATGTCGGGCTTTGCGCTGATGTTGGCGGCGTGGTGTGCGGTGACTTTGCGTTGGGCGCGGCTGGTGATCCAGAGTCAGGTCAAAGATAAACGTCATCCACAAGCTTTATTGCTCGCAATGTCAGGTGGGGTGTTGGCAATATTCTCTGCATTTTTGTGGAACGCAGGTTTGAGTGATGCCTGGATTGCGGCACGTCAGTTCGCCTTTTTTGCCTTCCTCTTGCCGGTGTTTTTGACTGTCTGTCATCGTATGCTCCCGTTCTTTAGCAGTAATGTGATCAAGCCGTATACGATGTGGCGTCCTTACTGGCTGTTGGCTACCTGGATCGCTGCTTGTTGGGGACTCGCGATCGCAGGCATTTTGGGCGCGCATGTTATTGAAGCATTGATCGCTAGTTTACTCAGTTTAAGTTTTGCAAATACTTCATGGCGCTGGGGTCTGTTCCGCAGCTTGCAGAATCGTTTGTTGGCGATGTTGCATTTGTCGTTTGCTTGGCTGGCGATTGTGTTCGCGTTGCAAGCAGCAAGTGCATTTGGCGCGCAAATCGGTTCCGCGATGGTGCATGCTTTAGCTTTGGGTTTTATGGGAACCATGCTGGTTGGCTTTGTCAGTCGTGTGAGTTTTGGTCATAGTGGCCGTCCTTTGCAGGTCAACAATTTGTTATGGGCGATTTATCTGGCCTTGCATGTTGCGGCTTTATTGCGTGTTGCTGCCAGCGTTACTGCGATCCCACAGATGATGACGCTATCCGCTAGCGTCTGGCTGGTATTGTTACTGACTTGGGTTGGCTTGATGCTGCCAATTTATGTGAATGCCCGCGCGGATGGCCAACCCGGTTAATAGTACTGCCTTCAGTCAGAAATATCCGGTGCAAATATCCGGTGCCATAGCGCTGGTGTCATAGCTGCTTGATATTCAACATCAATGCGCACCAGAATCATGTTATGTTTATGCCCGTTACCACTCTGGCATTTACTTACTCATGCAAGCTTTTTCCTCCAAAGAAATCAGCGCGGTTCGCGCTGAATTTCCCGCCCTACAAATTCCCAATCAATGTATCTTTCTCGATAATGCTGGCGGCTCTCAGGTCTTGAAACGTGTCGCAGATCGCATTCATGATTATTTGTTGAGCTCTAGCGTACAACTAGGCGCAACGTACGCAACTTCCACCACAGCAAGCGCACGCGTGACAGAAGCCAGGCAAGCAATTGCTGAGCTGATCAATGCCGCGGATGATCGTGAAGTGGTGATGGGCGGTTCGACCACTGGTCTGATGTTTCAACTGATACAGGCTATCCTGCCCAATGTTCATGCAGGCGATGAAATCATCCTCACAAACACGGATCACGAAGCGAATATCGGTGCCTGGAAACGTCTGCAACAAGCTGGTGCCGTCATCAAAATCTGGCAAGTGAACCCAGAAACTTTGCAACTCGACTTAAGCGATTTAGAAAAATTACTAAACGCCAACACTAAATGGCTAGCAATGACCTATGCATCGAATGTACTCGGCACAATTAATCCAATTGCTGAAGTTGCCCGACGTGTGCATGCGGTTGGCGGTTGTGTTTGCGTCGATGCGGTAGCGTATGCGCCACATCGTCTAGTCGATGTACAAGCCAGCGGCGCTGATGTGTTGGTCTTTAGTTTTTATAAGGTGTTTGGCCCGCATTATGCGGTGCTGTGGGGTCGGTTCGAGCTCTTGCGGAGTCTCGCGAATTTAAATCATTTCTTTATCGCGGAAGACAATCTGCCGTACAAACTACAACCGGGCAATGTGAATTTTGAATTGTCTTACGGCTGCCAAGGAATCGCCGATTATCTGGTAGCGATAGGTGAACAATTCGGCGGAAGCGGCAAGCGCCGTCAATTAATGCAATACGCGTTTGATAAATTTGAAGCACACGAAAATTATTTGGCGCAACGATTACTGGATTTCTTAAATTCGAAATCCAGTGTGCGGGTCATCGGGATGCGGCAAGTTCATGAAGGCGACGCTAGTCGTGTACCGACGATCAGTTTTATCGTAGAAAATACGCCATCGGAAACGATCGTAAAACACATCGATCAATTCAGTATCGGCATACGCTTTGGCGATTTTTATGCGCGACATTTGATCGAGGCTCTCGACTTAGAAAAACATGGTGGCGTCGTTCGTGTCTCGATTGCGCATTACAATACGGTAGAAGAAATTGACCTACTGATTTCGCACCTGAACACGATACTTCCTTCAGCTTAATATCCTACAAACATGCCTTATTCACTCGACAATTTATTGGTTATTGGGATTTCATCGCGTGCCCTGTTTAACCTGGAAGCAGAGGAAGCAATTTTCCAGCAACAGGGATTAGACGCTTATCGCCAGCATCAATTAGCACATGAAAATGAAATTCTCAAACCCGGCTCTGGTTTCGCTTTAGTCAAAGCCTTATTGAAGTTAAATCAGCTCACGCCTGGACAAAGATTAGTCGAAGTCGTCATCATGTCGCGCAATTCGTCTGAAACGTCTTTGCGTATATTTAACTCAATTACCCATTACGGCTTAGATATCAGCCGCGCTGTGTTGGCGGGTGGTGCGTCACTTTCTTCTTATTTGCAGGCGTTTAATGTCAGTCTATTTTTGTCCTTGCACGAAGACGATGTACAAGCAGCGATCAACGCTGGTGTAGCATCCGCACTGCTGTATCAGTTAGCAGAAAACGTCGCCGACCTTGATCAGATTCGCATTGCCTTTGACGGCGATGCCGTGATTTTTTCGGACGAAGCAGAAAAAATCTATCAATCACAAGGCATAGAAGCCTTTGAACAACACGAGCGCGAGAATGCAAAAAAACCTTTGCCCGAAGGGCCGTTCGCGCGTTTGTTGGTCGCCCTATCGTATATTCAGAATAATTTCAAAGCACCCGATGGTCGCGCACTTCCACTACGCACTGCCTTAGTGACTGCCCGCTCCTCACCGGCACACGAACGTGTAATACGCACTTTGCGCGCCTGGAATATCGCGATTGATGAAACCTTCTTCATGGGCGGCGTGAATAAATCTGCGGTACTGGCGGCATTTAAGCCACATATGTTTTTTGACGATCAGCACGGACATTGCATGCATGCGTCTAGCGTCGTGCCTACAGGTCGTGTCCCTTATAAACAATAAAGGATTAGCAATGCGTGAACTAGTTATACCAATTGAGAACGCCGGTGATCCAGACGCAACAGAAATGATCCGCGTCTGGCTGGGCAATGGCTCCTGCAATATCTCACTTCTGCTCGGCATGTACGAAGACGCAGAAGATTGCGACATCGATGAACTAGAAGTCTGGGGTAATATCCTAAGTGACATCGCCCAGCACATCGCCAATGGCTTCAAACAAAGCCATGACTGGGATGAGGTAAAAACCATGGCAAAGTTAAGACACCATTTTAATCAGGCGATCAAAGAACATGCGCCAGGACTTGAAGGTCATTACCTCAAGGAACATTAAACATAGGACTTACGCAGAACAGACGCTGGCGTTGTTGGTTCGCCTCGCCTAACAGCTTGTACTGTCTTCAGCATCCCGCCTAGTCAGCGCAATTTTGCATAAGTCCTAAAA
>DLGN01000086.1 GCA_002482715.1 Oxalobacteraceae bacterium UBA7693
GATGCGATTGTTGGCAAACCCGCGTAAGATGCCATCAATGACAGGCTTCAACTTGGAAGTGACAGGTTATCTGGATAGTTCTACAGTAAAGTAATCGCTGTAAATTTGCTGACAAGTAAATTGAAAATAAGATGAAAAACTAAATGAGACCCTGATGGTCTCGAGAGGAAATGAAAATGACAGTTGGACATTACGAATCAAATTTAGATGGTGCTGGGGTACGTGTTGGGATCGTACAGGCGCGCTTCAATGAAAATGTTGGCGCAGGCTTATTAGATTCATGTTTGCAAGAATTACGACAACTAGGTGTCATGGATGAAGATATCCTTCATGTTACCGTGCCAGGAGCGCTAGAAGTCCCTTTAGCCTTGCAAAAGCTGGCGGCGACGCATCAATTTGATGCGCTGATTGCGCTCGGAGCGGTGATCCGAGGTGAAACTTATCATTTTGAGTTGGTATCAAATGAGTCTGGTGCTGGTATCACGCGCGTGGGTCTGGACACTGGAATCCCAATTGCAAATGCAATTTTGACGACCGAAAATGATGCTCAGGCGGAAGCACGTATGCACGAAAAAGGTGCTGATGCAGCTCGTGTTGCAGTGGAAATGGCTAACTTGACTCTCGCTTTAGAAGAGCTTGCAGAAGCGACAGAGGGCATCGAATACGAGCAAGGGTAAATTGTGTCGTCTCTAGAGTGACAGCACGATGCAAAGATAAAAGTAAATATAGGAAATAGAATGACATCAAATACCCAACACGCAAACCCAAGTAAAAGTCGCTCGCCACGTCATCGTGCACGTGAGTTCGCATTACAAGGAATTTATCAGTGGCTGTTAAATAATGAAGACTCTGGTGTGATTGACGCGCACATTCGTGAAGCACATGGTTTCGATAAAGCTGACCGCGAACATTTTGATGCCTTATTACATGGCGCGATCAATCAGTCAATTCAATTACGTGAGGAATTTGCGCCATTTATTGATCGTGGAATCGCCGAATTGTCGCCGATTGAGCACGCTGCCTTGTTAATCGGCGCCTATGAAATGAAGAATCATATAGAAATTCCATATCGGGTAATTATTAACGAAGCCGTTGAGTTAACAAAATCGTTTGGTGGACAGGATGGTCACAAGTATGTCAATGGCGTATTAGATAAATTGGCGACACGTTTACGCACGGTTGAAGTTGAAAGTAAGAAGTAAAACTAAGGCAATAAATATTGAAATAGTTGGCAAATTATTTGCGTATTGAGTAAAAAACCGATGAGTTGAATCATCGGTTTTTTTATGAGCGTCAATTTATTCGAAACTGTATTCTAATAAGACTTGTGAGACATCGGTTCCTGTAGAGCTCCAAGTTGTTCGCCCATGCCCTTTAATTCCCGCAAAATCACCAGTTCCTGATCCAGAAATGACATTTAAGGTGCTAATGGACTGACCAGATTTCATTGAGCCAATGTGTTGCAATATAAATCCACCCACACGGTCACCAATTCTACCTGTGAGGTATTCTAGTCCAACAAAACTTGATGAGTCTGTGTTGCCAGCAAATGCCAAACATTCAAAGCTCGATTCAGCTTGAATGTCGCCTAGATAAAGGTGGGTTAATTTTGAGCGTCGAAGACCCGTCGTCAGGTCAAGTTTTTCATCTATACCAAAAAGTTTTACCGTGCCACAAGCTAACATTTCGTTTACCTCCCCAGGGCGTTCAAAAGATTATTTTCATTTTTATTCAAGGTGCACTTTGGTTTTGCCTAAGACACGTTGATATTTACCTTTTGAGTATTTTTTGTGCTTATTTTTTACTTATTCTTATCTACATGCGTTGGGCTTGTCGCCTCTTGTGCACATGTGTACTTGAGTATTTCAAAATTCACGTATCATGTCTACTCACAAAATCACATACTCTATGTGATTTTGTGATAGCTCTTATGTTGTTTAAAAAATATTTTAACTTAAAAGCTCCTTGAGTAATGATGAAATTTAGACAAATCGAAGCTTTTCGTTGTCTTATGGTCGCAGGCACGAGTATTGGCGCGGCAAGAAAGATGAATATAACCCAGCCGGCAATTAGTCGTTTAGTGTCTGATTTAGAGGCAACTCTTGGGTTTCGGCTGTTTAATCGATCAAAAGGGCGATTAGAGCCAACCACAGCTGGTGTTCGATTTTATCGAGCGGTCGAAGAAAACTTTCTAGGCTTAGAGCGCTTAACGCAGGTAGCTAGCAATATTCGTAATGAGACACCTGAGGGAATTTCGGTTGCCTGTTTGTTTGTGCTGTCAACGACACTGATGCCTCTCGTTCTTAAAGAGTTTTTTAAATATCATCCAGATGTCCCGGTGACGATCGATACTTGTAACGGACCAGAAATTTTAGTGCGCCTGCAAGATATGAAAGTAGATATGGCGATCGCACTCGATTTTCCTCCATTTGCAGGAATTGAAATTGAGAAAATCTTGAAGGTAAACGTGATGTGTGCGATGCCAGAAGGACATCGTCTTGCGTTAAAAGAGTCTATTTCTCCTGAAGATTTACATGAAGAAAATATGATTGGATGGGTGCCTATTATTTCTCAGAATTATGAGAAAGAGCGACAAAGTTTGATTGACGTTGGTAGTGTCCCTAGAAATGTGATTAAGACGCATACATCGCATACACGTTATGCAATGGTTGCTAATGGATTAGGTCTGTCAATCGTTGAGCCATTTGCCGCCAAAATTTGGGCATCTAATGGTGTCGTTGTTCGTCCGTTTTCTGCCAAGATTAGCTATGAATACGTCTTGGCATATCCTGGTGGTGGGATACGATCACAAATGATGCGTGACTTCCGCGACGCGGTAATGAAAGTGGCTGCGGACTATGATTTTGGTTTTGAAACACGTGTGGATGAAGCCAACGTCTAATTGGCATGGGGTGCCAATAAAAAACGCACCTTATAGTATTGATCTATGTGGTGCGCCTTTCAAACATCAAGGATTGCTAGAAAAACTTTTAGATTCCTGCAATTTGATCTGTGTTCATGGATGCTTGTTGCGTGATTTCATCTGGACGTTTGTCGTTAACTTCCTGCGGTCGTGAAATCATACTTGGTTTCGCGGTTGTCGAGTAAATCGATACGGATTTGCCAGCAGCGACATCTTTTAGGCGTTTGTACTCGGCCATCACTAAGCCTCCATAGCCGCCATCTGTTTCCATATCAGCTGCGCCGACATAACGCTTCAAACCAGCTTCAACAGAACCTGCACTGTTAACATATTCTTTGAGAATCATTGCGCCAACCTTGATATTGGCTACGGGATTGAGTGCAGCTTTGATGCCACCTAAATCAGAAAATTTTTCATGATGCACTTTGGACATCACTTGCATTAATCCTTGTGCGCCAACCGGACTCTCTGAAAATGGGTTGAAACGTGACTCAATTGCGATAACCGATAAGATCAACAAGGGATCTAATTTGGTTTCTTTCGCAGTGAGGTAAGTAGCGGAGACGAGCATATCGATTGCTTCATCTGCGACGCGATAGCGTTTTGACAGCCAATTGGTTACAAGTTGTTGTTGACGCTGCGTACCAATTAAGTTTTGGTAATTGCCCTCAGTGCTTGCGTTTGCACCAGTTTCTACGTCGCCAACTTGACTAACTAATTGAGGGGTAGCCATCAGTAGCGCTAAGTTTGGTTCCGCTACTTTGTCTTCAACTGCGATCGTGGTGTCATCGCTAAATGGTGACAATACACGGAATTTTTCTGCTAGGTCTGGATTTACAAACATGCTACCAAGTACAACTAATGCGATTAAGCCTAAGCCAGATGTAAGATGTAATATGGTGGTAAGTACATTGACCTTTGACTTGCTAGCTAATAGACGAGCAAGCTCTTTTTCTGCAGATATACACTTGCTTGGAGAGCGAGCTGTTAGAATTAAATTTTGAAGCATACAACCTCCTGAATTGTCGAGAAGTGTCACGCATATTTACCAGTAATGGCGAAACATGCCCATCTACGAATCAGAAACATCGTCTTGGTGTTGACATACAATGTCAACACCAAGACGCCGGAGTTCTTCATTCTTTTCGGTCTTGCGATGGCATGGCAGAAAAGAATAAATAACGATATTCGGGTTGAGGCTTTCGCCTGATTTGATGTAAGGAGATTTTTTGTCCTTACTCATACATGAGATCCCGAGTCCCAAAGTTGAGTTCTGTCATTTACATTAAGCGACGAACTCGAACTAAACTTCAAAATATTACTGTTAATCAATCCAGTAGTTTTCAAAGTTGGGCGAATTGTAGGTGTGCATTTATATCGAGTCAATACTATAAATCGAGTTCTTAATAACTTTTGGATCTTACTTTTCGTGCTGCAATGCAGCAAAGCCTAATGAAATCAATTACTTGGCTAAGTATTTTAAGTAAACTCTTTGATCAACCGAATTCGTAAAAAAAGATGAAATATTCAGATTTAAGGGATTTTATTTCCCAATTGCAGCAACAAAATGAATTAAAACAAATAGTTACACCAATCTCGCCGATTTTGGAGATGACCGAAATTTGTGATCGTACCTTGCGAGCGGAAGGTCCAGCATTGTTGTTTACCAATCCCACTGGTCACACAATACCTGTTTTGGGAAATCTATTTGGCACACCCAAGCGAGTAGCAATGGGAATGGGGGCGAACGACATTAGCGAGCTGCGAAAAATTGGACATGTCCTTTCGTCGCTAAAGGAGCCTGAGCCGCCGAAAGGTTTTAAAGATATTCTCGGTCTCGGTTCTCTCGTCAAAGCTGTATGGGACATGGCGCCAAAAGAACTGCGTAGTGCACCATGTCAGGAGATTGTTTGGGAGGGAAATGATGTTGATCTTGGACGATTACCGATACAGCACTGTTGGCCAGGCGATGTAGCACCTTTGATTACTTGGGGCTTGGTGATTACGAAAGGGCCGCATAAAAAACGTCAGAATTTAGGGATCTATCGACAGCAGGTCTTAAGTCGAAATAAAGTGATTATGCGTTGGTTAGCACATCGTGGCGGCGCATTAGATTTTCGAGAGCATGCCTTGGCCACTAAAGGACAGCCTTACCCCATTGCAGTTGCTTTGGGTGCAGATCCGGCGACTATTTTAGGTGCCGTAACGCCAGTGCCCGATAGTTTGTCTGAATATCAGTTTGCAGGTTTATTGCGTGGTAGTCGAACCGAGTTGGTGAAGGCGATTGGTAGTGAGCTTAGAGTGCCTGCGTCGGCAGAAATTGTACTAGAAGGACATATATACCCTGATGAGTCTCATCCTAGCGGATACGAGCATGCACTGGAGGGGCCGTATGGTGATCACACCGGCTACTACAATGAACAAGATAGTTTTCCGGTGTTCACGATCGATAGAATTACCATGCGCCGAGATCCTATTTATCATTCGACTTATACTGGAAAACCACCGGATGAGCCTGCCGTACTTGGTGTCGCGTTAAATGAAGTGTTTATCCCACTGCTACAAAAACAATTTCCTGAAATAACAGATTTTTACTTGCCACCTGAAGGATGTAGTTATCGGATGGCTGTCGTGCAGATGAAAAAATCTTATGCCGGTCATGCAAAGCGTGTGATGTTTGGTGTTTGGAGTTTTTTACGCCAATTTATGTACACTAAATTTATTATTGTGGTGGATGAAGACGTCAATATTCGAGATTGGAAAGAAGTCATTTGGGCGATTACAACCAGAGTTGATCCTATCCGCGATACGACCATGGTGGATAATACGCCGATTGATTACTTGGATTTTGCATCGCCGATTAGTGGCTTAGGAAGTAAGATGGGTTTGGATGCGACAAATAAATGGCCGGGTGAGACTACACGTGAATGGGGTACAACAATTCAGATGTCACCGGAAGTCAAAAAACGTATAGATCATATCTGGCAAGAGTTAGGTATCTAGTTGGTGGTTTTATCAGTGCTGTGATTTTTCACTCACGAACGGTGAGCAATGCGCTATAATGCGGCTTGGCGGGCCCCTGCGCATTGCGGCGTGACCAATCTGGTCAGGTCGGGAACGAAGCAGCCACAGTCATTTCCCGTAAGTGCCGCAGATCAGGCTCGCCTCTTTCTATCTTGGACTCGCTCCGAAATCCTAGTTCTTTCTGCAACTTCCTACTCTTTAGATTAATGTAGTTCTAGATGACTTGCTTTTGTTACGCTTTTTTTGATGTGTAATGTAGAAGCAGGATTGCGCCATTATTCTTATATCCACATAAAATAGAGCTGCGGATCTGCGTAAAATTCTTTAAAATGCAGCAGCGTCTTGATGAGCTTTGCTTCTTATCATTTGGCTATAGGGACGAAGAACAGATAGTCCAGAAAAAAACAGCAAACAATCTCAATCAGATTCATCGTTAATGTTAGCTGGTACTCGTCAATTACTAAAATTAAATACGCTAGACTGCAATATTTCTCATCGATCAATCGCGATTTTTTTGCGCGCAAGAATAAGGTAAAATTGCCAGATGTCCTATCAAGTCCTCGCCCGAAAATATCGCCCAAAAAGTTTTGAAACCTTGGTTGGTCAAGAGCATGTGGTGCGTGCTTTAAGTCACGCGCTCGAACAGCAGCGTTTACATCACGCCTATTTGTTTACTGGCACGCGCGGTGTTGGTAAAACTACCTTATCCCGCATTTTGGCAAAATCCTTTAACTGTGAAAAACGTATTACGTCTCAGCCTTGTGGCGTTTGTGATGCATGCACTTCGATTGATGCGGGTCGTTTTGTTGATTACATAGAAATGGATGCGGCATCAAATCGTGGTGTCGATGAGATGGCATCTTTGCTTGAACAAGCAATCTACGCACCTTCCAATGCACGCTTTAAAGTCTATATGATAGACGAGGTGCATATGCTGACCAACCATGCTTTCAACTCGATGTTGAAGACTTTGGAAGAGCCGCCTGAGCATGTGAAATTTATTTTGGCGACCACCGATCCACAAAAAATTCCTGTTACGGTTCTATCTCGCTGCCTGCAATTTAATCTTAAGCAAATGCCGCCTGGACATATCGTTGGACATTTGGAAAATATTTTGGGGCAAGAACAGATTGAATTCGAGGTACCTGCTTTACGTTTGTTAGCGCAAGGTGCACATGGATCTATGCGAGATGCCTTATCTCTTACCGATCAGGCAATCGCGTATGCTGCTGGAAAAGTTAGTTTAGATGCTGTGCAAAGTATGCTCGGTGCCTTAGATCAATCGTATTTAATTCGTTTGTTAGATGCCTTGGTTGCAGAAGATGGCGCGGCTTTATTGGCTGTATCAGACGAAATGTCGGCGCGTAGCTTGTCGTATAAAGCGGCTTTGCAAGATTTGGGCAGTATGTTGCATCAAATCGCCATTGCGCAAATGGTGCCCGCTGCTCTGGCTGATGATCTGCCCGAGCGGACTGAATTATTACGCCTGGCTCAGAGCCTGAGTAAAGAAGAAGTTCAGCTGTTTTATCAAATTGCAGTACATGGTCGAAATGAAATTGGCTTAGCGCCTGATGAGTATGCTGGATTTAGTATGACTTTACTGCGCATGTTGGCATTTCGACCTGCGTCGGCGGCAACTGTGACTGGTGGTGGTGCAGGTGGTGTGGGTTCAAATCGTCCGGTAGCAATACAAGCACCAGCGGCGGCGCGTCCAAGCCCATCTTTACCAAGTCAAACTCCTGTACGTGCTTCAATTGCGTCGCCGACAAGTTCGCCTAGTTCGCCAATGTCAGTACAAACGACGACGCCAATAGCTGCAGCTGAACCTGTGTTAGCTCCTGCGGCGTCAACTATCACAGTAGCATCGCCTGAGACTCACAGTGTTACACCATCCGCCAAGCCCATGAGTCCTGCGATGGCAGCGCTTGCAGCGGCGCGGGCAGGTGGTGGTAAGAAACAAGTGAATCAACAATCTCCTGTGCCGCAATCAGTGGTAGCGGAACCTGTGTTGCCAATGAAGAGTGAATCTGTTACCACGCCAGCTCCAGTCGTACAGCATAGTTCTGCAAGCAGTTTGCCAAACTATGTGGACGATAATCCGATGCCGCCACCTTGGGATGATCTTGATTTTGAAGCGCAAGCAACACAAGTAACGTCGCCAACAGGTCGTCGTAAAGATATTCAAGAAGCTGATTATTGGACTGAGGAAGCTTCTGCTGAATTGCCACTTGAGTCGATCGCACAGGCAAATGTGATTTCTTTGGTTGTAGAAGCTCCAGCAATCCATGAGACAACTCAGGTTCCGGTGATTCCAGAAATAGCATTGCAGGTGACAGCGATAAAGGAAACAGAAGATATTCTTGTCGCGCCTGCTGCGCTAGTTAGTAAGCCTCTGCAATTAATGCCGATAGCCGAAATTAGCTGGGACGGACATTGGCCCAAGCTTGCAGCTTCCTTGCCATTGCGCGGCGTGGCGCAGCAATTGGCACAACAAAGTGAACTGAAGCATTGCGGTATCAATGGGAATGCAATTCTGTTTAAATTATGTGTGCCATTGCAAACATTATTGTCGGCTGGGAGCGGTGAAAAACTGACTACCGCTTTAAACGAACGTTTTGCTGATGCTGGGCGTGAGATCCGAATTGATTTTGAGATTGGTGCTGTTGAGCAGACTGCCAATGCGCAAGCGGTCGCTGAACGCGCCGAACGTCAAGTTCAAGCCGAACAAGCGATACAATCGGATAATTTTGTGCAGACCTTAATGCGTGAATTTGGTGCCAGTATTTTGACTGGCAGTGTACGTCCAATTTAGCGGAGGTTTTGTTGCTCTTCCATCGATGTATGGTGATGCCAAAACGTCCTTTACTTATTTTACTTAGGAGAATTTATTATGATGAAAAATCAACTTGCAGGTTTGATGAAGCAAGCGCAAGCGATGCAAGACAATATGAAAAAAGCGCAAGATCAATTGGCTTTGGTTGAAGTTGAGGGGCAGTCTGGTGCAGGTTTGGTACGCGTGGTCATGACCTGTAAGAACGACGTTAAGCGCGTAACCATCGATCCATCTTTGTTGGCTGACGATAAAGATATGTTGGAAGACTTGGTGGCTGCAGCTTTTAATGATGCGGTACGTAAAGCAGAAGCAACCAGTCAAGAGAAAATGGCTGGCTTGACAGCTGGAATGCCTTTGCCGCCGGGCTTTAAGATGCCGTTTTAAGTTGCCGCTTTTCTAGTTCGTTTTTTGTTCTAATTTATTTCGGAGCGCATCAAATTTTGATGCGCTTCTTTCATTGAGGTCGCCGCGTGAAATCATTAAGTAGTTTGGAACAGCTTGCAGAGGCTTTACGACGTTTGCCTGGCGTTGGCCCTAAATCTGCCTTGCGTATGACTTACCACTTACTGCAACATGATAGAGAAGGTGCTGAGCAAATTGGTAAAGCTATGCTCAATGCATTAAATATGGTGCATAACTGTGGCTCGTGCAACAC
>DLGN01000273.1:0-8476 GCA_002482715.1 Oxalobacteraceae bacterium UBA7693
ATTCTGATCGCCAATCGTGGCGAAATCGCCCTCCGTATTCAGCGCGCCTGTCGTGAGATGGGGATCAAAACCGTCGTCGTTCACAGTGAAGCCGACCGCGAAGCCAAATACGTCAAATTAGCAGATGAATCTGTATGTATCGGCCCTGCCCCGTCTAATCTCAGCTATTTGAGTATGCCCGCAATTATCAGTGCCGCCGAAGTTACGGATGCACAAGCAATTCATCCAGGCTATGGCTTTTTATCTGAAAATGCCGATTTTGCAGAACGTGTTGAGCAATCTGGCTTTGTCTTCATCGGCCCACGTGCCGAATCTATCCGTTTGATGGGCGATAAAGTTTCAGCGAAACACGCGATGATAGAAGCTGGCGTTCCTTGCGTACCTGGCTCTGAAGGCGCTTTGCCAGATGATCCTAAAGTAATCGTACAAACCGCGCGCAAAGTGGGTTATCCAGTCATCATCAAGGCAGCTGGCGGTGGTGGTGGTCGTGGTATGCGCGTAGTGCATACTGAGGCTGCATTATTAAATGCTGTCACGATGACCAAGACGGAAGCCGGTGCTGCATTTGGCAATCCTGAAGTCTATATGGAAAAATTCTTGGAAAATCCACGTCACGTGGAAATCCAGATCTTGGCCGATCAGCATGGCAATGCCGTATGGCTGGGTGAGCGCGATTGCTCCATGCAACGTCGTCATCAAAAAGTGATTGAAGAAGCACCGGCACCAGGCATTCCACGTAAAACAATCGAGAAAATTGGTAACCGTTGTGCAGAGGCTTGCCGCAAGATTGGTTATCGTGGCGCAGGCACTTTTGAATTCTTGTATGAAAACGGTGAATTCTATTTCATTGAAATGAATACCCGCGTGCAGGTTGAACATCCAGTCACAGAAATGATTACCGGTGTCGATATCGTTCAAGAACAAATCCACATCGCCTTCGGTGACAAGCTGCGTTTCAAACAATCGGATATCGAATTGCGTGGTCACTCCATCGAATGCCGTATCAATGCAGAAGATCCATTCAAATTCACACCTTCACCTGGACGCATCGCCACTTGGCATACGCCAGGCGGTCCTGGTATCCGAGTTGATTCACATGCTTACGCTGGCTACTTTGTCCCACCGAATTATGATTCCATGATCGGTAAAGTCATTTCCTACGGCTCAACTCGTGAACAGGCGATTCGCCGCATGCAAATCGCTCTGTCGGAAATGGTTGTCGAAGGCATACAAACAAATATCCCGCTACACCGCGAACTCATGATTGATGCGCGCTTTATCGAAGGTGGTACGAACATTCACTACCTCGAACATAAATTAGCGGATATGCCAGTATTGTCGAAGAAGGCAAAATAAATTTCGTAGCGCTTAGCTAGTTCGGTAGTTTCCACGACGCGATTGAGATACTATATTCAATCGCGTTTTTTGATTTAAATCGTCGCTACTTTTTGGCGTACGAACATGTTTTTTGAAATTGAAAGCACATTATGGCCTGGGTAGAAATCATCATTGAAGTCGCTCGCGATCACGCAGAAAATTTATCCGATGCTTTAATGGATGCGGGCGCTTTGTCGGTTTCAGTCGAAGATGCAGACGAAGGCACAGATGCAGAGAAACCGCTATTTGGTGAACCGGGTATGGAAATCACCGAACGCGCTTGGGAACGCAGCCGCGTCGTTGCGCTGGCAGATACCGATATTGATCACGCCGCCTTAGTCGCTAATGCGGCTGCATCAATCAAGCTGGCAGAGGTACCCGCCTTTACCACTCGGAATGTCGAAGAACAAGATTGGGTACGCTTAACCCAATCCCAATTTGAACCCATACACATCGGCAAAAATATCTGGGTCGTGCCAAGCTGGCATGAAGTACCCGATCCAAGTGCATTGGTTTTAGAACTCGACCCTGGCCTTGCCTTTGGAACTGGCAGTCACCCTACTACGCGTTTATGCATGGAATGGCTGGAAGCACACGCACCACAAAATTTGTCTGTGCTCGATTACGGCTGTGGCTCAGGTATTCTGGCAATGGTAGCGAAAAAATTACAGGCCAATAAAGTCATCGGTGTCGATATCGACCCACAAGCCATTGAATCCGCCAATATCAATGCAGAGCGCAATCAATGCGAGATTGAATTTTCTCTGCCTGAAGAGTTCGGTGAGAAATATCCAGCCTCACATCAATTTGATGTCGTCGTTGCGAATATTTTATCCAGCCCATTAAAACTGATGGCACCAATGCTGTCTGGCCGCGTTGCCGCCGGAGGCGCACTCATCTTATCTGGCGTATTAGCACGTCAAGCTGAAGAAGTGGCCGCCGCGTATGCGCCCTTTATCCAATTAAGCGTTTGGCAAGAACGCGAAGGCTGGGTAGCCTTACATGGTCGCCGCAACGTTTCTGCCAACTAAGATTCTTTCAACTCAGACCATATCATGGCGCTCGCGACCCAATGTCCTCATTGCTACACCAGCTTTCGGGTCGCTAACGACCAGCTCAAATTGCACGCTGGCATGGTGCGTTGTGGTGCCTGTCAACTTACCTTCAATGGTATAGAACATTTGCTCGCACCAGGTGAAGCACCTCGGACAGCGCCAGCTTTGCAGAAGCCAGAAGCACCAGACGAAACTCAGAATGTTTCACCGGATTTTAAGGTCGAAACCAATGCGCCTGAAGAATTGCTGCAAACGACTGCAGAGCCAACTGTTATTGCTTCAGAACTTGATACCAGCGTCGAAAAAATTTCGAGCGCAGACAACAATCTGGAGCTGGCGCAATCAACTGACGTCTCTGTTCCCAAAGAACAAGATCAAGAATCAATCATTGCATCCACAGAAGTCGCATCGGCTACGCCAAATCACGATGTTTCCGCAAATAGCACTTCCACAAGCGATATAACGCAGGACGTAGACTTCAGTTCTTCCTCAACGTCACATGAAGATATCGATCTTCAACAAACGCTGCCAGTCGAAACATCTATCGATGTCAATGCTAACGCAGATGATGAAACTGCGATTGCGGATGGGAAGACTGATACGCTGGACATAACAGAAGATGACATCGACGCATTCGATCAAATGTTTAAGATCACGGCATCATCTGAACAAAGCGCTAACGATCAAGTGGTCATAGACATCGCAGCGACAGTAGCAACGGCAGAAGTACCAACAGAAGCCACAACAACTGCAACAGAATCAGCGCAAGCTAATCTAATAAAGCAGTTTTCAGCGCACTTAGAAACAATCGAACCTGAATTGGGTGTTCAACCCGAAAAAGAAACTCCAAAACGCCAAGCTCCTCCACTAACTGGCAAACTGGAATTTGAACTAACATCCGAAGAACAAGCCTTAGTAGAGCAGGCTGAATTGCTGCATCAATTAGAGCTGGAAAACCGTGCTGCAATTCTCGACGAAGACGCGAAAGAATGGTCGAGGCATGAGCCCAGCTTTGATGAGAAAATGTCGCTGGAATCTTTCACTCCCGATCACAACACAGTGGAAGACCCATTATTCCTCAACAAGACGACTAGCCCACAGAGAATCAAAGAATCGCCAGACAGCCTTACTGAGCAAGACGTATCGCACTCCGGCGACACTGATGATACGGACGTCACGCCAGGATTTGTCCTATTGGCAGAAAAAAAACGTCGTTATGGAAAATGGCAAACCTTCGGGTGGTCATTATCTTGTTTGATTTTGCTGATGGCGATTGTATTGCAAAGCACGTATTTCTTTCGCTCCACAATTGCTGCAGAATGGCCTGCAACAAAACCCCACTTGCTACGCGCATGTCAGTTATTGGCATGTCAAATTAAATTGCCCGCGCAAAGACAAATGTTGGAGTTGGCAGGTAGTGAGTTATTAATCTTAAATGAAGAGCTCAGAATCAACACCTTGGCATTTCAGATTCAAAACAAGAGTAATACCGCACAAGAATGGCCTGCACTTGAACTGACACTCAAAGATCTACGTGGAAAAACGGTATTGCAAAAAGTTTTTCAACCGACCGAGTATTTGAACAATAAAACTGATCTGGCCAAGGGTATTGCAGCACGTAGTGAGAGCAATCATAAATTACACTTCGAGTTGAACACGATCAAAGCATCCAACTACGAAGTCGGTATTTTTTATCCTTAAGCCCGAAATGCCAAGGGCTCTCGGGTTCCGCGGCGACTCACACTTTTTTGCGCAAATTCCGATATCGCTCTGCCCTTGCAGAAATCGAGGCAATTAATTTTTCAGGGTCGATCGGCTTGGTTAAGAAATCATCAGCGCCAGTTTCCATCGCTCCTAACTGCTTTTGCATTTCTGTTTCCGAAGAGAGAAACACAATCGGAATTTCGACATAAAGATTATTCTGCCGTATGACCTTTGCCATCTCAATCCCATTGCACTGTGGCATATACAAATCAGTCAAAATCAATTCTGGTTTAAACTTTTTAATGGCATCTAAAATTTGCGTAGGATCCATTAATGAGCGCACATGCATTCCTGCGCTGCTCAATACAGCGTCGAAAAAACTCAAAAAGAACTCATCGTCATCAACTACCAACACTCGATAAGAGCGCACCGTATTTTTCGCGATTTTCTCATCAATTTTGACGCTCAGTGCTTGCACATCAATTGGTTTAATGAAATACCCTTCTGCGCCTTCACGCACGGCCAACAAACGATCTTCGAAATTATCAATTGCAGAAATATAAATCACTGGAAAACTGGTAATCACTCTGGTTGCCATCGCACTTTTTGCCAACTTGCCGCCTTCTGAATCGATGTCTAATACAGCAGCAGCGGGAGCTCTGACCAAGATCGCAGCGCGAAATTCTTCAAGGTCAAAAAAACCGATCACTTCATGGTCAAAAGCACCCAAGGCGGCGGACAGCTCATGCATATACGCGACATCCGCAGAGTAGATATAAACCAGATCACAATATTTCGACTGACTACTTTCAGGTATATCATCCATTTCTTGCTCTCCTGGTGTCGCATTAGCGATCACATCATCTGATTTTTCTGCACCAAATTCAAACATGCTTTGCGTCATATTTTTTCGATTCACAAAAGATTAAAAGATCAGGCAGTACGGCCAGTCACACAGTCAATTATTGGGCCGCAACATCGCCCCACAATTGTCGCATACTAAAACGCATCGCGATTTGATCTCGATGTAAGACTTCTCGTATTGCATGTAAAGGTTTTTGCGTATCACGTTTAATCGGCGCAGCTAGCGGCACGCCACGCGGCCCAAGCAGGCAATGTACATAGGGCGTTGTGGTCGTCGCTCCTTTGCTGGTAACAACGCCTATCGCGCCATCTTCCAAACGAACGAAAGTACCAATTGGATAAGTTCCCAGCTCACGAATAAACAAAGTCACCAACATCATATCGACCGTATTTTTACCACCAATCAAAATATCTCTTAACGCGGCATTTGGCAAAAGTGATTTGCGATAGCTACGCGCGCAAACTCTTGCGCAATAACGATCTGCGATAGAGATAATTTTAGCGTTCTGCGGTATTTCAGCACTACGTTTCTTTGCCGGGTAGCCACTACCATCCTCATTTTCATGATGATGTAATACCCAAGACAACCAAGTTTCATCATGAATGCCAGCGTCCATTAATTGTTTGACGCTATCATGCGGGTGGCGAAAAATTAACTCCTGCTCCTCTGCATTTAGGCCTTCGCTTTTTTCTTGCAAACGCTCTTGCTGTCGCAACATACTCAAGTTCATGGTAAGGCAAGCAGCGACCAACAAAATCAATTCGTCTTCCGATTTTTTAAGTGCCTTCCCAATGACTATCGCTACTACCGCAGTATCAACACAATGACGCGAAGAATAATTGCCTTCTTGATGCAATAGTATGCAGCCCAACGCGACATCCGTATCAATGCGAGTGGCAAACAAAACATACTTCGCTAATGTGAGAAATTTTTCGCGTGGATTTTCCACACTACTCAAATTGTATGAGAGGGTACGTACATCATTACGCACCTGAGAAATGAGGCGGACAACAGATGGTTGCTCGACGACTTTAGGAATTTTTTTATCTTTATCGGCGCCCTCTAATACGGCGCCATCAACATACAGTCCGCGCTCAATAAGTGCCTCGACCTGATGCGTATTATTCACCACAAACCCACGTCTCAACAACAAGTTACCATCGACGCCAAAGATGTCCCATTGCAAGGGCTGACCTAGCACGATATCCGACATAGAAATGCGTTTGTTCGACATGCATTACCTCACCAAGACGCGACGCAATGAAATACAAATCAGACGATATAGAATGATTTGACGCTTCACTATTATCCTAGCAGAGTATTTCTACACTGCCGAACTTTCTTGGCATACCCGACTTATTGAAGCAACACTTATGCAGGCGCTATATCAAGGAATTAACAATCTTTAAGCAAATGAACTGACATTGAAGGTATTTCGAATTCGACTTTTACTTGGAAGCTGCAGATAACAACCGCAGGGACTATTTTCACTAGACGTTCAAATTGAGAATCGCCAGCCTAGTCTGCGCAGCATCCACATGATCATTGCAAATAAGCCAGTAAATACCACAGCAAACAAAAAGGAAGTAAAGTAAGGGCTAGTCCACGAAGTAAAAGTAGGAACCAACCATGCATTGTAAATTTTATCGCCCCAGCTTGTGGCTGCCAAAATACAAGTAGCGAACCAAGAACCAGCATACGCTGCAATCGCATTCACGCCAAAACTTAATCCTATCGCGGGTGCTTTTCTTTCATCCACCAAACGATGCATTAGCCATATCAATAAGTAAGCGAAACCTGTGGTCCAACAAACGAATGATGGTGTCCATAAATGTTTATTGAGTGGCAAAACAAGTGACCAGATAGCACCAAGTAAGCCTAGCAACAAACCGAATTGCCATAATTTATGTGCCTGCCCCCGACGCAGCATTGCGCCAGCCTGAATGCCTAATAACACCGACACCATAGCAGGTAAACTACTAAGCAATCCTTCGGGTTCTTGCGCGAAGCCGGTCTTCGCATCGTAGCTGTAAGCCAAGTTACCTAACAAACGCGTATCGATCTGATCAACCAAATTTAAATTTGGCTCGTAAGAACCAGTCTGTGCGAGTAAGTACCAGTAGCACAATAAAGTACCAACAATCACAAAGCATTGATAACGCAAAGAGCGAAGGTAAATCAGTACCAAGCCTGCAAGCAGGAAACACAAGCCTATTCGTTGCAACACGCCCATCAAGCGAAATTCCCGCCCCGGAATCAAGGCAAGCGCAAGCATGTGCAAAATCACGCCCAACGCGAAAATTTTACAAGCGCGCCAGATAACTGTCTGCGCCAACTGACTAGCCTGAATGCCCTGCTCAAGTTTAGGTGTCATTGCAAGATACAAAGACACACCAACGATTACGAGAAAAAAAGGGAAAATAAAATCCGCTGGATTCGCGCCATGCCAACTTGCATGCGATAACCAAGGATAGACATGATTCCAATCACCCGCATTGTTCACTAAGAGCATCGCAGCAACGGTGAGACCACGTAGCGCATCAATGGATGAAAATCGCTGGCCACTTGATTGGTTCAATTTCGTATTCTCTTGCATAGTATTTTTCACCCTCCACATTCACAGATCAACGCCACTAGGTCATTTCAAACAGCCTGACTGAACGCGAAATGCGTGTATCCATCAATTCAAATCAGATCAAATCAGGTCAAGCTTGATTTCAATATGTCAATACCACTTATTAAATTCTCCCAAA
This sequence comes from Oxalobacteraceae bacterium UBA7693, assembly GCA_002482715.1. Taxonomy (GTDB): domain Bacteria; phylum Pseudomonadota; class Gammaproteobacteria; order Burkholderiales; family Burkholderiaceae_D; genus Undibacterium. Next base: position 7,755 of record DLGN01000273.1, read on the forward strand.
GAACACGGGGAGCAAATGAAAATTAGAAAATACTTAAATCTTGTTTTTTATTAAGTAAATTTAAGTTCAAAACCAAATTTTGTGGTCAATAAATCAAAAATAAAAATGAGTATAGTTGTATATTGGTACTTAAGTGGCATTAATTTTGTAAAACCAGTTGACCTAGCCTTGCAAGGCTAGTAAGTTGCTACTTGGTTGCCACTCAGTTGCCACTTAAGTGCCCGTCCAAAATATAAAGTCAGATCGTGCGGGGCGACAAACAACCTCGCCAAGTTCAGCGCTAAGTATCTGAAAACATTTGAATTCACACTGGAGATTTTTTACATGAACGACAGTAAATCACGTCACCCACTCACTTGGGTGCCCTCTTTGTATTTTGCAGAAGGCCTGCCATTGTGGGTNNGGTGGTTCTGATTGTCGCGGGCGTTATGTTCAAGAGCATGGGCGTTTCCAACCAAGAAATCGGTCATTGGACCGGCATTCTCGTATTGGCATGGGCCTTTAAACCTCTTTGGAGCCCATTACTGGAAACCTCCAATAACAAGCGTTTTTTCGTCGTGCTCTTTCAAATGATTGGTGGCGTCGCACTAGGTCTGATTGCGCTCACTTTACAGTTTTCAAACACGATTGCAGTCGTTGTTGCTTTACTTGGCGTAATCGCTCTGGCATCTGCAACCCATGACATCGCCGCGGATGGCCTATACATCGCCAGCCTCTCGACG